>CAZYOL010000098.1:0-15571 GCA_964649065.1 uncultured Spirochaetales bacterium
CGGCGGCAACCACGTGGTGCTGGGCGGGCCCACGCCCGCGGACAGCCCCTTCCTGCGCCGCCCCGATCTGCTGCGCAGCCTGGTCGGCTACTGGCTCGACCACCCCTCGCTCTCCTACCTCTTCTCCGGGCTCTTCATCGGGCCGACCAGCCAGGCGCCGCGGGTCGACGAGGCGCGCCACGAGAGTGTCTACGAGCTGGAGATCGCCTTCGAGCAGATCCCCGAGCCGGAGGCGGGCCCGGCGCCGCCCTGGCTGGTCGACCGGATCTTCCGCCACCTGCTGACCGACGTCACCGGCAACACGCACCGGGCCGAGTTCTGCATCGACAAGCTCTACTCGCCCGACACCTCGAGAGGACGCCTCGGGCTGCTGGAGCTGCGGGCCTTCGAGATGCCCCCGCACGCACGCATGCGCCTGGTCCAGCAGCTCCTGCTGCGCGCCTGTGTCGCCTGGCTGTGGCGCGAGCCCTACCGCCGGCGGCCGACCCGCTGGGGAACCCAGCTCCACGACCGCTTCATGCTGCCCCACTTCGTCGACCAGGATCTCTGCAGCGTGCTGGAAGAACTGCGGCGCGCCGGCTTCGACCTGCGCCGGCAGTGGTTCGCCCCCCACTTCGAGTTCCGCTTCCCGAAGATCGGCTCGGTGGCGCCCGAGGGCATCGAGCTGGAGCTGCGCAACGCCATCGAGCCCTGGCACGTGCTTGGCGAGGAGGCCGCCGTGGGGGGTACCGTTCGCTTCGTGGACTCCTCCGTCGAGCGGCTGCAGGTCCGGGTGCGGGGCCTCGGCGACGGCGAGCGCTGGCTTCCGACCTGCAACGGCCGCCGGCTGCCGCTGCATCCGACCGGCCGCCAGGGCGAGTTCGTGGCCGGGGTGCGCTACCGCGCCTGGCAGCCGCCCTCCTGCCTGCACCCGACCATCCCGGTGCACGCGCCGCTGGTCTTCGACCTCCTCGACACCCGCGCCGGTCGCTCGCTGGGCGGCTGCACCTACCGCGTCGCCCATCCCGGCGGCCGCAACTACGAGACCTTCCCGGTGAACGCCTACGAGGCCGAGGCCCGCCGCAGCGCGCGCTTCGAGCCCTTCGGCCACTCGCCCGGCGAGATGGCGGTACCGCCTCCGGAGGCGAACGCCGAGCTGCCCATGACCCTCGACCTGCGCAGGCCCGCGCCGTGACGCTCCAGCCTGTCAGCGCCTACGCGACGGTCTCGGGCCACTACGACGAGATGACGCTTCCGGGCGGCCAGCGTCGGCCGCACTGGCGCGAGCTGATGCAGGCCCTGGAGGCGATGGGCAACGTCGAGCTGCTGCGGCGCTGGCAGGAGGGGCAGCGCCTGATCGAGGAGAACGGCGTCACCTACAACGTCTACGGCGACCCGCGCGGCGTGGACCGGCCCTGGCAGCTCGATCCGATCCCGATGCTCGTCTCCTCGGACGAGTGGGCCTGGGTCGAGAAGGCGGTCGGCCAGCGAGCCATGCTGCTCGACCGCATGCTCGCCGATTTCTACGGCGAGGGGCGGTTGGTGCGCGAGGGCCAGCTGCCGCCGGAGGTGCTCTTTGCCAATCCGGGCTTCCTGCGCCCCTGTCGGGGCCTTCCCATCCCCCAGGACTGTCGGCTTCACGTCTACGCGGCCGACCTGGCCCGCTCGCCCGACGGCCAGTGGTGGGTGCTGGGCGACCGCACCCAGGCGCCGTCCGGCGCCGGCTACGCCCTGGAGAACCGGGTGGTGATGTCCCGCATCCTGCCCGAGCTCTTCCGCGACTTCCACGTGAAGCGGCTGGCCGGCTACTTCCAGGCCTACCGCGACACGCTGCTGCAGGCCGCGCCCACCTCGGGCACGCCCCGCGTGGTGCTGCTGACGCCCGGTCCCTACAACGAGACCTACTTCGAGCACGCCTACCTGGCCCGCTACCTGGGCTTCACCCTGGTCGAGGGCGGCGACCTCACCGTGCGCGACGAGCGCGTCTACCTGAAGACCCTCTCGGGCCTGCTGCCGGTGCACGTGATCCTGCGTCGCCAGGACGACCACTTCTGCGACCCGCTCGAGCTGCTCGGCGAATCGGCCCTCGGCATTCCCGGACTGGTCCAGGCCGTGCGCGCGGGCAAGGCGGTGGTGGCCAACGCGCTCGGCAGCGGGGTCGTCGAGACGGCCGCCACCATGGCCTTCCTGCCCGGGCTCTGCAGGCACCTGCTGGGCGAGGAGCTGCGCATGCCCTCGGTGGCCACCTGGTGGTGCGGGCAGCCCCGGGAGCTGGAGCACGTTCTCGCGAACCTGGAGCAGCTGGTGCTGAAGCCGGCCTTCCCCTCGCCCCAGCGCGACGTGGTCTTCGGGGCCGACCTGGGCCGCGAGGACCGCGCGGCCCTGGTCGAGCGCATTCGCGCCGCGCCCCACCGCTTCGTCGCGCAGGAGCAGGTGGCCCTCTCCACGGTGCCGACGGGCGCGGAGAACGGCCCCTCGCCGCGCCATCTGGTGCTGCGCGTCTACGCGGTGCGCAGCGGCGACGGCTACCGGGTCATGCCCGGCGGGCTCACCCGCGTGGCCTCCACCTCGGACAACCTCGTGGTTTCGAGCCAGCGCGGCGGCGCCAGCAAGGACACCTGGGTGCTGGCCGAGGCACCGGTGCCCTACACGACCCTGATGGACCACACGGCGCTGCCCGGCGACGTGAGCCGGGGCAGCTTCGCCCTCACCAGCCGTGTGGCCGACAACCTCTACTGGCTCGGGCGCACGGCGGAGCGCTGCGAGGCCGGCATGCGCCTGCACCGGGCGGCGCTGCGGCGCCTGGCCGAGGAGCCGGTGCGCATGGTCGATGCGCCGCTGCCGGAGGCCATCGTCCTCCTCGACCGCATCGCGCCCCTGGGAGATCGCGACGAGCCGCTGCGCTCCAGCGGCATCGAGGCCGCGCTCTGCGAGCGCCTCTTCGACCGGGGCGCCGGCAGCGGAGTCGCAGCCGCGGTCGACTCGCTGCACCGCCTGGCCTGGCTGCTGCGCGACCGCATCTCCACGGACGCCTGGCGAACTCTGGCGCGCCTGCAGCAGGACCTCGTGGCCCCGGACACGCACCCGGCGCTGCAGGTGAACGCCACCCTGGCGCTGCTCGACCGCGGCATCACCGCGCTCTCGGCCTTCGCCGGCCTGGTGATGGAGAGCATGACCCAGGGCATGGGCTGGCAGTTCCTGGAGGTCGGGCGGCGCCTGGAGCGGGCCATCCAGATGGCGAAGCTGCTGCGCCACGGGCTGGTCCTGCCCTCGCAGAACGAGACGCGGCGCCTGGAGGCGGTGCTCGAGGTGGCCGACAGCGCCATGACCTACCGCTCGCGCTACCTGACCTCGCCGCAGGCGCTGCTGGTGCTCGACCTGCTGCTGCTCGACGAGGCCAACCCCCGGGCGCTGGCCTTCCAGCTGCAGCGCCTGGCCGAGCGCTTCAAGACCCTGGGCCGGGCGCCGCGCCAGGAGCTGGACGACATGATCCGCCGGCTCCGCGAGCGCCCGCCCACGGAGCTGGCCGAGATCGCACCGGGGCCCGAGCCCGGCCGTGCGCAGCTGGCGGCCCTGCTCGACGATCTCGAGGTGGGTCTGCCGGCCCTGGCCGTCGCCCTCGACCACGCCTACCTCTCGCACGCGATTCCGCGCCGCCAGCCGCCGCGGGTCGGAGCCCTGCGCCCGTGACCGTCTATCGCGTACGTCACGAGACAGTGTATTGCTACGAGAGCTCGGTGGTCACCTCCCACAACGAGGCGCACCTGCTGCCGCGGCGCCTGCCCCGCCAGGACGTGCGCAACGTCGAGCTGCGCATCGAGCCGAGCCCGGACACCGTGCACTGGCACCAGGACTACTTCGGGAACGACGTGGTCTTCTTCACCCTGGAGGTGCCCCACGAGAAGCTGGTGATCCACACCGAGTCGCAGGTGGAGCTGCAGCCGGCGAGCCCGCTCGACGCCTCGCGCTCGCTGCCCTGGGAGGAGGTGGCGCAGCGGCTGCGCAGCTCCCGGGAGGAAGAGGCGCTGGGAGCCTACGAGTACGTCTTCGACTCCCCCTTCATCGAGCCCAGCCGCGAGCTGGCCGATTACGCCGCCACCTCCTTCCCGCCCGGCCGCCCGCTCGCCGAGGGGGCGATGGACCTGATGCACCGCATTCACGCGGAGTTCGCCTACGACCCGGCCGCCACCAGCCTGGAGACGCCGCTCCCCGAGGTGCTGCGCGAGCGGCACGGCGTCTGCCAGGACTTCGCCCACGTGATGATCGGTGCGATGCGCTCGCTCTCGCTGCCGGCGCGCTACGTGAGCGGCTATCTGCGCTCCAGCCGGGTCTCCGGCGCGCAGGCGCCCGCCCCTGGCGCGCAGGCGCCCGCCCCCGACGCGCAGGCCGGCGCCGGGGCGAGCCTGGTCGGCTCGGAGGCCTCCCACGCCTGGGCCTCGGTCTGGTGTCCGGTGCTGGGCTGGATCGACTTCGACCCGACCAACGATCTGCTGCCCTCGGATCGCCACCTGCTGCTGGCCTGGGGGCGCGACTACGACGACGTCAGCCCGGTGAAGGGCGTGACCCTGGGCGGGGGCTCGCACACCGTCGACGTCTCGGTCGAGATGCTCCCCCTCGAGGACGACGCGGCCGCCCCGGCCTAGAGGCTCTCGCCCACCGCCTCCTGGCCGAGCCGACCTACGATGCGCGAGCTGGTGGCGAGCAGCTCCTCCAGCAGCCGGGCGGCCAGCTCCGGGGCGGCGCCGCGCAGGCGCAGGTACCGACACGCCGCGGTCGGCCAGGGCCAGGCCGTAGGCGAAGGGCTTCGAGATCGATTGAATCGTGAAGGGCCTGCGTGCGTCTCCTATTTCGTAGACGTGGCCGTCCACGGTGGCGACGCAGATTCCGAAGCCCCGCGGGTCGGCCTTTGCCAGCTCGGGATGTAATCTGCCAGCGCGCCGTCCTGCAGGGGACGAAATCGCTCGTAGAGGCCCTGCAGGTAGCTCTCGACCGGAGAGGGGTACGCGCGCAAGGGAAGGGGGGCTCCCGGAGGGGCCCGCATCGGCCCCCGGGGCGGCTGCCTGGCAAGAAGGCTGCCACCCCCTGGCGCCGCGAGCGGGGCTGCCGGTCGGGGCCTGCCCACGGAGCGGGCAGGGCGCTGCCCGGGCCGGGGGGCGCCGGACGAGGGAAGTCGGGCCGAGGCAAGATTGTCCAGGACCGATCTAGAAGCACCATGGACGCCCAGCTAATTTTATGGGCACAAATACGGGGAGAGACGAGATGAAGGAGAGCCAGCATCGACGCCAGCCGCAGCTCACGCGGCGCGAGTTCCACGGTCTGGGGGCCGCCGCCGTCGCGGGCGCAGTGGCCCTGTGGCTGCCCGGCCGCGCGGCGGCCGACGAGAACGCCCTGGCCAGCGAGCTCGACGACCCGGTGATCAAGGCGACTCTCACCGGCATCGGCTTCGTGAGCGAGTCCACCACCGAGGGCCAGAACTGCGCGAACTGCCAGTTCTACACGGCCGGCGAGGGGGGCCGCGGCAAGTGCGCGATCATCCCGAAGGGCCTGGTGCCCGAGTCCGGCTGGTGCAAGACCTGGGCGGCCAAGGCCTGAGTCTCCCGGGGCCGGCTCGACGTAGCCGGCCCCGCTAGCCCACCTCTCCACTCCTTCACTCGCAGCGCCTCGGCCGGGACCCTCCCGGGGGACGCCCATGCTGCGTCTGAACGAGCGACGCTGAGCTCCCGCCAGCGTTCCAGCCCCGCACCTGGACGAAGATCGGCGAGCCGTCTCGCTGTCCGAAGCGCGTCTTCCGGATGTTGTCCGTCGCGATCACGTGACCGAGGTCCGAGATGAAGCGTTCGTTGTCGAAGGTCTTCGACTCGTCCTCGTGCAAGAGGCCCATGTTGCGCCTCCCGCAAACATCCCCAGCGCGGCGATCTCGTCGTCCCCGGTCACGCGGCGGTCTGCCTGCCGCCGCGTCGGGCAGGCCGGACGGAAACGTCGTTACCCAACGTGATGTTCTCGTGATCCGCCGACGCTCTCGTTGACCGGCCACGGAGCCGCGTGGAAGATGCCGGGGATCTTCGGAGGAGCGCCATGCCCCCCCTGGCCCCTGACGACGTCGAGCGACTGGAGCAGCGTTTCCAGAAGCTAATCCGCGAGGTGGCTGCGCTCCAGCCTCCGAGCGCTCCCGGCCAGGCGCCGGATCTCCCTGTCGCACTGCAGCGTTTCCGCAGTGGCGTCCGGACTCGCCTGCGGCTGGCGAGGGAGCTCTTCCACTGCTTCCTCGAGGTTCGGCGTCTGCTGGCGCCGCGCGAGAACGGGGAGGGCATCGCGGCGGTGGCGCTGGGGGGGACCACCGCCGAGGCCGAGTCGGCGGCCCTGCGCGCGCGGGTCGAGGGTGTCGAGGTGGGAATCCGTTCGCAGCTCCGCGCCCTGAGTACCTCGGTGGCGGAGGTGTCGCGCTCGGGCCTCGAGGCCTGTCGGCTCCGGCTCTCCGAGACCCTCGAGCCCCTGGTGGCCATGGCGAAGAAGCAGAGGTCTCCGCTCGAGGCCTTCTCTCGCGACCTCATGCAAGTCGACGACGAGCTCGCGTCCCTCAAGGCCGACGTCGAGCGCCAGGACTCTTCGTTCGCGGTCCTCACGGACCTGGAGACCCGGCTCTCGCGTCTGCAGAAGCCGCTCGAGGGCCGAGTGAAGTCGATCGGTAAGCTCGCCGGGCCTCTGGCCCCGGTCATGGCCTGCAGCGAGGAGCTGGAGCACTACGTCCAGTCCCCCGAGCAGGACAACCTGATGAGCGAGGGCGAGCCCTCCCACACGCTCTGGGCTCAGCTCTCGCTGCTCCGCAGTCTGGAGAAGCGCGTGCTTCCAGAGAAGTCGACGCCGGCGGTCCAGCTCCTTCGGGAGGAGGTTCTCGAGGGGCTGCCCAGGCAGCAGCTCGAAGAGGCTGCCCAGCCCGCGGCGCAGGCGATCCGCACCCTTCTTCGGGGTCTACCGGGTGTCCAGCTGGGCTCGCAGAAGCCCTCGCTCCCGGTGCTGGCCCTCGTGCTGTCGACTCTCGAGCAGGGCGATCGCGCCAGCCAGGCACGTCTGCTCGCGAACCTGCGCACCTGCTGGCGCCGCCTGGCGCACGAGCGGCTCGACCAGGTGAACAAGTTCATGAAGGACCACAGCGCTTCCCTGACGGCGGTGGTGACGGCCACCGTCACGGGCCTCGGCCTCGTGCGTGCCCACACCTACTTCACCTCCTTCGGGATCGACGTCTTCCACTACTCGAAGATCGAAGACTTCCTGAACTTCGGCATCGAGAACTCCTTCATCCCCGTCCTTCTCTTCGTCGTACTCTTCGTGTTCTACCGGATGAATCAATCGATCGTGCGGAGGGTCGGCCCGAGTCCCCGCGGCGCGAACGGCCGCCGTGAGACGCTGACAGACTGGCTGGCCTGGATCGCATGGCAGCTCAGCCCTGCCCGGATCGCTGTGCTGGCGCTGGCGCTGAGCTTCCTGACGGTGGCCGGCTTGGGCTGGCGCGATGCGATCCGGGTCTACGAAGAAGGCCGTCCGTCCGTGCTGGCCTTCGCCGATCGCAGCCTGGAAGAGCCCGAGCCACCGCTCAGCTTCGTCGGCTCCACTTCCGGCCGCCTCTTCTTCTTCCGCCCGGGCGAGGAGCTCGGCGCCTCCTACTTCGCAGTCGATCGCTCCCAGGTCCTGTGCCACTCCCAGGGAGGCGAGGAGGACAGCCAGGGAGGCGAGGAGGACAGCTGCGCCACGCTCACAGCGAAGAAGAGCCCCGAGCCCAAGGACGATCTCGGCGAGCTCCTGACGGTGGCCATCAACGCCGCTCTCGGTCCGCAGCGCGGGGCTCGCTCGATGAGCCTCGAGGAGTACGCGCTGCGCGTGCTCGGCTGCGAGCGAGACTCGAGGGTCGAGCCGATCCGCCTGTACTTCCCCAGCCGGAGCTCGGAGACCTGCGGCCCCAAGCCCTGCACGGACGCACGGGCCGTGGCCTACCCCGAGGCCGACCTCGCCGAGTGGCTCTGGGAGAGGCTCCTGAATGCGGATCCCCATCAGCGCATCTGGGTGCTGGGCTTTGCGAGCTCCAAGGGCAGCCCTTCGAAGAACCAGGACCTGGCGGAGCAGCGAGCAGAGGCGGTCGTCGAGGAGCTCCACCGGGTGCTCCCGGACGCCAAGCTCGGATTCCGCGGGCTCGGCGAGGGCCTCTTCGTCAATCGAGCTCCGATCGCCTTTGGGAGCGACGGCCGTGTCGACCACGAGCGGCTCGACGATCCCGAGGCTCGCAGCGTCGAGGTCCTGGTGTGCCAGGGGTCTGGGGGGGAGGCCCAGGTGACGGCCATGCAGGGCGAAGCGCTCCCTCAGGTGGCGGCCGGTCCTCCAGCCGCGCCACGGCCCCTCGAGACGCAGCCCACCGCCGCGGAAGGGGCTCCCCGGGCGACGGCGGAGCTCCTCGACTAGCCGCCTCTTTCGTACAGCCCGATCAAGGAGAAACACCATGGCCAAGCCCGACGCACCTTCCGCAAACTTCCTCTTCGAGCCCGACGCCACCCAGAGCGGTCTGGCCGATCTGCGCAAGCTGATTCACCCGGGCGCCCCGGATCCGGAGCGCGCCGGTCGGGAGTTCCGCTTCCTCAGCGGAGAGCCGCTTGCCGTGCGCATGCGTGGTGAGCTCGCTCCGGGTGAGGCCGTTCCGGAGGCGCTCGTCGGCCAGAGCATCGATTTCCTCCCGGCCTACTTCCTCGAGAAAGGCGCCGAGCGGGCCCGCGCGACCTGTCGCATCGTCGTCTCCAAGGGGACGGACTACGAGGGGGTATATCGCCCCGGCGGCTGGCTCGGCACGGGCTTCCTGGTGGCTCGCGACATCCTCCTCACGAACCACCACGTTCTCAACTCGCCCGACGTGGTGCGCAATGCCGTCAGCCAGTTCAACTACGAGCTCGGCATCGATGGCCAGATGGAGACCCACGAGGAGTTCGCGCTGCGCCCCGACCGCCTCTTCGTCACCAGCCGCGACCTCGACTTCACCTTCGTCGCCATCGATCCTGCGGCGAGCGGTCGTTTCGGCTTCGTTCCGCTGAACCGACGCTTTTTCGCCATCGAGATGCGCGACCGGGCCAACGTGGTGCAGCACCCTGCGGGACGCGCAAAGGAGGTAGTGCTGCACCAGAATCACGTGGAGGCCGACAACGGGCTGGTGCTGCACTACACCTCGGATACCGAGGGAGGCAGCTCGGGCAGCCCCGTCTCGGACAACCGCTGGGAGGTCGTGGCGCTCCACCACGCCGCCCGCCGCACGGGAAGCGGCCCCGGATCCGTCCGGAACGAGGGAATCAAGCTCTCGGCGATCGCCGCCGACCTGGAGCAGAAGGCCCAGGCGGCCGGCGATGACAGCTCCGCCGCAAAGGCACTGGCCGCGATTCGGGGCATCGACAGCGGACTCGGCTTCTTCGGAAGCCTCGGTCGGCGTACGCGGCCGGAGCTGAGCGATCTCGAGCGCGTCGTGAACAGCTACTCGGGCACGGACCAGGACATCGACGTCGGAGCCTGGAACATCGAGTGGTTCTCGAACCGCTACCCCGAGAAGATCGAGGGCGTGGCGCGCCTGGTGGCCGACCTCAACCTCGATGTCTGGGCCCTGATCGAATCTTCGCCCGAAGCGGCCGAAGAGCTGCTGCGGGTGCTCCGTCGGCGCTACGGCCTCGAGTACGAGGTGGCGCACTCGGAGCCCGGGGCCAGCACGGGCAAGCAGTCGACCAGCGTGATCTGGAACCCGGCCACCGTCGAGGGCCGGCGCGTCGAATGGCCGGAGGAGATCGATGCCTGGTTCTCGACGCACAGCCGCGATTTCTCGGACCTCGGTCTCGAGGCCGTGCACGGCAAGATCTTCAACCGCTACCCCGGCCTCTTCCACTTCACGGCCCGCAGCCACGACGGCCAGGCCCCGCTGGACTTCTTCGTGGTGCCGGTGCACCTGAAGGCGAAGGGGGAGGGATCGCTGCGCCGCGACCAGGCCTCGCAGATCCTGGCCGCTGCGGTGAAGCGCATGAAGGAGATCAGGCCCGAGGCCGACCGCGACTTCGTGATCCTCGGAGACTTCAACGCCACCCTGGCCTCCCGGGACTTCGTCAGCCTCGACGCGGCCGGCTGGTCGTCCATGACTGCAGAGGACGAGGAAGAGGGGGCGCTCACCTACCTCAAGGGTCGCTACAAGTCACTGATCGATCACGTCTATCTCTCGCCGAACATGGGCCGTCGCTACGGTGCGGACGATCTCTTCATCGTCGCGGCCGACCGCAGCTTCCCGGACTACGTGCAGCGGATCTCCGATCACCGCCCCATCGTGGCTCGCTTCAGCCGGGGCGAGGCGACCGAGGGGGACGGGGCCTCCGACACGCCGAGCGCGACGCCCGGCCTGCCCCCGGAGCTGCGCCGAGCACTCGACGAGCTGGTGAGGGCCTACCGGCGGGTTCGCGGATAGCTGCGGCTCCAGGTACCGAGCGCTGGCTCCGGGGAGGCGAGCCGCTGGCGTCCGACGCAGGGAGCGCGTGAACGAATGCCTCGAGGGCATCCGGCGTGAATCAGGGGACTCTGATCGGGCTCGGACTCGTGCTGCTCGCGGCGGGCGCCATCTTCGCCTACTGGGTCTCGCAGGAGCCTCCGGATTGCGCCTTCTCGGGGTGGGAGCGGTCGATCGGTGTCTCGCTCTCGGCGAGCGTCGCAGACCTGGAGGCCGTGAAGGGCGGCATCGGCATCGAGGACAGGCAGGTTCGCGACTACGACCAGCTCCTCCAGGACTACGCGATCCGCTACGACACGGCCTGCCGCGACGTCGAGGGCGAGCGGATCTCCGGGGCCCACTACGCCTGCATTCGCGAGAACATGGATCGGGCGATGGAGGAGATCCGCCGCTTCACCAACGCCGTCGAGGCCGCCAAGTCGCTGCAGGATGCGTCCACCCAGAAGCAGGTGGTGTTGCGCGCGCTGGAGGAGCTCCGGAGGGCATCCGAGGCCGGCTACGCGCGAGGCTGTGCGGTCTCGCTCGACGTCAGCCCGAATCCGGTGAGCTTCGTCGGCCGTCACCCGGAGCGGAGTGTCGTCGTAGCCAACAGCGGCAACGTCGACGCCCACTATACGGTCGCGAGCTGTCCCGACGGCTTCTCGCCGATTCCGCGCAGCGGATCCATCGAGCCGGGAGCCAGCGACGTGCTCGTCCTCCAACGGACACTCTTTCAGGTTCCGAGCTATAGACCGCTCACCCTCGTCCTCCGCAGCAACACCGGCGAGCAGGCCGAGGTCGAGATCGACGTGGAGGAGGCCGACCTGAACCTCTGGCGCTCCAATGCAGCCGGTCTGACGAGGAACAGCGGGCTGCCGCCAAGCCGGCCTGGAGTCGGTAGCGGCACTGGCTCCTCCGGCCCCACGCTCGAGGCTGCGCTCGAGCTGGTGGGCGAGCTTGCGCCAGACGCGCCGGAGTCACGCCAGCTCGTCTACGCCGCGGCCACGCTGCTCGAGTCCGGCCAACTCGAGGAGTCCAGCCGGGCTCTGGCCAGAGCCACGGAGCTCGATCCCGGCATCGGGGATCAGCCCGCGACGCTGATCGTGGAGGGGGTCGTGTCTGCACGCCTTGCCGAGCCGCAGCGGGCCCTGGAGTTCTTCAGCCGGGCGGAGGATGCCTCGCCGCCCGACGAGTCCGGAGTCCCCAGCTCGCTGAACCTGCTGAAGGGGGCGCTGCTGGCCGAGACCGGCCGTGACGAGGAAGCCGTGAGCTATCTCCTTCGCCAGGGGCACCTGGCCCGGCTGGACGAGCGGCCGGAGCTCTTCGGTCTGTCCCAGCAGCTCTGCTCCGAGGCCAACACGGATTGCCGGTATCGGTTCCAGGCCCTGCTTCACGAGGCCCGCGACGACCGGATGTAGATTCCTGGCCTTCGCCGCCCCGGCCGCAAGTCGCGTGCGATACGAGCCTTCCCGGTGCCGCCCGGCGCGACGCCTCCGAGGCGCTCCCCGCGCCGGTTGCCTGCCGGTGCGCACGTCGCTCGCGGAAGCCAGTCCACGAGTCGTGGCGGCCGGGCCTCGCGGGCGCGGCCGGGAAGGCCGCCAGCTCCGCGACCGCTCCCTCGGCTGCCCTGGTATCCTCGGCGCTCCCTGCGAGCCCTCCGGGAGGCGGCTTCCTTGCACCGGCCTCGACTCGTGTCCGCACTCTTCCTGGCCGGCTCGCTGATCCTCACGCTCTACTTCGCCTTCGACTACCGGAGCTACCAGCGGGAGCGCGCGGAGCGCAGCCTCGAGCTGGGGAGGCGGGCCGGCCTGCGCGTCGCCGCCGCGCTCGACGCGGAGCTCGGCGCCATCGCCGAGCGCGCTCGGCGCTTCGCCCGCGAGGTCCAGGAGATCCGCAGCGAGGAGCTGCTCCTGCAGGCGATCCGCGAGGCCAGCCTCGAGCTGCCCCTGCTGCTCGGCGTCACGGTGGCCTACGAGCCCGGGCGCTTTCCCGGCCGCGAGCTCTTCTCGCCCTTCTTCAACAAGAGCCGCAACGCCTTCCAGTTCGTGGAGGAGAGCTACGACTACACGGACCGGGCCCTCGAGACCGCCGGCTGGTACACGCGCATCGTCGATTCCGGCGAGGCGCGCTGGTCGGATCCCTATTTCGCGAAGGCGGCCGAGGTGATGGTCGTCGATTTCGGTATTCCGCTCTTCGACGATCGGGGCCAGGTGATGGGCATCGTCGACTACGCCATCACCCTGAACGACTTCACCCACATCGTCGACTCCCTGAGCGTCGGCGAATCGGGCTACGGCTTCACCTACGACCCCCGCGGCGCCATCCTCTCGCATCCCGACCCGGACTGGCTCCTGCGCAACGTCTTCGAGCTGAGGGACGGCAAGGACGAGGGCATCATCGCGAAGATGCGAGACGACGCCGAGGGCGTCGTCGCCTACGACAGCACCTACACCTTCCGCTACTCGTCCTTCTTCTTCCGGGCCCTGGAGTCGACGGGCTGGAAGTCCGTGCTCGTCTTCTCCGAAGACGACCTGCTCGGCGCCTCGGATGAGGGGCGCCGCAAGCAGATCCACGTGGGGCTGGCCACGGGGCTGCTGGTGATCGCCCTGTGGGTCTTCCTCTCCTCGACGATTTCGCTGGGGCCGCGGCGGCTGTGGGCCCTGGTGGCTGCGGTGTCGCTCGTGATCGTCGGCAACGTCGTGCTCGTCTGGTACCTCAACGTGAGCACCGACTTCTCGCAGATCGACCGCGAGGAGGAGCGGATCGTCAACTCGAGCATCCTGGCCAAGTATCTGGAGCGCTACGACCGCGACCTCTACAAGCTGGCCCAGGCCGAGTACCACAAGGTTCCGACCGGGGTGCTGATCGAGTCCTACGAGCTGCGCTCCTTCGAGGCGAGCCTGATCGGACGGCTCTGGATGAAGTACCCGAAGGCTCTCTACGCGGAGTCGCCCCCGGGCTTCTACCTGCCGGCGCTCTCGGCGATCGAGGCGAGGGGGCTGTCCAGCGAGATTCTCTCGGAGGTGGATCACGGCGACCACGTGCTCGTGACCTGGAAGTTCCGGGCGACGCTGGAGCAGAACTTCAGCTACCAGCAGTTCCCCTTCGAGCAGAACGACATCCGGCTCGCGATCCAGCACCCCGATCCCAGCCGCCACATCCTGCTCGTCCCAGACCTCGAGAGCTACGACATCCTGAATCCGGCCGCGAAGCCGGGTCTCAGTCCGGGCATCTCCGTGCCCTCCTCGGAGACGATCGCGTCCTTCTTCACCTTCGAGACGATCGACTACAACACGCGCTTCGGCAATGCCATGGCGATCAACAGCCACCCGGTCCTGGTCTTCCACATGGCCGCCAAGCGCATCTGGCTGAGCCCCTTCATCGCCAACATCGTCCCCATCGTGATCGTGGCGCTCATCGTCTTCATCGTGCTCTGCGTGGCCTCCCCGCGCGACGAGGGCGGCCGCTCCGGCCTCACGACCATGACCGTCATCCAGAGCTCGGCCGGCTTCCTCTTCATCCTGGTGCTGGCCCACGTGAACGAGCGCAACCGGATCGAGACGCCGGAGATCGCCTACATCGAGCTCTTCTACTTCTCGATGTACGCGCTCATCACGCTGCAGGCCGTGCTGCTGTCGATCTCGCTGGCGGGCAGCGCCTGGAGGGTCTTCACCTACCGCGACAACCTGATCCCGAAGCTGGCCTTCTGGCCCCTGCTGCTCTCGACCTGGCTCCTCGCCACCCTGGTGCGCTTCTACTGAGCCGCAGACCGGGCGCCCGCCTCAGCGGACCTCGGCGAGGATCTTGCCCCGGTTGGCCCGGAGCCACTGTGCGATCTCGACGGCGAGCTTGCGAGCCTGCAGGTCGTCGGCCCGGGCCGAGACCTCGTCGGTATCGCCGGAGATGCCCCAGCTCACCTTCGACACGACGCGAGAGGAGTGGCTCGCGAGCTGGCTGGCGTCGTCCCGGAGCGTCGTCCGGACGTCGTGCCTGCCGGTCATGCTCGGGCCGATGAAGGGCCCGTGCAGGCCGAAGGTGAAGCCGATCGCGAAGCCCGCCGCCGCACCGCTGCCTCGCCAGGTTCCGTCGATGGCGATTCCGAGCAGCGCGTCCACGTCGTCCTCCGGGCGGTAGGGGTAGATCAGCTCCTCGACGACCGACATTTCCGACAGCAGCTCCACGACCCTGGGGCCGTAGTAGGCCGAGGTCGTGGAGGGAGAGAGCTGCACGGCGAGGGTGAGCGGGAGCGGCCCCGCGGGCTCGAGCGATGGCGCCTGCGGAATCCGCTGCCACGCACAAGCGGGGAGCAGCATGGTGATCGCCAACGCCGAGCTGAGAATGAATGTTCGTGTCTTCTGGCCCATGATGACGAATGCCTCCTGTGGGGTGAACCGTTCACTCCTGTCGGTCGCCGGAGTAGCCAGAACTGGATCAGGTGGGCTGGGCCGGGCAGGGCTCGGAGGAGGCAGCAGCGAGCGGGCGGGCGCGCCCGGCCCTAGGGGCGCCAGATGAAGTAGTAGCCCGGGCCGCTGGTGAAGTGGGAGCTGGCCCAGTACATCCTGTGGTACTCGCCGTCTCGCGGATCCATGTAGAGCACCCAGTTGTCGATTCCGTAGACGAGCCAGGCGTGCCAGGCCGTGCCGCTGATGTGGCGGATCAGGATCACGTGGCTCGTCTCCAGCCGGTCTTCCACCGCGTAGGGCATCACGGGAGAGGCCTCGAACTCGAGCTCGATCGCGTTCAGAGCCAGGGTCGACGAGTGGAGGCCAGCGAGATTGGCCGCGTTGAGCCCGCCCGTGGCCCCGGTGCCCCAGGTTCCGACCAGGCCGCTCTCCGACATGTGACCGACACCGGCGGTGATGCGGGTGAACTCGTCCAGGGTGGCCGCCCAGCAGGAGTCGGCCAGGGCCTGCTTCTTCTTGCGGGGCCGCATGCGGTACTGGGCCATGGCCTCCCGTCCCGTCCCGGGTCTTGTCCCGTCCTTCTTGCGAGCGGCTGCCGGCTCCGCCGGGCCGCTCGAGACGCTTAGTCTACGCCCTTCGGGGCGCGCTGCTTCATGAAGCCGAAGAGGTAGCCCGCCACCCGCCGCATCTGGATCTCCTC
>CAZYOL010000099.1:0-15309 GCA_964649065.1 uncultured Spirochaetales bacterium
GCGCAGCACGACCAGAGCCAGCCCGGCGAGCCCCAGCCACACCGCCGCGGCCGGTAGGAAGAAGCGCGGCTTGAAGAAGAACAGCAAAATGGGTGCCGAGGCCAGCAGCGGCAGCCAGGCCCAGCTCCCGAGCAGCCCCCTGCGCCAGGCCAGGACGGTGCCGAGGGCGATCGCCACCGCGACCGCCGGAGGCCAGATGGTATCCAGGCGCCGCGCTCCCTCGGCGAGGTTGTCCGCGACCCGACGAGCGAGGGCCGTCGGGCCGGGCAGCGAGCCCTGGATGCGGCCCTCGCGTCGGGCGTCCTTGAGCTCTTCGTAGCGGGCCCCCGGATCGGCTTCTCCGACCGTCAGGGCGTAGACCAGGTTCGCGTCGGCCTTCGCCGAGAGCTGCCACTCTCCGGTGTGGGCGCGCAAGAGGCCCACGTAGGGCAGGTAGAGGAGGGCGGTGGTGAGCGCGAGCGCGGCGGCGGCCGCGGGTCGGCGGCGGGCCAGCAGCAGCGCTGCCACCCCGCTCCAGGCCAGCACCTCCGGTCGCATCCAGGCCACGCCGCCGAAGCCGGCGCCAGCGACGACCGCCCAGCCCCGCTCCCCCCTCGCACTGCGGAGCCAGGCGCACAGCGCCAGCAGGATCCCGAGCAGGCTGGTGGAGTCGGTGAGCACGCGCCCCCCCAGGTCGACCGCCAGGGGCCAGATCGCCAGCAACGCAGCGCCGGCCCAGGCCGCGGGAGTGCCCAGGGTGTGGCGCCAGAGCCACCAGGCGGCGGGCAGTGCCAGCGCTCCGCAGACGGCCGAGATCGCCAGCGCCGCGGCCTCGGGGCCGAGCGGGCCGAGCCGGTGCAGCGCCGCGATGGCCAGCGAGTAGCCCGGCGGGAAGACCGGATGCAGCAGGCCGCCGCCACCGGCGATCTGCTCCGCGAGCTCGAGATAGGCGACCCCGTCCGTCTCGATGCAGCGCGGCGCGGCGGCGGCCGCCAGGCGCAGGCCCAGCGCCAGCAGGCCGAGGGCTCCGATGCCCAGGGCCTCCCGGGCTCCGATGGGTGCTGCGCCGGCGTTCACGGCGACGAGACCTCGCTGGGGGAGGGGCCTCCAGGGTCATCGGCCGCCGAGCCCCGCGCCTTGCGCGTGGGGCCGCGCGGAGACACGAGCTACCTCTCGGGGAACCGAGGAGGCCGGGTCGGGGCATGGGGCGCGGGCGGGTGATGCGTGCGGGGCTGGCGGCGCTGACCGTCGGGCTGGCCTGCGGTCCGGTGCTGATCGAGCGCGATGGCAATCGGGTCTTCAACCCCCGCTATCTGCCGCTGCTCGAGTGCACGCAGCTGCGCGACCCGTGGCAGCGTCCCGAGGCCCTGCTCGACGCCATCGGCACCCGGCCCGACGCGGTGATCGCGGACATCGGAGCTGGCGGGGGCTACTTCACCGCGCGCTGGGCCCGCCGCGTGCCCCAGGGGAGGGTCTACGCGACGGACGTGCAGAGGCAGATGCTGCGCGCCCTGCGCCGCCGCGTGGAGGAGGAGGAGCTCGCCAACGTCGTGGTGGTGCGCGGTCTCTACGACGATCCCGGGCTGCCCTCCGGCTGCTGCGATCTGGTCTTCCTGGGCAGCGTGTACCACGAGATCGCCGAGCCCGTCGCCTACATGCGCCGCGTGAGGCGGCTGCTGCGTTCCGACGGGCGCGTGGCGATCATGGAGTTCCTGCCCGGGGCCGGCGGACCCGGGCCGCCGGAGCGGGCCCGCCTGGAGCCGGAGCGGATTCGGGCGGAGGTCGAGGCCGCCGGCTTCGAGCGGATCGCCGCTCCCTCGGTGGTTCCGCGAGCCTCGCTGCAGATCTTCCGGGCGTCGGGGGATGGCGCCGGCCAGGCACCGTGCCTCGCGCCCGGGTCGGTATCCTGCCGGGCATCCGGCGCAGGGGGGGCCACCGATGAGGCCGCAGGGGCTCGTCCGGGCCGCGACCGATCCGAACGAGTGGGTGAAGGCCCTGAGTGGGGCGGCGCTGCACTGGCGCTTCGCGCGGCCGGTGCCCGGGCCGGCCGGCTCGGTGCACGAGGGCTTCCAGCGCGAGATCTGGGGCGAGAGCTCGGCCGCGGGTCGGGCCGGGCTGCTGGCCGGCGCGCTGCTGGCGCCCGCCGGCATGCTGCTGCTCTCGGCCCTCATGCTGCTCCGCAACGGGGTCTCGACCCGGCGGCGTAGCGGCGTCGGGCTGCGGCGGCAGCTCGGGCAGCAGCTCCACCTCGCGACCACGCGCTGCGTGCCTCCCTACTGGTACTACCTCTTCGACCTCTACGAGGAGGAGAAGCGCCGCCGCGCCGGCCACTATCTCTACCGCTTCGAGACCAAGAACGGCGTCTACGCCTTCCTCCGCCGCTACCTCTCCGACCCGGACAGTACGGAGGCCCTGAGCGACAAGGCGCGCTTCGCCTGGCGCTGCGCCGAGCACGGCGTCGCCGCGATTCCCGTGCTGCTCGCCGCCGACCGCGGTGCGCTGCGTCAGGCTCCGGGCGCGCCTCGGCTGCCCCGCGCGGACCTGTTCCAGAAGCCCCTGCGCGGCGCCGGCGGTCGGGGAGCGCGCGTCTGGATCTACCGGGACGGGCGCTACCACTCGGCGGTGGCGCGGCTGGGCCTCGACGCCGAGGGCCTGCGGGCTCACCTGCGCCGGACCTCCCGAAGCCGCAGCTGGGTGCTGCGGCCGCGCGTCCGCTGCCACCCGTCTCTGGACGACCTGGACGTCGGGGCCCTCAACACGCTGCGGGTGCTGTCCTGCCTGGACGAGCGGGGTGAGCCGGAGATCACGCACGCCGTCTTCCGCATGGCCCGTCGGCGCGGCTCCATCGTCGACAACTTCCACGCGGGCGGCATCGCCGCCCGCGTGGATCTCGCGACCGGCGAGCTGGGCGCGGCGACCGATATGGGCACGCGGCCCGACACGGCCTGGTGGACCCACCACCCGACGACGGGGGCCGCGATCGAAGGGCGCCGCCTCGCGGCGTGGAGCGAGGTGATCGACCTGGTGCACCGGGCCCACCGGGCCTTCCCGGATCAGGTCGCGGTCGGCTGGGACGTGGGCCTGCTGCCGGCCGGACCTGCCCTGGTCGAGGGCAACAAGTCTCCGGATCTCGACATCCTGCAGCGCAGCCACGGCCAGCCGGCCGGCAGCGGTCGGCTCGGCGAGCTGCTGGCCTTCCATCTGGAGCGCGCGCGACGTGCCCGCGCCGCCGCGGCTGCGCCCTAGCGTGCCGGACATCCTGCGCCGTCGAGGTGCCGAGCGGGCGCACCGAGACCTCCGCCCTGCGGGTCCCCGGGCGCCCCGAGGCACGTCCGCCGGGACTCAGGGGTCGGCCGGCGCCACGGGCTTGATGTAGACGTCTACGCGGCGAATCCGGCCCGCGGCGTCCAGCTCGAAGTAGAGCGCCTCGGGAAACTCGGTGCGGCGCCCCCGGACCTCCAGAGTCTCGGAGAGTCGGACCCAGGCCGCCCGCTCCCCGACCGCCTGCACCCCGGAGACCCGCAGCTCGTAGCCGCGGAGGCTGGGCAGCAGCCCGGCCAGGAAGCGGACATAGGCCTCGCGGCCGCGCACCTCGTCCAGGTAGGGTCCGGTGCGGTGCACGTCCTCGGCCAGGCATGCGGCCAGGGCCGGCCAGTCGTGGCGCCGGAGCGCGTCGAAGTAGCGGTCCAGGGTGTCGTGCAGCACGGCGCCCAGGCTACCGGAGGCCGTCGCGGGGGCCTCCGGGGGACACAGCCAGGCCAAGGTCGCCCCCCAGCCCCCGCGATCCCCCGGTGCGTCGCAGAAGCGTTCGACCAGGGGGCTGCGGGCGAGCAGGCGCTGCACCCGGTCGCGCTGGACGCCGCGTCCGCGTCCGTGGACGATGCGCACCTCCCGGAAGCCCCGCTCCCGCGCGGCCTCCAGGTAGCCCTCGACCACGTCGCGGATCTCCGAGGGCCGGAACCAGTGGAGGTCGATCGAGTCCTCGATCGGGATCTCGACCGTTTCGGGCAGCCAGTCTTCTCCGTCGCCGTCCTGGCTCATTCCGCCCTCCGGGGGTGGGGCAGCCGGTCCCTGCGTGGAATCCGGTCGATCGATGCTAGATCCGGCACATCCGGCACATCCGGCACATCCGGCACATCTGGACAGAGTGGTGCACCAGAAGCCGGAATGTGACAAGCGTCACAGAACGTTGCCTCGGAACGTTGACAGTATGGTGACATCAGAGACGAGGCACGGGGTGAGGGGCCGAAAACATCCCACCCAGGCAGGCGGCCACCCAGCCAAGACAGAAGGGGCGGGAAGCCGCACGAGCCTGGGGAGAGTTCCCTCCCTGGCACACCCCCGGCGCCACTGCCAGGAAGCGACCATGACGACAGTTCTCTTTGCCAGCGCAATCGGGGCCGTGTGCATCGCCTTCCTCTGCGGCTTCCTCGCCGCGTGGAAGCTGCGAGACATGCACGAGAGCGAGCAGCGGGGCCTCGTACAACGGACGCTGCAGCGACGCCCCACGGGCGCCTGACGCGTCCTTCTCGAAGGACCATCCGGTCGCCGTAGGCGCTCGGATGGCTGCGGCGGTATGGTGCGTCGCGTCCGATGGTCCGTGGACCCGTCCAGAGCCGCCGCAAGGCCGGTGGCCGCCGCCGACCCTGGTGGGCCGATCTCCCCAAGCAGGAGCTGCTCGACGTCCGCATCCGAGACCTCGAGCTGCGCATTCCGGGATCCGTTCTGGAGAGCCGGGTCGAGCAGCTGCGCTCCGAGCTGGTGCGGGCGGGGCTGCGCTTCCAGCCCTATGTGTGGCTCTCGACGGACTGGTTCACCCCCGATGGGGTGACCGGATTCGCCATTCCCTTCTATCTCGCCCACCCGCGTCTGGCCCGCCTCGAGCGCCAGCAGATGTTCGAGGTCGAGGGGGTCGGACAGGCCGCCTGCATGAAGCTCCTGCGCCACGAGGCGGCCCACGCCCTCGACAACGCCTATCGGCTGCGGCGGCGCCCGCGCTGGAAGTCCGTCTTCGGCGCCCCCGGCCGCAGCTACGGCGCCAGCTACGTGCCGCGTCCCACCAGCCGGGCCTTCGTGCTCAACCTGGACCACTGGTACGCCCAGAGCCACCCGGTGGAGGACTTCGCCGAGACCTTCGCCGTCTGGCTGCAGCCGCGCTCCGCCTGGCGCCGCCGCTACAGCGGCTGGCCGGCCCTGGCAAAGCTCGAGTACGTGGACGAGCTGATGCGGGAGGTCGGTCCGCTGCGGCCCCGGGTGCGCAGCCGCGAGCACGTGCATTCGCTGCGCGAGCTGCGCATGACCCTGCGCGAGCACTACCGGGAGAAGCAGAGCCGCTACGGCCAGGCCGATCGCTCGGTCTACGACCGCGACCTGCTGCGCCTCTTCACGGCGGAGCCCTCGCGCCGCCGGCGCGCCGCGTCCTTCCTGCGCGAGCGGCGGCGCCTGCTGCGCGACCAGGTCAGCACCTGGACCGGCCAGTACGCCTTCGTGGTGGACACCGTGCTGCGCGAGATGATCCAGCGCTGTCGCGAGCTGGACCTGCACCTGAGCCACTCCGAGCGCGAGACCGGCATCGGGGCCGCGGTGCTGCTCACGGTCCACACCATCCGCCTGGTGCGGCGCCGGCAGCCGGAGTACTTCCGATGAGGCGCCTGCGGGTGCTGGTGCTCGTGCACGAGGAGCTGGTTCCGCCCGACTCCATGGAGGGCCTGAGCGACAAGGAGATCCAGCCCTGGAAGACCGAGTACCACGTCGTCGAGGGCCTGCGCGAGCTGGGCCACGACCTCCAGGTGCTCGGGGTCTCGGACCAGCTCGCCGGCATTCGCGCGGTCGTGGAGGGCTGGAAGCCCGACATCGTCTTCAACCTGCTGGTGGAGTTCAAGGACGTGGCCGCCTACCAGGTGCACGTGGTGAGCTACCTGGAGCTGCTCCAGATGCCCTACACCGGCTGCAACCCCCAGGGCATCCTGCTCGCCCGCGACAAGGCCATCGCCAAGCGCCTGCTGCGCTCCCACCGCATTCCCACGCCGCGCTTCGCCGTGGTGCGTCGCGGCCATCGGCCGCGGGTCCCGCGCTCGCTTCCCTATCCGCGCATCGTCAAGTCCCTGGAGGAGGAGGCCTCGCTCGGCATCTCGCAGGCCTCGGTGGTGCGCGACGAGGCGCAGCTCCGCGAGCGGGTCGCCTTCGTCCACAGTCATGTGGCAACCGACGCCATCGTGGAGGAATACGTCCCCGGGCGCGAGCTCACCGTAGGCGTGCTCGGCAACGAGCGCCTGCGCGCCCTTCCCGTGCGCGAGATGTTCTTCGACAAGCTTCCCGAGGGCAGCCTGCCCATCGCCACCGCCCGCGTGAAGTGGGATCTGGCCTACCAGCAGCGCGTCGGCATCCGCACGGGAGCGGCGCGTCGGCTGCCCGCCGGGATGGCCGAGCACATCCAGCGCCTGGCGAAGCGCGTCTTCCGCGCCCTCAAGCTCTCGGGCTTCGCCCGCATCGACCTGCGGCTCGCCGAGGACGGCAGGCTCAGCGTGATCGAGGCCAACGCCGTGCCCGACCTGGCCTCGGACGAGGACTTCGCGCTCTCCGCGGCCCAGGCCGGGTTGCCCTACTCCCGGCTGCTCCAGCGCATCCTGCGCCTCGGTCTGCGCTACCGCTCGGTCTGGCACGCGTAGTCACGGGGGCTCCAGCCGGGCCCCCGCCCGGCCGACAAGCGTCTTCGGGAGCTTCGGCGCCCCGCTCGCGGGCGCCCACCGGAGGAGAGGCCGCCCGCGCCTCAGTCGGCCAGGGCCTTGGCGACGATCGCCAGCTCGTCCTCGAGTCCGTCCGGCACGCTGTAGCCCTCGCGGTCGCGGATCCGGTCGAGCTGTGCGCGCAGCTCCTCGGCGCTCGGCCGGGCCGCGCGCCCCGCGTTCCAGCCGGGCGTCAGCCCGATGAAGACGCGCGCGAAGCGCCCGCCTCCCACCGAGAAGATCACGTGGCTGAGCTCGCAGGCCTCCGAGGCCAGGTAGGTCACGAGGGGGACGACGCACTCCGGGTCGAGGGCCTCGACGATCTCCCCCAGGAGGTCCTCGGTCATGCGGGTGCGGGCGATCGGGGCAATGGCGTTGGAGCGGATGCCGTGGCGGGCGCCCTCGAGCGCCAGCACGTTCGAGAGGCCGACCAGGCCCATCTTGGCGGCGGCGTAGTTGCTCTGTCCGAAGTTGCCGAAGAGGCCCGAGGCCGAGGTGGCGAAGACGAAGCGCCCGTAGCCCCCCTCCTTCATGGCGCGGAAGGCGGGCTGCGAGACGAAGAAGCCGCCCTTCAGGTGGACCGCCAGCACCGCCTCCAGATCCTCCGGGGCGAGCTTCACGAAGCTCTTGTCGCGCAGGATGCCGGCGTTGCTCACCAGGACGTCAAGTCGACCGAAGCGCTCGAGGGCCGTCGCTACGATGGCCTCGCCGCCTTCGGGCGTGGCCACCGAGTCGTAGCTGGCGGCGGCCCGGCCGCCGGCGGCCTCGATCTCGGCCACGACCGCATCGGCCATTCGGGTACTGGAGCCCTCGCCCCGGACCGCGCCGCCCAGGTCGTTCACCACCACCGCTGCGCCGCGCCGGGCCAGCTCCAGGGCGTAGCTGCGACCCAGGCCGCCGCCGGCGCCGGTCACGATCGCCACGCGGCCGTCGAAGCGGATGTCGTCGCTCATGCTTCGCCTCCCTGCTGCGGGTCGCCCTGCGCGTGTCCTGCCGCTCCGGCCCGGCCCGAGAGGCGCGCAGCGTACCAGAAATCCGGGCTGTCCTGGACGCAGGCCCGAGGTCAAGGCGGGCGCCCCGACGGCCGATCCCACAGATCGGGCGGGGGCCGGGAGGAGGTCGATGCGCACGCTGCTGGTGGCCACCCTGGCCTTCGCGTTCCTGGGCGCCGAGGTCGCCCGTTCGAAGATCTACCGCTGGACCGACGCCCAGGGCCGCATCCACTTCACCCAGTCCCTCGACCAGGTCCCGCCGCAGCACCGCGAGGCCGCGCGGGCCGCGGCCGAGGCGGCTCCTACCAGGCGCGTGCAGGTCGTCGGCAGCGACGATCCGGTCCCGGCATCGCGCGCCGCCCGCCTGCGGGCGGGGCGCAGCCACCGCATTCCCTTCCGTCGCCAGGGCGAGGTCATGATCGTCGACGTACGGCTCAACGACCGGATGACGGCCCCCTTCATCGTCGACACTGGAGCCAGTGGCGTCTCGCTGCCCAAGTCGGTGGCCGATCGCCTCGGCCTCCGGGTCCGGCCGAACACCCCACGCATCTACGTGCGCACCGCCAATGGCGTGGCCTCCCGGGCCGTGGTCGGCCTCGACTCGGTCCAGGTCGGTCCGGCCCGGGTCGAGGATCTGGAGGCGACCGTCAACCCCACGATGGAGATCGGCCTGCTCGGCGGCTCCTTCTTCAACAACTTCGTCTATCGAGTGGATGCCGCCGAGAGCGTGATCACCTTGTCGCCGAACGAGCGGATTCGCGGCGGGCTGCGCGCGGACGAGTGGCGCCAGCGCTTCCGCGACCTGCGCGAGCCCTTGATGCGCCTCGAGGCCCACCTCGAGACGACGCAGCTCACGGACGAGGGCCGCGTCGTCGAGCTGGAGCAGCACAGACTCGACCTGCGCCGCCGCCTCGAGGAGCTGGAGTCCGAGGCCAACCGCGTCGGCGTGCCCAGGGCCTGGCGTGAGTAGGGCGAAGCTCGCGACGTTGGCCCCGATCCTCGCCCTCGGGCTCGGTCTGGCTCCGGGCCCCCTGCGAGCCGAGCTCTTCCGCTGCGTGCAGCCCGACGGCCGGACCATCTACACCGACAACGCGGCCAGCTGCCCGAACGCCGCCAAGCACGAGCCCAAGGGTCGCATCCAGAACATTCCCACCGGCCTGGTGGGTGCGCCCAGGCCGCCTCCGGCAGCCGCTCAGCGCGAGACGATCGAGCGCGCCGCCCGCGAGAGCGACGCGGCCTTCTGGCGCCAGAAGAAGGCCCACAAGCAGGCGGAGCTGGCCAACCTGGAGCAGCGCCACGAGCGGCTGCGCCGTTACGTGACCTGGTGCAACCGGGGCGGGGAGCTCTTCCGGCGCGACGAGGCGGGCCTGCGCAGCAAGGTCGACTGCCGCAGCGTGGACCGGGAGTTCGAGGAGATGTCCCGGGAGCTCGAGGCGCTGCGCGCCTATCTCGCCAGTGGCCTGGAGGAGGAGTGTCGACGCTCCGGCTGCCTGCCGGGTTGGATCCGCTGAGCCGGCCCGGCCCGCCAGGCGCGGCGCCCGTCGCCAGGGCCCCGAGCAGGGGCGGCAGTGCCGGCGGCTCCCGGTATGCTCTTCCCGTGGGATCTCTCGGCGGCGGTGACAAGCGCGAGCTGTTGCTCCGCGTGCCCCTCTTCGCGGAGGTCGGTCCGGGCGAGGCCGACAGCCTGGTGGAGGCCATGCGCTCGCGCCAGCTGCGCCCGCGCGAAGAGCTCTTCCACAAGGGCGACGCCGGCGGCCAGATCTATCTGGTCGTCGAGGGGCGCCTCAAGATCCTGACCACCTCGATCGACGGCGACGACGTGGTCTTCAACATCGTCGGCCCCGGAGAGGTGATCGGCGAGATCGCCCTGCTGACCGGGGAGGCCCGCACGGCCACCGTCCGCGCCATCGATCGCTGCTCGTTGCTGGTCCTCGACCGGCGCGACTTCCTGGACTTCCTGAAGCGGCACCCGGAGGTCTCGGCCCGGCTGCTCGGGGTGCTGGCCGAGCGGGTCCGGAGGCTCTCGGAGCTGCTCGAGGACACCCTCTTCCTGAACCTCCCCGTGCGGCTGGCGAAGAAGTTCGTGGCCTTCATGGCCAGCGATGGCGAGGAGACGCCCAAGGGCGTGCGCATCAACCTGAAGCTCTCCCAGGAAGAATGGGGCGATCTCGTGGGCGTCACGCGCGAGAGCATCAACAAGCAGATGCGCTCCTGGTCGGAGAAGGGCCTGATCGAGGTCGACCACGGCTACATCGTGGTCCGGCGCCCCGAGGAGATCGAGGCCCTCTCCGAGATCGTGCTCTCCTAGATCTCCCGGCCTCCGGGACTCGCTATTCTCCGGCTCCCCCTCGACAGCCCGGAGGATCCCATGCGCGCTCGCCCGGCGCTCCCGCTCGTCCTGATGCTCGTCCTCGCGGGCGCGCTCGGGAGGGCCGAAGCGGCTGCCGCCCAGGAGGGCGTCTGGCGGGGCCACGCCCTGGCCATGCACGGAGCGCCCCGCTACCCCGCGGATTTCCCCCACTTCGACTACGTCGATCCCGAGGCGCCGAAGGGGGGCGAGCTGCGCCTGGCCCAGGCCCCCGGCAGCTTCGACAGCTTCAATCCCTTCATCATCAAGGGCAGCCCCGCCGCCGGCATCTCCAGCGGCCTCGATCAGAGCTACGTCTACGACAGCCTGATGGTGCACTCGGCCGACGAGCCCTTCACGATGTACGGCCTGCTGGCCGAGACGATCGAGACGCCCGACGACCGCTCCTGGGTGGCCTTCACCCTGCGCGAGGGGGCGCGCTTCGCCGATGGTGCCCCGGTGACCGTGGAGGACGTGATCTGGACCTTCCAGACGCTGGTCGAGAAGGGGCAGCCCCTCTACCGCTTCTACTTCGCCAACGTCGCGAAGGTCGAGAAGGCGGGGCCGCGCAAGGTCCTCTTCACCTTCCAGCCCGGCGAGAACCGGGAGCTGCCGCTGATCCTCGGTCAGCTGCCGGTGCTGCCGAAGCACTGGTGGGCCGAGCGCGACTTCGAGAAGACCTCCCTGGAGCCGCCGCTGGGCAGCGGGCCCTACCGGGTGGGTCGCTTCGAGACGGGTCGCTTCCTCCGCTTCGAGCGCCGTCCGGACTACTGGGGCAAGGATCTGCCCGTCAACCGCGGCCGCTGGAACTTCGATCGCATCCACCTTCGCTACTACCGCGACGCGGACGTGGCCGTCGAGGCCTTCAAGGGCGGCGAGTTCAGCTTCCGGCGCGAGAACAACTCCAAGACCTGGGCGACCCAGTACGACATCCCCGAGGTCCGGGACGGCCGCATCGTGAAGGAGCTGCTCCCCCACGAGCGCCCCTCCGGCATGCAGGGCTTCGTCTTCAACCTGCGCCGGCCCCTCTTCCAGGACCGCCGGGTCCGGCGGGCCCTGGCCTACGCCTTCGACTTCGAGTGGTCCAACGCCACGCTCTTCTACGGCCAGTACAGCCGCAGCCGCAGCTATTTCGAGAACTCCGAGCTGGCCGCCACCGGGCTCCCGAGCCCGGAGGAGCGGGCCCTCCTCGAGCCCTACCGCGGCCGCGTGCCCGAGGAGGTCTTCGGCCAGGCCTACGCCCCGCCGAAGACCGACGGCTCGGGCAACAACCGCGCCCAGCTCAAGCAGGCCGTGGAGCAGCTCCGCGAGGCGGGCTGGCGGGTCGTGGACGGCGTCATGACCCACTCCGAGAGCGGTCAGAAGCTCGACTTCGAGATCCTGCTGGTCTCGCCCGAGTACGAGCGCATCGTGCTGCCCTTCGCCAAGAACCTGGAGCGCATCGGCGTCCGGGCCAACGTGCGCACGGTGGACACCTCCCAGTATCGGCGGCGGCGGGACAGCTTCGACTTCGACGTGATGATCGGCCTCTGGGGGCAGTCGAACTCCCCCGGCAACGAGCAGCGCGAGTACTGGAGCAGCGAGGCCGCCGGGCGTCAGGGCAGCCGCAACTATGCCGGCATCCGCGACCCGGTCGTCGACGAGCTGATCGAGCAGGTGATCGCCGCCTCCGACCGGAAGGAGCTGATCACGCGGGTGCGGGCCCTCGACCGGGTGCTCCAGTGGGGCCACTACGTGATTCCGAACTGGCACATCGCCAGCGACCGGATCCTGTACTGGAGCTGGCTGCAGCGTCCCGAGCGCACGCCGGCCGCGGGCTTCCAGCTCGAGGCCTGGTGGGCCGATCCGCAGGCCGACGGGCGGCCCGCGGCCGCCGCCGACTAGCCGGCGGCCAGCGAGGCCCGCTCCTTGGGCGCCTACATCCTCCGCCGGCTGCTCCTGATCGCGCCGACCCTCTTCGTGATCATGCTGGTGAACTTCCTGGTGGTGCAGGCGGTCCCGGGCGGTCCGGTGGAGCGCATCCTGGCCCAGCTCGAGCACGACGCGGTCGCCGCCACGGCCCGCATCGCGGGCGGCGGCGGCGACGTGGCTCCCAGCGGCGGGGCCTACCGGGGGCGCCAGGGTCTGGAGCAGGACTTCATCGAGCAGCTCGAGCGGCAGTTCGGCTTCGACCGGCCGGCCCACGAGCGCTTCGCGCTGATGATGCGGCGCTACCTCGTCTTCGACTTCGGCACCAGCTACTACCGCGACGAGAGCGTGCTGGGCCTGGTGCTGGAGAAGATGCCGGTCTCGATCTCGCTCGGGCTCTGGACGACTCTCTTCGTCTACCTCATCTCGATTCCCCTGGGCGTCGCCAAGGCCGTGCGCGACGGCTCGCGCTTCGACGTCTGGACCAGCGGGGTGGTGATCGCCGGCAACGCCGTCCCCTCCTTCCTCTTCGCCATCCTGCTGATCGTCGTCTTCGCCGGAGGGCGCTACCTGAGCTGGTTTCCGCTGGCGGGACTCACCTCGGAGGACTGGCTCGAGCTCTCCTGGCCCGCCCGCATCCTCGACTACCTGTGGCACATCACGCTCCCGGTCACGGCCATGGTGGTGGGCGGCTTCGCCTCGCTCACCCTGCTCACGAAGAACTCCTTCCTCGAGGAGATCCACAAGCAGTACGTGACGACGGCCCGGGCCAAGGGCCTCTCCGAGGCCCGCGTCCTCTACGGCCACGTCTTCCGCAACGCCATGCTGATCGTGATCGCCGGCTTCCCCAGTGCCTTCATCAACATCCTCTTCACCTCCTCGGTGCTGATCGAGGTGATCTTCTCCCTCGACGGCCTGGGCCTGCTGGGCTTCGAGGCCGCCGTGAACCGCGACTACCCGGTCATGCTCGGCACCCTCTACTTCTTCACGCTGCTCGGCCTGCTGCTCAACCTGATCGGGGACCTCGCCTACGTGCTGGTCGACCCCCGCATCGACTTCGAGGGCAGGCAGGTCTAGTGGCGCGGCGCCTCCGCCTGGGGCCCGTCGGCCGTCGCCGCTGGCAGAGCTTTCGCGCCAACCGGCGCGCCCTGGCCTCGCTGTGGATCTTCGGCCTGCTCTTCTTCCTGACCCTCTTTGCCGAGCTCCTCGCCAACGACCGGCCGCTGCTGATCCGCTATCAGGGTGAGCTCCTGTGGCCCGTGCTGGAGGCCTACCCGGAGACGCGCTTCGGCGGCTTCTTCGAGACGGAGGCGGACTACCGCGACCCGGAGGTGCGGGAGCTGATCGAGGCCGGGGGCTGGCTGCTCTGGCCGCCGGTTCCCTTCCGCTACGACACGGTGGTGAAGGAGCTGGGCCGGCCGGCTCCCTCGCCGCCGACCCTGCGCAACTGGCTGGGGACGGACGACCAGGCGCGCGACGTGGTGGCGCGGGTGGTCTACGGCTTCCGCATCTCGGTGCTCTTCGGGCTCAGCCTGACCCTGCTGAGCTCGCTGATCGGCATCTTCGCGGGGGCCGTGCAGGGCTACTTCGGGGGGCGCATCGACCTCTACACCCAGCGCTTCATCGAGATCTGGTCGAGCCTGCCGACCCTCTACCTGCTGATCATCCTGGCCAGCATCGTGGAGCCGGGCTTCTGGTGGCTGCTGGGCCTCCTGCTGCTCTTCAGCTGGATGAGCCTGGTGGGCGTCGTGCGCGCCGAGTTCCTGCGCACCCGGAACTTCGAGTACGTGCGCGCGGCGCGGGCCCTGGGTGCGCCCGACTGGAACATCATGCTTCGCCACATCCTGCCCAACGCCATGACGGCGGCCCTGACCTTCCTGCCCTTCATCCTGGCCGGGGCCATCACCTCGCTCACCGCCCTCGACTTCCTCGGCTTCGGCATGCCCCCGGGCAGCGCCTCGCTGGGCGAGCTCCTGAACCAGGGCAAGCGCAATCTCAACGCCCCCTGGCTGGGCCTCACCGCCTTCGGCGTGCTGGCCCTGATGCTGACCCTGCTGGTCTTCATCGGGGAGGGCGTGCGCGACGCCTTCGATCCGCGGCGTCTCTTTGCCGGGGAGCCGCCGCCCGAGCCCGGGGCACGGGCGCCCGGGGAGCCCTCGTGAGCCTGCTCGCGGTGCGCGACCTGGCGGTGCACTTCGGCGCCGGGGAGCAGGAGGTGGCCGCCGTGCGGGGCGTCTCCTTCGAGATGCAGGCCGGCGAGACGCTGGCCCTGGTCGGGGAGAGCGGCTCCGGCAAATCGGTGACGGCCCTCTCGCTGCTGAGGCTGCTGCCGCCCTCGGCGCGCTTCCCGTCGGGCAGCGTGCGCTTCGATGGAGTGGAGCTGCTGGCCGCCGAGGGGGAGGCGCTGCGCGCGATTCGCGGCAATCGCATCTCCATGATCTTCCAGGAGCCGATGACCTCGCTGAATCCCCTGCACCGGGTGGAGCGCCAGATCGGCGAGTCGCTGATGCTCCACGAGGGGCTCTCGCGCGTCGCCGCCCGCGCGCGCAGCCTCGAGCTGCTCGAGCAGGTCGGCCTGCAGGACCCGGAGCGGGGCCTCCTGGCCTACCCGCACCAGCTCTCCGGGGGGCAGCGCCAACGGGTGATGATCGCCATGGCACTGGCCAACGGCCCGGATCTGCTGGTCGCCGACGAGCCCACCACCGCCCTCGACGTCACCATCCAGGCGCAGATCCTGCGGCTGCTCTCGCGCCTCCAGGCCGAGCGCCGCATGGCGCTGCTGATGATCACCCACGATCTGGGCCTGGTGCGCAAGCTGGCCACGCGCGTCTGCGTCATGCGCGGCGGGCTGATCGTCGAGCAGGGGGAGACCCGGGAGCTCTTCGCCCATCCCCAGCACCCCTACACGCGCCAGCTGCTGGCCGCGGAGCCCAGGGGCGGACCCCAGCCGCTCGGAAAGGCCCCGGAGACGGTGCTCTCCGCGCGCGATCTACGCGTCTGGTTTCCGATCCAGCGCGGCCTGCTGCGCCGCACCGTCGGCCACGTGAAGGCGGTGGACGGGGTCTCGCTCTCGGTACGCGCCGGCGAGACCGTGGGGGTGGTGGGCGAGAGCGGCAGTGGCAAGACGACCCTGGCCCTGGCCCTGCTGCGGCTGGAGCGCAGCCGCGGCGAGATCGCGTACCGGGGCCGCAGCATCCAGGGCCTGCCCTGGGCCCAGACCCGGGGCCTGCGCCGCGAGCTGCAGGTGGTCTTCCAGGATCCCTTCGCAAGCCTCTCGCCCCGCCTCACCGTGGGGCAGATCGTCGGCGGGGGCCTCGGCCTGCGCCGCGTCGGCACGCGCGCGGAGCGCCCGGCCCGG
>CAZYOL010000100.1:0-15270 GCA_964649065.1 uncultured Spirochaetales bacterium
GGCGCCCGCTAGCCGGTCCTGGATCCGCCCGGCCAGGCCCGAGCTCTCGCGGCGGTCTAAGACCGCGCGGATCAGGTTCCGGCGGCGCTGCGCCACCTCGAGCATCCGCTCCAGATCGCGACGCATCGAATCCTCGCCGCGGTGACCGCCGCGTTCGGCATCGGACTGGGGCCGCATCTCCTCCAGGGCCGCGTCGACGAGCTCCTCGAAGAGCGCATGCTTGTCGGGGAAGTGGAGATAGAAGGTCCCGGTCGCCACTCCGGCCCGGCGCGCGATGGCGGTGCTGGTGACCGCGCGCACTCCTTCCTGGGCGAAGAGCTCGGTGCCGGCCTCCAGCAGCCGACGTCGCGTCTCGAGCCGGCGGGCCGTGTGCCCGTTGGGCTGGACGCCGGAAGCGATCGAGGTTTCTGACATGAACTTCAGTTCATACTTGACCGGACGGTCGTCCGCAAGGGCCGGTCGTGGGGTGCCGATCGATCCAGACCGTCGCTCGAAGCCCCGGAGATCCGGGCGCCGTCAGGGCTTCGACCAGATCCGGGTGTTCAGCTTCAGGTCCTCGACGAGCCCGAAGACGAGTGCCAGGTCTTCGTAACAGCGGCTCAGGTTCTCGAAGCTGTCGAGCCGCTCGCTGGCGCTCGGATCGAAGAATCCACGCTCACGCTCGATGCCCACGTGGATTCGCGACCCGACGAAGGAGACGCGCAGTAGGCTCCGGCTGCGCCGGTGGTAGTCCACCAGGCGCTTCATCATCGCGGGGGAGAGCAGGTAGCGCGCCTCGATGGGGTCTTCGGCCCGCACCTCGAAGAGTCGCTCGAAGTCGGGATCTTCGAACTCCACGAGGGGCTGCTCCCGCCCCGGGTCGATGCGCTGCAGGAAACGTCCGAGCTCTCCCCAGAGAGATTCGGCGCCGTCCGGAAGCAGGAGCGTCGCACTGCGGAAGTCCTTGTGAAAGTCGGCCGCGAAGTAGAGGCCGTGGAAATAGGTCTCGTGGTGGCTCGACCCTTCCTCCATCACGCGCTGCCGCAGCCAGATCTCGCAGAGCTCGAAATCGGTCCGGCCGATGCGCCCGCGGACCTGGTCCTCCGCAGCCCAGCTGTCGGGACGCGCGAAGAGCTGGCTCGCGAGCAGGGAGCTCAGCTCCAAGGCGACCCGCTGGTCGTACCGGAAGCTGGGGTCGAAGAAGGCCACGATGCGCTGGAGGACCTGGCGCTTGAAGTCCCTCGACCAGGAGCGGGGCGCCATCGACCGCGGCCCCAGCGCGACCGCAAGGCCGGCGGCAAGCCCGCCCAGGGCGATCTCGGCCGATCCCCGTTCGAACAGGCCCCAGCTGCAGATCGCCAGGCCTGCGCTCACGCCGAGGAGGGGTCCGAGCCGTCGTATCCCCAGCCAACGGGCACGACGTCGCTCGAGGGGCGCCAGGATGGCGCGCAGCTCTTGCTCGTAGAAGGTCCGGAACTCGCCGAGGCTCCGCACGACTCAGCCGCGGGCGCGCTCGAAGAGCATGCCCACCTCCGGGCGCTCGGCCTCCGAGGGCTCGATCGCGAAGACGCGCCGCCGCCGCAGGCCCATCCAATTCGCCACGAGGTTCGAGGGGAACATCTCGACCGCATCGTTGAGACGCGTCACGGCCGCGTTGTAGGCCCGGCGCGCGGCCGAGATCTGCTCCTCGATCTCGGCCAGCGCCCGCTGGAGATGCTGGAAGCTCTCGCTGGCCGCGAGCTCGGGATAGGCCTCGACGCTCACCAGCAGGCCGCGCAGCACCCGGGAGGCCTCGGAATCGAGCGCCACGGCCGCGTCGGGATCGGAGGGCTCGGACAGTGCGCGGCTGCGCAGCCGCGTCAGCTCGTCGAGCACGCGCGACTCGTGTTTCGTGTACTCCTGGACGCTCTCCACCAGGTTCGGGACGAGGTCCCAGCGCTTCTTCAGCAGGGCGTCGACGCCGCCGAAGGCGTAGTCCACCTGGTTCCGGCGGCCGATCAGCCTGTTGTAGAGGACGATCGCGGCGGCACACAGCGCGAAGAGCGCCAGCAAGAGAAGGGTCACGGCGTCTTCCCCCGGGCCCGTTCATCGTCGCATCGCCGCTCCGGCCTTACGTCGCATGGGCCCTCAGTCGCAGCCAGCTGCGCAAGCCCTTGATTTCCTTGATGGATTGCCGGAGACGCGGAGCGGGCCGCCTAGGGCTTCATCTCGTAGACGCCGTCCAGCGGACGGACCTGCTGCTCCCAGACCCGGTCGTAGCGCTCCGGGTTCGGCTCGGGCCTGCGCAGCATGCGCTGGCAGCGTTCCGCCTGGCTGCGGGTGGCGCTCTCCTGGAGCGACAGCGCGAGCGCGTGCCGCGACATGTCGCGGATCATGAAGTCGAAGATCTGGTCCAGCAGGTCGTCTTCGATCTGGTAGAGGGGCGCGTTCTCGAGGATCAGCTGCGCGTAGACCACCAGGGCGAAGAGGTTGCCGGCGGCCAGCAGGAAGTCGACGTCCCGCATCTGCTCCGGCCCGGGCGGCTCGCTGGCGAGGAGCTCCCGGAAGGCCTCCACCTGCTCGGCGAAGCGCCGCACGTTCGGCAGCGAGCTGCGCTCGAAGCTCTTCCGGTAGTCGTGGAAGCGGATCTGGCCGAGACCGCCGGCGCCGCCTTGGTCGAAGAGGAAGTCGTCGTTCCGGGCCTGGTCCTGACGCGGTAGCTCCGGGTACTCGCCCGGGTGGAAGAAGAAGTTGGGCATGAACTTCACCAGCAGGGCGATGTTCACGTGCACCGTGCCCTCGAGCTTCGGCAGCGCGCGGATGTCGATGGCGGCCTGGCCGAAGTAGGTGCTCTTCTCGAAGCCCTTGGCGGCGATCGCGTCCCAGAGCAGGTCGATCACCTGCTCGCCCTCGGTGGTGACCTTCATCTTCACCATCGGGTTGTAGAGAAGGTAACGGCGGTCCTCCCGCGAGGCGCTGCGCATGTAGTCGGCCGCCCGCAGCGCGAAGAGCTTCATGGCGACCAGGCGGCAGTAGCCGTCCACGAACATCTTGCGCACGTGGGACATGGCCGTGACCGGCCTGCCGTAGAGCACCCGGTTGTGGGCGTGGGTGATGGCTTCGTAGAGCGCGTGGGTGCAGATGCCGATGGAGGCCCAGCCCAGGTTGTACTTGCCGATGTTCACGGTGTTGAGGGCCGCGTTCCAGGCCGCGCGGCCGCGGTGCAGGATGTCGGCCCGGGCCACCGGATAGTCGCGGAGCTCGAACTCGGCGACGTAGTTCTGGCTGGCGACGACGTTCTGGATCAGCTGGTAGCTCCCGTGCCGCGGATCGGAGGCGAAGAAGACGTACTCGGGGCCGCCCTCGTTCTTCTCGGTGCCCGCGATCCTCCCGAAGGTGGAGACCAGCGAGGCCTGGTTGCCGTTGCCGATGTAGTACTTGCGGCCGTTGGCCCTCCAGCCGTCGCCCTCGGGCGTGAGCACCATGTCGCTCGAGTAGATGTCGGCGCCGTGCTCCTTCTCGGAGAGGCCGAAGGCGAAGATGCCGCCCTCTTCGAGGTCCTGCGCCGCGCGCTTGCGCAGCGCCTGGTTCTCGCTCATCCAGATCGGCCCGAGCCCCAGCACCGAAACCTGCCAGACGTACCAGTACTGCAGGCCGTAGAAGCCGAGGATCTCGGCGAACTGGCAATTCCGCCAGGTGTCCCAGCGGGCGTCGGAGGCGCCCTCCCCCTCGGGCGTGCACAGGGTGGCGAAGAGCCGGTGTCGCTTTGCGTGGTCGAGGAAGTCCGCGTACCAGACGCGGTCGTAGTAGTCCGCCAGCAGCCTCCGCTTCCCCTTGGCCTCGAAGAACTCGATGGTGTCCCGCATCAGCTGACGGCTGCGCTCGTCGTCACCCGGCCGATCGGGCCGATTCGGATTCAGGAGGATCATCGGGGGCTCCTTCGCGGGGGTCGCCGCGGCACTCGGAGCGAAGGGTACCTCCGGCCGGAGCGAACCGGAACCAGCGCTCGAGCGGAGGCCGCGGGAGAGCGCTCGGGAGCCCCGCGCGCCGTATCCGCCCAGGGTTCGCGATCTTCCCGGCCTCCGAAGAAATCGGGATCCCAGGGCAACGGCGTCGAGTGCTTCGTCGACACGCCCTTCCACGTCGCCCAGCCCTTCGCGACCGGCTACGACCTCGACCAGGCCGACGCCCAGCTCGCCGAGTGGACGCGGGCGCAGGTCGAGTCGCAGCCCGAGTTCCAGCCGATGAGCGAGTGGCGGAAGGCCTTCGAGGAGAGGCTGGGCTAGTCGCCTGGCGGTCTAGCGCGGCTCCAGGGCGTAGAACCAGGCATCCCCGGTCTCCGCCATGCCGGCTCGCAACGGCACGCCGTACTTGCGATTGACCTCGGCTGCGATGCCCTCGAGCGCCGGGTGTCCCGGCGGCAGTCGGACGACCCTGCGTTCGTAGCGCGTGCCCTCGATGCGCACGACCGCCCGGGGATCCTCAGCGGCGTGGTAGGGCCAATGCTTCCACAGCCTGCCCACGGTCGAGTTCATGTAGCCACTCACCGCGTAGAGCTTGCCGTCGACCACCTGGAGCCAGATGGTGCGCGACTCGGGCGGCTCCACGAGCTGAAACTCCATCTCGGCCAGGTCGCGCGCGAAGCTCCAGTCGGGCTCCGGCCCCGTGTAGAGCTCGCCGGACTCCAGGGGGCCTCCGGGGAAGACGGCGATCGGGCCATCTCCGAAGCGCGCGACGAAGCCCACGAGCACGAGGGCGCCCAGCAGGGCCGCCAAAGCCACCGCCAGCCACTTCAGGACACGCATCGGACCGTGGCCCTCGCGCGGACGCATTCCCTCCAGCACGGCATCGCCTGGACACGGTAGCGGAGGGGACGGAGCTCGCGGCGGCGGGAGCGGCCGGCGCGGCCGCGAAGTTGACCGACTTCGGCTCCTCGGCCATTGTGTTCCTGCAGCCGCCCCCGCACCTCGGCGAGGTCCACGCCTGAGCCCCTCCGGCGACGCCCCGCATCCGCTCGATCCCGATCTGCTGGCCCGGGGTGTGCCCCACGAGCTGTACAGGCGGCTGCGCGAGACCGAGCCGGTCTCCCTGCAGCACCTGCCGGACGGCCAGCCCTACTGGGCCGTGACCCGGCACCGGGACGTGCTGCGGGTGTCGACCGATACCGAGGCCTTCTCGGCGGCGAGCCGGGGCATGATGGTCGAGAACGTCGACTCGCTGCTGCCGACGCTCCTCAACATCGATCCGCCACAGCACAACGAAGTGCGACGGCCGCTCACGGATCACTTCTCGCCGCGGGCCGCCAGCGCCCTCGAGCCCTGGATGCGCAGCGTCCTGGGCCGCGCCTTCGACCGCGCCGCGGACATGGGCGACTGCGACTTCGCCAGCGACCTGGCCGCGCCGCTGCCGCTACAGGTGATCTGCCGGCTGCTCGGCATCCCCGAGGCCGACCGGGCCCGGCTCGGTGCGGCCGCCGACGAGATGGCGGCCGCCGACGACCCCGAGCTCGCGCCCGAGCTGCAAGGACAGGAGCGGAACCAGGCGGCCCTCGAGCTCGGCGCCTACGGCTTCGAGCTGGGTGCCAAGCTCGAGGCCTCGGCGGAGGGCGACGCCGAGGATCTGATCGCGCTGATCAAGCGCAGCACGATCGACGGCGAGACGGTCGACACCGCCACCTTCAGCGGGCTCTTCGTGCAGGTGCTGATCGGCGGCAACGAGACGACGCGCTCGCTGCTCTGCGGCGGCATGAACGCGCTGATCGAGCGGCCCGAGAGCTACGCGGCCCTCGAGGGCGACCCGAGCCTGATTCCGAACGCCGTCGAGGAGATGCTCCGCTGGGTCTCGCCCGTCCACTACTTCCGCCGCAGCCCGACGCGCGAGGTCGAGCTCGGCGGCGCGCGCCTCCGGGCAGGCGACTCGGTGGCGATGCTCTATGCCGCGGCGAATCGAGACCCCGCCGTCTTCGCCTCGCCGGATGTCTTCGACATCCACCGCAAGCCGAACCCGCACGTGGCCTTCGGCTTCGGCGAGCACTTCTGCCTGGGGGCGCGCATCGCCCGCATGGAGTCGCGTATCTTCTTCGAGGAGTTCTTCCGCCGCTTCGCCTCGATCGAGCGGACGGGCCCGGTGGAGCGGGTCCGCTCCAACCAGCTCAACTCGACCAGGCGCATGCCGGTGCGCCTGGTGGCGCGTTGAGGGGGACCGGGACCGGCCAGGGAGACAAAGACACCAGCCTCATGCAATAATCCGCTCCGGAGCAGGCAAGACCATGGCTGACCTCCGGATGCGGCCCCGCTTCGCGGTGGACGTCTCCTGCGACGTGGAGACGCTGGTCGCGGCGCTCGCGGAGAGCGCCGGTCGCGCCGAACCGCCGCTCGAGGGCTACTTCGACCGGCGTCACTGCGTGCTGCGGATCCCCGAGACCCGGCGCGCCTTCTGGTCTCCGGAGCTCGACCTCACCTTCGAGCGCCTCGAGCCAGGGTCCAGGGCCACACCCGCGGGCCACCGCGTGCGCGGCCTGTTCGCGCCGCGCCCCTCGGTGTGGACGGGCTTCGCCTTCGTCTTCGCCATGCTCGCCGCCGCGGGCTTCGCGGGACTGCTCTATGGGCTCGCGCAGCTCAGCCGGGGGCAGCCGCCCGCCGCCCTGTGGGCCGTCGCCGCGGCCCTCGCGCTCGCCGGCTTGACCTACGCGTCGAGCTTCTTCGGACAGGGCCTCGCGCTGAGCCAGATGTACGAGCTGCGCCGCGCCTTCGACGTGAGCGTCGAGGACGCCGAGGCGCGCTCGGCCCGCGAGCAGCCCGGTGGCTACCAGATCTGAGCTCGGACTCGGGGGCGCGGCTTCGCCAGCTCCTCGCGGGTGGGGCTCGAGACGCCACTCGAAGCAGCGGCATGCTCGGTCCAGGACAGGAGCAGCTCGCGGCGCGGATCCGGCAGTCAGCCTCGGAGGCCGGGAACTCGGACACCGCGACCGGCACTTAACTCCAGAGTGGCGTGGGCCTCCGGGCTCGGCCGGAGTGGAGCAGGTCTGGATCACGCCTGTCGACAGATGCAGCCTGCCCATCTCCTTCTCAGTTCCTGCGCAGAGCCACGCACGTTCCCGACTCGCTCGGCGAGCCGCCGAGCGAAGCTGGCGGTCCTTGCTGCGGCCGGGAGCCTCAGCTCTCGCATCGGGCTCGTGGGTCGGGGGCGGGCATGATGGGTGACGAATCGAAGCCCGTGTCGAACGCGCCCGCCCAGGGCATCCGGGCGGGCGCCCGCTCAGCCCCCCCGCTGCGCGTCTACCTGCTCGCAGGCCTGCCGACCGAGGCGGTGCGATGGGGCTTCGAGCGGGCCTGCGAGCTGCTGCCCATAGTGCCGCTGGACGCGCTTGCCGACATCGTCCTCGAAGCCGTGCCCCGGATCGGCGTTCTGCTACCGCCCTTCGTGGAGCCGTCGCTGATCGTCGAGAGCTGGGAGCAGTGCGACTTCCTGTCGGATCGCTTCGGCCGCCCCGCACGCGTCGCGGGAGTCTCGACCTTCGTCGACGTCGATCAGGTGCTCCGGCAGCTGACTTCGGCCGATCCCCTCTCGCGCCACGGCTGGGCTCGCGGCCGTCTCGACGGGCGCACCGTCGCAGACATCCTGGTGGGCCAGATCGAGTCGGCGACGCACCTCGCGCTGGTCGGCACGGGCTCTGGCCAGGACCCTCTCGACCGCTGTCTCGCCGCCCTCAATCCGACAGCCTCCCGTAGCCCGTTGCGGACCGCATCCCGCCTCGACCTGCGGGGACTCGCGGCTGCGCTCGACTCGAGTGCGCGTGGTGGCCGGGGCCCGGGTGGCGAGCCGGAACGAGCAGGACCCCCGGATCAGCTCCGATCCGGCGCGCCGGCGGCCCGATCCCTACCGGTCGTGCCGCCGTGGCTGCAGCTCCTGCGGGGTGAGCGCGATCCGGCGCCGGAGTCCGGCCTCCTCCTCTACCGTCGCGCACGTCCCTTCGATCCCCCTCGCCTGCGCCGCTGGCTCGCGGATCCACCGAAAGAGCTCGTCCGCGGCAAGGGCCATGTCTGGCTGGCGAGCGAGCTGGATCGGAGCTTCGGCTACTCCTGCGCGGGATCGGTCCATCGCCTCTTCCCGGCGGGTCGGTGGTGGGCGAGCTGCGCGGACGGTGCCTGGCCGAGCTCCAGCGGGCAGCGCCGGCGGCTGCTCGAGCGGTGGCATCCGCGCTTCGGCGATCGTCGCCAGGAGATCGTCTTCGCGGGCGTCGACCTCGATCCGGATCGCCTGTGCGCGGGGCTCGATGCCTGCCTCGTGCCCGAGGAAGCCCTCGACGCTTCGCTGCCTGCATCGTCGAAGGAATGCCCGGAGCCGCTGTCGCCCTCGATCGCGCGGATCCACTGATGCTCGACTGGCTCGTGATCGGCGGAGGTCCTCACGGGGTCCACGCGGCCCTTCGCCTGATCGGGGAGGCCGGCGTCCCGCGCGCTGCCATCCGCATCCTCGATGACGAGCAGCACCTGCTCGCGCGCTGGCGCCGATCGACCCGCAACACGGGGATGGAGTACTTGCGCTCGCCTGGCGTCCACCACATCGACCTGCCCTCGGGCTCTCTCGACGGCTTCGCCTGCGGACGAGGTCGAAGCATCGAGAGGCCCTTCACGCGCCCCTACTCGCGGCCTTCGCTCGACCTCTTCGATCTGCATTGCCAGGACGTGATCGAGCGAAACCAGCTCCACGCCCTTCACGTCCGCGGGCGCGCGACTCGCCTGGCCCTCACGAAGGCCGAGGCCCAGGTGGGCTTCGAAGACCTCGCCGAGAGCGCGGGGCCCGGCCAGCTGGAAGCGCGCCACGTGATCCTGGCAATCGGTGCGCCGCGAGAGCCGGCGTGGCCGGAGTGGGCGCGCCGCGCCGTGGCTGCCTCGGCCGGGGCGACGAGAACGGAGCCCAGCGGGCGTATCCGGCACATCTTCGATCCGGGCTTCGAGCTCCGGGACGACCCGAAGGATGCCGCCATCGCCGTGGTCGGGGCAGGCATCTCCGGAGCCCAGGTCGCACTCCGGCTCGCCCGAGCGGGGCGACGCGTGATCCTGCTCTCGCGGCATGCGCTGCGAGTCGAGCAGTTCGACAGCGACCCCGGCTGGCAGGGGCCGAGGCACATGGCGGGCTTCTCGCGACTGCGCGATCCGGACGAGCGTCGTGACCGAATTCGAGCGGCACGGCATCGCGGGTCGATGCCGCAGGAGGTGCATGCGGCCCTGGGGGCCGCAATCGCCGCAGGAACGCTCGAGCTGGTCGAGGAGGCCGAGATCGTGTCGGCGCGCGTCTCGGATCACGAGGCCTCGCTCGAGCTCGCTGGGCGGCGCATCCGTGCGGATCGGGTCCTGCTCGCGACGGGCTTCCCGAGTCGTCGTCCAGGCGGCGCTTGGCTCGACGAAGCCGTCGCTGCCTACCGGCTTCCCTGTGCCGCCTGCGGCTACCCGATCGTCGCTCCTGACCTGCGGTGGCATCCGAGCCTGCTCGTGACCGGACCGCTTGCGGAGCTGGAGCTCGGACCCGTCTCGCGAAATCTGTCCGGTGCCCAGCGAGCCGGAGACCGGATCGTGGCCCTGGCGTCGCAGCTGCGGGCAGGGGCCCGCCCGGGCTCGGCGGGGCTCGCGCGGGACGCTCGATCCAGCCTTGGCATGGAAGCCTCCGGATGACCCTGAGCTTGCCCCTCGGATCCTCATGAGCCTGGACGTCGGCCTCCTGGCGGCGGTTCTGGCAGCTGGGTTGATCCTGGTCGCAGCCAGCGCGAAGAAGCCTTCCCTGGGCTGGGGCACCTGGGCTTCGATTCTCTTCTTCAGCGTCGTCAGTGCAGTCACCCTCGGCGCCAGCTGGAGGCATTTCGTCCGCCCGCAGGCAGCTTCGGCCCTGGAAGCTCGCATCGACAATCGCCCTATCGCGATCGAAGGCGACGGGTACATCACGGCGGAGAAGTGTCGCGCCTGCCACCCCCACCAGCACGATACCTGGAGCGCGTCTCACCACCGGACCATGACTCAGCTTCCCTCCGAAGGCTCGGTCGTCGCCGATTTCGACGACCGAATCGTCCGCCACTTCGGCCGGGAGTTCCGTTTCTACAGCGAGAACGATCGCTTCTTCATGGACATGAAGACAACTCGCTCCCCGGCATCGGGCGATGCGGCGCCGAGCCAGACCTTCGAGATCGTCCTCTCGACAGGAGCCCACCACCAGCAAGCGTTCTGGTTCGCTCCCGACGAAGGCCGTGGCCTGGGACAGCTACCCTTCATCTGGATCAACGCCGAGCAGCGATGGGTTCCCTACGGCTCGATCTTCTTCGCCCCCCCTATGCGCCCGCGCATGCAGATGGGCCTCTGGAATCGGGATTGCATCAAGTGCCACGTCGTCCAAGGCCGGCCTCGCTGGGAAGAAGAGTCGGGCTACGATTCCCACGTCGGAGAGTTCGGCATTTCCTGCGCCGCCTGCCATGGCGCAGCCGAGCAACACGCGGCAACCCACCGCAACCCGCTGCATCGCTACCGCGAGCACTTGTCTTCGGCGGACGACCCCACTCTGGTCAACGCCGCGGACCTCAGCCACCAGAGATCTTCCCAGGTCTGCGGCCAGTGCCATGCGATCTTCGAGCTCCACGATGCGCAGAGCGAACGAGATTTCAATCTCCACGGCTTCGCCTATCGGCCGGGCGACGATCTCCACGAGGCGCGCCACGTCTTTCGCTACGGGCAGGACGAGACCTACCCCGTGGTTGCGCGCAAGCTCGAGAGATCTCCCCGCTACTTCCAGCATCGCTTCTGGTCCGACGGCATGGTCCGCGTCAGCGGCCGCGAGTACAACGGCTTGCTGGAGACTCCCTGCTACCAGAGAGGCACCATGTCGTGCCTTTCCTGTCATGACATGCATCCCGATGCGGAGGACCCTCGCTCCAGAGAAGGATGGGCCGACGATCAACTCGAGCTCGGCATGCGCGGAAACCAGGCCTGCCTGCAGTGCCACCAGGAATACCAGTCAGAGGCCGGGCTCATGGCGCACACACACCACCCCTCCGCTTCCCACGGAAGCCAGTGCTACAACTGCCACATGCCCCATACCACGCTCGGGCTGATGAAGGCGATGCGAAGCCACACGGTAGACAGCCCAGACGTGGCGACCACCGTCGCAACGGGCCGACCGAACGCCTGCAACCTCTGCCACCTGGACAAGACCCTGGCCTGGACGGCAGGACACCTCGCCGACTGGTACGGCGTGGCGGCCCCGACCCTGGGAGCGGAGGAGAGGGCTGTGGCGTCCTCGATACGCTGGCTCCTCGAGGGCGATGCCGGCCAGCGTGGCATCGCGGCATGGCACTACGGCTGGGAGCCGGCCCGAGAAGCTTCGGGGACGGAGTGGATGGCCGTCTACCTGGCCGAGCTTCTCACCGACAGCTACGACGTCGTGCGCTTCATCGGGTACCACGGACTCGAGGAGCTACCCGGCTTCGACGACTTCGACTACGACTTCGTCGGCCCAGAAGAAGCGCGACGAGCCAAACGGCGCCGGGCCCTCGAGATCTGGAACGAGCGCAGCGATCGTCCGGCGCCCGCCGAGGCCTTGCTGATCGACGCCCAGGGCGCCCTTCAGGAGCAGCGGTTTCGCGAGATGCGGAGTCGACGGCTGGATCCGCCCGTCATCCTGGCGGAGTAGCTTCGGCGTGCCCAAGGCCCGCGACACATCGAAGGATGCATTCGTCCTTCAGATCCGCCGTCGTCATCTGATCTTCGGTTGGTGGGCCCTGACCAGCTTCGCAGTTCTGGGCATCGCACTGGAGGGCCTGCATGGCTTCAAGGTCCAGTGGTTTCTCGATCCCGGCTACGAGACGCGTCGGCTCCTATGGAGATTGGCTCACGCCCACGGCGCCCTGCTCTCGTTGATTCAGCTCGGCTTTGCCGCGACGCTCTCGTCCACCTGGCCCGGGAATGACCAGGGCCTGCGCCTGACGTCGACTCTGCTGATGCTCGCCGGGCTCTTGCTTCCGCTTGGCTTCTTCCTCGGAGGAGTCACGATCTACGGCGGAGATCCTGGACCGGGCATTCTTCTGGCTCCGGTCGGGGCGGCCTGCCTGGTGGTCGCCGCCTTCAGAACCGCCTGGGCGACCACCTTCGGACGAGGCGACTGAGATCGCGTTCGTACGGTAGAGGAGGGCATAGGACTCGTCTTCGCCACGCCTCCGTGGCGAGGCCTTCGCCAGAGCGCACGAGGAGGTGCTGCTCATTCGGGCGCCTCGCCCATGGGGAGCTCCGGGAAGGGGTTCGGAAGCTCTGTCCACGCACTGCTGTCGGCCGAGGCGAGGCGCTCGTCGAGCAGGCAGGCATCGAGGCCAGCGCGGATCGCCGCTTCGGGCATCTCCTGGCCGATGAAGACGATCTGTTGGGCGCGATCGCCGAAACGCGGATGCCAGCCCGGCTGCTGGTCGGGACGCTGATCCTCCGGGTGCCCCCAGCGCTCTCGAGGCACGGCCGCCCACCACATCCCGGCGGGGTTCACGCTGCTGACGCCGCCGGCTTGAGCCCATTCATAGGCGACGTGGTGATCGGCGGCGACCCAGAAGAAGCCCTTCGAGCGGAGCACCCCGCGCCAGTTCCCGTCGTCGTGCAGGAAGGCCCACAGCTTCTCGGCATCGAAGGGCTGCGACGTCCGATAGGTGAAGCTCGAGATTCCGTACTCCTCGGTCTCTGGCGTATGCTCGCCCTGGAGCTCTCGAATCCAGCCGGCGGAGCTCGCCGCCTTGTCGTAGTCGAAGAGACCCGTGTCGAGCACGCATCCGAGCGGGACCTGTCCGCGCGTTGCCGGAAGGACCTTGGCGCCCGGGTTGAGCGCCTTCACGATGGCCTCGACCTCGCGAGCCTGATCCTCGGTGACGAGGTCGAGCTTGTTGAGCACGATGACGTCGGCGAACTCGATCTGGTCGACGAGCAGGTCGGTCACGGTCCGGTGATCGTCTTCGCCCAGAGACTCGCCGCGGTCCTGGAGCGCCTCGGCGGCGTTGTAGTCTCGCAGGAAGCTCGCCGCGTCTACGACCGTGAGCATGGTATCGAGGCGCGAAACCTGGCTCAGGCTCACGCCATTCTCGTCTTCGAAGGTGAAGGTCTGCGCGACCGGGATCGGCTCCGAGATCCCGGTGGACTCGATGAGCAGATAGTCGAAGCGCCCCTCCTGCGCCAGCCGCGAGACCTCGGCGAGCAGATCGTCTCGCAGCGTGCAGCAGATGCAGCCGTTCGACATCTCGACCAGCTTCTCCTCGGTCCGAGAGAGCTCCGCCCCGCCGCGCTCGACGAGCGCCGCGTCGATGTTGACCTCGCTCATGTCGTTCACGATCACCGCGACACGACGCCCCTCCCGGTTGTGGAGCACCTGGTTGAGCAGGGTGGTCTTTCCGGCCCCGAGGAAGCCCGACAGAACGGTGACGGGGAGGCGCAGCGGGTCGGGAAGGCTCTCTTGGGTCGGGGTCATCGAAGTCCTCGTCTGGTTGACTCTGGGAGGCATCGGGTCGGGCGCTCCCCGAGCGCGGACCCGGCTGGCCGATATCGGACCGAGCCGACATCCCCCCCAAGCCGAAAAGTGCCAGCGGCCGCCTTCGAGTTCCCGGGCCCGCCAGCGCAGGAGCGCCCGGCGGCCCTTGTGCCGCCCCCAGCCCAGCCCGATGGGGGCCGACCGGGGCCGATTGCCTCCCCCCGGGGGAAGGCGACATCTGCATCGCTCCGCCGGCCCCCCGCTTTCGATGGCCCCTTCGAGACCCTCCCTGCGGAGTCGGAAGCCTTCGAGACTGCCTGGACGGCTCACATCGCGAGCTCGTAGAGGCCCCGGACTTCCTCGCGGCTCGGATAGCGCGGCGTGTTCAGAATGATCATGTCGCGCAGCGCGTCGGTGGTCAGCCCGTCGATGTCCGCCGCCTTGGCGCCCAGGTCGCTCAAGCGGCGGTCCGTTCCCACCGTGGCCGAGAGCTTCTCGACGGCGTCGACCGCGGCATGGGCGTCGCGAGCCACGCCCAATGCGAGGCCGATGTCGGCGTACCGCTCCGCAACGGCCTCGAGATTGAAGCGCATGACGTGCGGGAGCATGGTGGCGAGCGTCTGTCCGTGCGCGGCGCCGTAGGTGCCGGAAACCGGGTGACCCGTGGCGTGAACGAGCCCCAGGAGGGGACCCGACGAGAAGGCACGGCCAGCGAGGTGAGAGGCGATCTGCATCGACGCCCGGGCCTCGACGTCACTGCCATCGGCTATCACCCGGGGCAAGCACTGGCCGGTGAGCCGGATGGCCTGCAGTGCCAGACCGTCGGCGTAGGCGTTGGCCGCCGTCGAAGTGTAGGCCTCGATGGAGTGGGTCAGGACGTCCATCCCGCAGGCTGCCGTCGCCCCAGCTGGGAGGCCGACGGTCAGCAGCGGGTCCAGCACGACAGCTCGAGGCTTGACGTCCGGGTGGTTGAAGGTCAGCTTGCGATGGTTCTCGCTTCGGGTGATCAGCCCGCCACCATTGGTCTCGGACGCCGTGCCGGAGGTGGTCGGCACGGCGACCGTGGGCACGCAGGGCGCGCTGGCCCTCGCCGCCGGGGCCAGCGTCGAGAAGTCGATCCGGTCCGAGGCGTCGAGTTCGGGGCAGAAGGCCAGCGCCAGGTCGTCGATCCCCGACGGCGCGGCCATGGCGATGTACTTGCCACAGTCCATGACCGAGCCACCACCGACGAGCACCATCACGACCCCCTCGGTCCCGAACTCCCGCAGCGCCGCCACGCCAGCGGCCACGTTGACGTCTGTCGGATTCGGATCGACTTCGACGAAGGCCGTCCATTCCAGGTCGCCGCCGCCGAGCGCATCGGTGACGGTGTCGAGGATGCCGGCGGCGCGCACGCCGGGGTCGCTGACGACGAAGGCGCGGCTGCCGTGGGCGCGCACGTGCTGAGAGAGCCCGGCGATGCTACCTGCACCGACGGTGGTGGCTCCCATGGGCTCGAGGGTGAAGGGCTTCATTTCGAGGTTCTCCTGCTTCAGGCCTGCTTCAGGCTAGGCCCGAGAAGTCCAGCTGGCCCGTCGTCATGAAGGCGCTGAATCCCATGTCGACGTTCAGATTCACGCCATTGACGTAGCGCGAGGCGCTCGAGCCCAGGAATGCCAGGCTCATCGCGACGTCTCGCGGCGTCGCGATCGTCCCGCCGATCTGCCCGACCGTCCAGCTGATGGTCTTCTCGCTGATCGTCTTGGTGAAGTCCGGAAGCAGCGGCGTGTCGATCGGCGCCGGACACATGCTGTTCGTGCGAACCTGCCTGGCGAGGGTCTCCTTGGCGCT
>CAZYOL010000101.1:0-15208 GCA_964649065.1 uncultured Spirochaetales bacterium
GGGCCAGGGCGCCCGGCGCATCCAGGCCGGCCGCCGCCAGCGCCCGGAAGGCCCGGCCGCCGCGCTCCTCGCCGGCTCCGCCCGAGAGCAGGCAGGCCGCGATCCACCAGCGCGCGCGGTCCCCCTCCAGGCCCAGGTCGAGGCCCAGCGCCCTGGCCTCACTGCCGCCCAGCCGTGATACGATGCCGCCGCCCAGGAATCTCGAGGAAGGATCCCTCATGTCCAGAGCCTATTGCATCACCACCGAGGCCATCGCGGCCGAGAGCCAGCGGGTCGGGGGAGACGTCGACGCGATCGACGTCTCGCGCGTCATCCAGCTCGACGATCTCCAGCTGCGCGAGATGGGGCCGAGCGACGTGCGCCTCAAGATCCTGGCGGTCTCGGCGGAGCACAACATCAACCACGCGGCCACGGCCGACACCATGAACATCGCCGAGGCCCGGGGCGGCAAGATCTATCCGGGCAACAGCGCGGTGGGCGAGGTCGTCGAGGTGGGCGACGGGGTGACGCGCTTCCAGGCCGGCGATGTGGTGCTCACCCACTGCAACGGCGATCCCGACAAGTACGGCTATCCCCTGCGCATCTGGGCCTACGACCAGCCGGACTCGATCGGCTGGTACGGCGAGGAGGCGGTCGTCGCGGACTGGCAGATCATCCCGGCACCGCTGGACTGCGGACTCAACCTCTGGGAGATCGCGGCCCTGCCGCTGCGAGCCCCGACGGCCTACCACCTCTGGCGCCGCGCCGAGGGGATCTTCCGGGTCAAGGTCACGCGCGAGCGCATCGCCCGGCTCAACGTGCTGGGCTTCGGCGGCGGCGTCTCGGAGCTCTTCCTGATGCTGGCCGCCCACGAGGGCCACCGGGCGATCTTCTGCTCGGGAAGCCCCGCCCGGCGCAAGCACCTGGAGGAGCTCGGCATCGAGGGCATCGACCAGAAGCAGTTCAACCGCTTCGCCGGACGCGACGACGTCAAGGCCTTCAACAAGCACGTGAAGGGCATGACGGCGGGGGAGGGCGCCCACCTCGTCTGCGACATGCTGCGCGGGCCGGTCTTCCCGGCCGGCGTCGCCGTGCTCTCCCGCGAGGGCGTCAACGTGTCCGCGGGCTGGCAGCTCGAGAAGCGGATCTCCTACGACTCGGCGGGCCTCTCGGTGCGCCAGATCACCCTCGATCACACCCACTACGAGACCATCGACGGCTGTGCGGCGGCCACCGAGCTCTACGGACACGTCTTCCGGCCGACCGTGCACGACGAGATCTACGCCTTCGAGGACCTGCCGCGCTGCTTCCGGGAGATGCAGGAGAACGTCCAGACCGGCATCCCGATCGTCCGGGTCGCCTCGCAGCTGCCGGATTCGGTGAAGAACCTGGCGCCGGGGCTATAGTCCGGCTCTCGTGATCATCGGGGTCCCGAAAGAGGTGGCAGCGGGAGAGCGCCGGGTGGCGCTCGTGCCCGACGCCGTGCGCCTGCTGGCGCGCGACGGCTTGGAGCTGTGGGTCGAGGCCGGCGCTGGGGCGGCGGCCGGCTTCGACGACGCCGCCTACGAGGCGGCGGGCGCCCGCATCCAGGCCGACGCCCGCACCGTGCTCGGCTGTGGGGGCGTGGTCCTCAAGGTGCAGGGCCCCTGCCGCCGGGCCGATGGCAGCGACGAGGTCGACGACCTGGCCGAGGGCAGCATCCTGGTCAGCTTCCTCAAGCCCCTCGACGAGCTGGGCCTGGCCCGCCGGCTGGCCGCGCGCAAGGTCACGGCCTTCGCGATGGAGCTGATGCCGCGCATCACGCGCGCCCAGTCGATGGACGCGCTCTCCTCCATGAGCAATCTGGCCGGCTACCGGGCGGTCCTGGTCGGCGCCGTCGCCCTGCCGCGGATCTTCCCGATGATGACCACGGCGGCCGGCACCATCGCGCCGGCCCACGTCTTCGTGGTCGGGGCCGGCGTCGCCGGCCTGCAGGCCTGCGCCACCGCCAAGCGGCTGGGCGCGGTCGTCGAGGCCTACGACACCCGCCCCGCGGTGCGCGAGCAGGTCGAGAGCGTGGGCGCCCGCTTCGTAGAGCTGGACATCCAGGCCGGAGAGGCCGAGGACTCGGGCGGCTACGCCAAGGCCCAGTCCGAGGCGTTCTACGCCCAGCAGCGCGAGCTGATGGCCAAGCGGGTGGCCCGCAACGACCTGGTCATCACCACCGCGCTGGTGCCCGGGCAGCGGGCCCCGGTGCTGATCGACGAGGATGCCGTCCGCGGCATGCGCCCCGGCTCCGTCATCGTCGACCTCGCGGCCGAGAAGGGGGGCAACTGCGTGCTGACCCAGCCGGACCAGGAGGTTCGGGCCCACGGGGTCACGATCCTGGGGCCCACGAACCTGCCGAGTGAGGTTCCGGCCAACGCCAGCCAGATGTACTCGAAGAATCTCACGACCTTCCTCGCACACCTGCGCCAGGACGACGAGCTGCAGATCGATCTCGGAGACGAGATCACCAGCGGCGCCCTGCTCGCGCATCAGGGTGAGATCGCGAACGCGCGGGTGCGCGAGCTCGCGGCCGCCGCCTCGGACTAGGGAGCACCCGGCGCCGATGCTCGACGATCCGGCCGTAGCGCTGACCATCCTCACCCTCTCGCTCTTCCTGGGCTTCGAGGTGATCTCGAAGGTGCCCCCGCTGCTGCACACGCCCCTGATGTCCGGCTCCAACGCCATCTCGGGCATCACGGTGGTCGGGGCCATCCTCGCCTCCGGCTCCGGGCACGCCCTGCTGGCCACCGTGCTGGGCTTCGTCGCGGTGGTGGTCGCGACGATCAACGTGGTCGGCGGCTTCCTGGTCACCAACCGCATGCTCGTCATGTTCAAGAAGAAGCGCGAATCGTGATGGAGCAGGCCATCCAGCTGGCCTACCTGGTGGCGGCCGTGCTCTTCGCCCTGGGCCTGCACAACCTGGGCTCGCCGCGCACCGCTCCGAGGGGCAACAGCCTGGCGGCGGTGGGGATGTTCATTGCGATCGTCGCCACCCTGCTGGTGCAGGAGGTGGTCGACTATCGCTTCGTCCTGGCGGGCATCGTCGTCGGCTCGGCGATCGGAGCCGCGCTGGCCCTGCGCATCCAGATGACGGCCATGCCCGAGATGGTGGCGCTGCTCAACGGCTTCGGCGGGCTGGCCTCGCTGCTGGTGGCCTCCGCCGAGCTCTTCGCCCGGGCCGACGAGGGGCAGCCCCCCACCGGCGTGGTCCCGCTGGCAATGGGCCTGGGCATGCTGATCGGCGGCGTGACCTTCACCGGCAGCCTGATCGCCTTCGCGAAGCTGCGCGAGCTGATGCGCGGCGCGCCCATCACCTATCCGCTCCAGAACCCCTCGAACATGCTCTTCCTGGCCGGTGCGCTGGCGCTGGGCGGCATGGTCTGGGCCCAGCCCCTGGAGCTGCAGTGGTTCTACGGTCTGGCGGGCCTGTCCCTGCTGCTGGGCGTGCTCTTCGTGATCCCGATCGGCGGGGCGGACATGCCGGTCGTCATCTCGCTGCTCAACTCCTACTCGGGGCTGGCGGCCTGCGCCACCGGCTTCGTGCTCGGCAACTCCGGGCTGGTCATCAGCGGCTCCCTGGTAGGCGCCTCGGGCCTGATCCTGACCAAGATCATGTGCGACGCGATGAACCGCTCCATCACGAACGTCCTCTTCGGGGCGGTCGGGGGCGCGGTGACCACGACGGCCGGTGGGGGGCCCCAGGGAACCGTCAAGGGCTACACGCCGGAGGACGCCGCCGTCATCTTCGGGAACGCGCGCAGCGCCATCGTCGTCCCCGGCTACGGCATGGCGGTGGCCCAGGCCCAGCACGCGGTGCGCGAGCTGATGGACACGCTGGAGAGCGAGGGCATCACGGTCAAGTTCGCGATCCACCCGGTGGCGGGGCGGATGCCCGGCCACATGAACGTGCTGCTGGCCGAGGCGGACGTCCCCTACGACAAGCTGGTCGAGATGGACGACATCAACCCCGAGTTCCCCGAGACCGACGTGGCGCTGGTCCTCGGGGCGAACGACGTGGTCAATCCCGGCGCCCGCACCGAGAAGGGAAGCCCCATCTACGGCATGCCCATCCTGGACGTCGACCGCGCCAAGAACGTCTTCGTGATCAAGCGCAGCATGAATCCCGGCTTCGCGGGGGTCCAGAACCCGCTCTTCTTCAACGACAACACCATGATGGTCTTCGGGGACGCCAAGGCCACGGTGATGGCCATCACCGAGGCGATCCGCGAGCTGCAGTAGCGCCGCGCGCCGGGGCGCGCCGGCTCAGTCCTCGAGCAGCCGCTCGCGGCGCGCGTCGGCCTCGGCCTGGGCTCCGCTGACCCTGCGCCGGACCCGCTCGCCCGGGGTCGGGCCGGCGGCGTCCTCGCGTGCCGAGGCGCCCGAGAAGACGCCCCCGAGAGCACCGGCCACGCCCTTGTTGTAGACCTCCAAGCCGATCCACAGCGCGAGCACGATCATGAGGATTCCGAGGACCCGCCCCATCTCCCGCGAGATCGGCCGAACGCCGGGCCTGCTTGAGGCCCTGCTGCTGGCCTGCCTGGTGGCCTGCGCCTCCCCGGGCCCCGAATCCGGGGGCAGCGCGGATCCGCTCTTCTGGCGCGCTCGCGCCGGCGAGAGCGGAGTGCTCTACCTGCTGGGGTCCGTGCACCTCGGGACGCCGGAGATGCTCGTGATGCCGCCGGCGGTCACCCAGGCCTGGGCGCAGTCCGAGGAGCTGGTCGTGGAGGTGGACCTCTCCCAGATCAGCCCCCAGGCCCAGCTGGCCACGACCAGCCAGTACGGTCTCCTGCCCTCCGGCGAGAATCTCGCCGACGTCGTCTCCCCGAAGACCTACGCCGAGCTGGAGGCCCACCTGCAGCAGCAGGGCGTGCCGGTCGAGGTGGTGAGCACCTTCAAGCCCTGGACCGTGAGCCTGATGCTCGGCCTCATGAAGCTCAAGCAGGCGGGCCTGGATCCGGAGCTGGGCGTGGACCAGACGCTGGTGGCGCGAGCCGCAGGCGAGAAGAGCATCCAGAGCCTCGAGACCTTCGACTCCCAGCTGCGCATGATGGACGAGCTGCCGCCGGCGGTTCAGGAGCAGCTGCTGCGCGACGAGCTGGCGCCGAAGACCGAGCAGGACCCGGCGGCCTTCGCCGCGCTCTGGCAGCGGGGGGACGAGGCAGGGCTCATGGAGCTGGTCTTCGCCGAGCAGGGCGAGACCTACGACATCCTCTACGAACGCGTCTACTACGCCCGCAACGAGGCCATGGCCCAGCGCCTGGCCGAGCTGGCGCAGGACGGTCGGACCCGCTTCGTGGTGGTCGGGGTCGGCCACATGGTCGGCCCGCGGGGCATCCCCGCCCTGCTGCGCGAGCTGGGCTTCGGCGTCGAGCAGCTCGGCGGCAGGGGGGCCAGGTCGCTGGTGCCGCCCGGTCCCGCCCGCTGACGCTCAGCGCGCTCGCTGGCAGAAGGCCTCGACCAGCTCCCGGCGGCCCGCGGCCATGCCCGCGTCGATCAGGGTCTTCGCCTGGTTGTAGACCCGCGTGCCCCCGTGGAAGTCCACGTAGACGCCGCCGGCCTCGCGCACCAGCAGGTCGCCGGCGCAGACGTCCCACTCGTTCTTCGGCGCCACCGAGATGTTGAGATCGCCCTCTCCGCAGGCGATGCAGGCGAGCTTCCAGGCAATCGAGCCGACCGGGCGGATCTCGCGGAACCATCCCTCGTAGGGCGCGAACTGGTCTCGGGAGATCTCGGTGCGGCTGGCGATGACGACGGCCTCGCCCAGGCTCGGACAGGGGGAGACCCGGACCGGCTCGCCCGCGCGGGAGGCGCCGCGGCCCCGGGCCGCCCACACGGAGACACCGGCGGCCGGGTTGCAGATGGCCCCCACCACCGGCTCCCCCGCCTCCACCAGCGCGATGGAGGAGCAGAACTCGGGAATCCGCCTGGTGAACTCCTTGGTGCCGTCCATCGGATCGATGATCCAGACGCGCCGCGACCGGAGCCGTGAATCGTCGCTCAGGGTCTCCTCCGAGAGCAGGGCGTCCTCGGGGAAGGCGCGGCCCAGCAGCTCCGCGATCACGCGGTCGGACTCCAGGTCCGCCTGCGTCACCGGGTTGTCCTTCGACTTCTCCCAGGTCTCGCTGCCCTCCTGGTAGTGGCGTTTCAGGACGGCCCCGGCGGCGCGCGCGGCCTCGATGGCGACTTCCAGCTCTCGGTCGTAAGACATGGCGCGCGAGTATACTCCGCCGCATGACCGGCGAAGAGACGCCCCTGGGCTTCCTGGCCCGACCCCGGGACCGAGCCCAGGAGGCCGCTCGGCCCGGCGTGGTGATGATCCACGACGTCTGGGGCCTCTCGGACCACACCCGCGACCTCGCCGGCCGTCTGGCGGAGGAGGGATTCGCCGTGCTGGCGGTCGACCTCTACCGGCGCCTGTCCGGCTACGAGATCTCGGACCCGGGGGCCTGGATCCGCGACCTCGACGACGCGCAGGTGCTGGCCGATCTCGACGCCGCCGCGGCCGCGCTCCGGGCCGGTCCCAGCGCCGACCGCCCGATCGCCCTGACGGGCTTCTGCATGGGCGGGACCTACGCGCTGCTCGCGGCCTGCTCGAGCCGCGGCTTCGCGGCGGCGGTGCCCTTCTACGGCATGCTCTCCTACGCCACGGGCCTGCTCGAGGGCAAGCCGGGCCGGTCGCCCCTCGACGTGGCGAAAGGCCTGGCCTGCCCCCTGCTCGCCTTCTTCGGCGCCCGGGACAGCTTCATCCCGCTGGATCAGGTGCGCACCCTGGAGCAGCGCCTGCCGGAGTCGGCGGAGGTCGTCGTCTACCCGGAGGCCGGGCACGCCTTCCTGAACGACACGCGACCCGATCTCTACCGGCCCGAGGCCGCGGCCGACGCCTGGCGGCGCACGGTCGACTTCCTGCGCGCGCAGACGGCCTAGGGGCCGCCGGGCTCAGCTCGGTCGCGCCACGATCAGCGCGAGGGTCCGGTCGCGGGTCGCGAAGCGCGTCACCGTACAGTCGACGTCGATGGCCGAGCCCTGCGCGTCGGCCAGACGGGCGCTGAAGCGCCGCGGCTCGCCGCCCTCGGTGATGGCGTCGAGGTGAGTCCACCAGATGGTCTCGGCGCCCGAGGGGACGAAGGACATGGCGTCGAGGCCCAGCAGGGTGTCGCGCGCGACGCCCAGCAGGGCCCCGGCCGCCGGGTTGGCGTCGACGATGCGGCCCGAGTCGGCCTCCACGGCGAAGAAGGAGTCCGAGACCCGGTCGATGGCGGCCGTGACCACGCGGCGCCGGGCCCGGGGCGCTCCGCGCGCGCTGCGTCCGGTTCCGGTCGTGCGCAGCGAGGTGCGGAAGCGGCGCAGCAGGGGGGCGAGGGCCCGCTCCAGCTCGCGTGCGCGCTCCCCGGCGATCTCGAGGGCCGAGTCGCACCAGGCTCCGAGCAGGGCCGACACGCGCCGCTCGTTGGCCCGCAGCCCCTCGAGGGCGGGCTCGGCGGCCTCGCCCCGCGTGAGCGCGGAGGCGGCGAAGGAGCGGAAGCGGCGCAACACCTCGGTCTCCGCCGCGGCCGCTCCCGGCGCGGCGGGGCCGAGGCGCAGCGTCATGTGCTGCTCGATCTCGCCGCGCCGCGACACCAGCCAGGTCGCCCACTCGCGCTGCAGACCCGGGGCCGCGGTGGCCGCGCCGTTGCTCCCGTTGCCGCCGTGGCCGGGCTTCTGCCGAAGCTCTCCGCGCGCAGGCGGCCGACCGTCGTCCCCCGGGTCGGTCGGGCCCTTCGCTCCGTCCGAGGCATCCCCCATGGCCGGGATTCTACAGCCACCGCCGCCAGCCTCAATGCGAGCCTCGGCCCTGCCGATGTACGGCCCATGAACGAGCTGCGCCGGGTCCTCGTGGTGCACGCACCCCAGGACGTGTTCCCCGGCAACGATCGGCGCATCCTCGCGAAGCTCGGCTATCAGGTCTTCACCCCCGACGAGTGGGAAGACGAAGGACGCAGCCTGGAGCGCCCGCGACCCGATCTGCGCATCGTGGACGAGCGTCAGCTGGGGGAGGTCCCCGAGGAGGGAGGCCCGGCGGTGCCCATCGTCGCCCTGACCGGCTGCCACGGCGTGACCGGCGCGGATCCGCGCATCGTCGGCGCGCTGCCGCGACCGCCCGGCATGCACGACGTCTACCGCGTCGCCCAGCAGGTCCTCGAGGACACCCCGCGCGCGACGCTGCGCGTTCCGGTCCACCTTCCGGCTCGCTGCTCCCGTCGGGGGAGTCAGTGGCGCGGGGTCCTGCTCTCGCTGTCCGAGAACGGCTGCCTGCTGCGGACCCCCGAGCCGCTGCTGCTCGGCTCGAAGCTCGAGCTGCGCTTCCACCTCCCGAGAAACGGGGAGGTCGTCGTCGACGCGGAGAACGCCTATCAGCTGGTGCCGGACTTCGGACTGATCTTCCACGCCACTGCGCCTGGAACCCGCCAGGCCATCGGCCGCTTCGTCGACGACGCCCTGGCGGCGCCCGGCTGAGCGGGCGAGACCGGCCGCGTCTCGCTCCCCGAGCGCCGGGCTCGTGCGCTGGGGCTCAGGGGGTCGGGCTGCCGGGAACCTCGTCGACGCCCTGCTGGCGCTCCAGCTCGGCCCAGCGGGCGTAGGCGGCCTCGGCCTCCGCTTCGAAGCCGAGGCCATCCGCCGCAAGAGCCAGGCCCGAGACCGCCCGCAGGCTCTCCGGAGCCAGGGAGGCGGCGCGGCGGTAGGCGACGTAGGCGTCCTGCAGGTTGCCGCGGTCTCGCTCCAGGTCTCCGATCTGGATCCAGGCCTCGCCGTTCTGGGGCTCCAGCTGTTGCACCAGCACCTCCAGATGCAGCAGGGCGGCCTCGTCGTCGCCGGCCTCGCGGTGGATCCAGGCCGCCTGGTGGCGCAGCGCGACGTTGCGGGGATCCTGGCGGACGGCGATCTCGATCTGCCGCTGGGCGGTGCGCCAACGACCCTGCTCGGCGTAGACCCGGGCGATCTCCCCGGCGCTGTTCCCAGCCGGGGAAGCGGCGCAGCCCAGGGCGACGGGCAGCGCGATCGAGAGGGCGAGTCGGGCGAGCTTCACGCGGGTCCTCCGCGGGCCTATCGGCGCGGCGGGCGTTGCCCCTGAAGGGTACCTTGCGGCGGCCATGAGCGAGGCCGCCCCTCGGCACCCGCGGAGGCGCCGAGCGCTCCCCCTGCGCAGCCCCGGGTCGGGCGGCGCCGAGCCGGCAAGTCCCGGCCCCGGGAGCCCGGCTTGAGGGTCCTCGTCGGGCTCCTGCTCCTCGTCGCGGTCCTGTCCAGCGCCTGGGTCTGCGACGACGCCTACATCAGCTTTCGCACGCTGGACAACCTGCTCCACGGCTACGGCCTGCGCTGGAACGTCGACGAGCGGGTGCAGTCCTTCACGCACCCCCTGTGGCTGCTCCTGCACGCGCCCTTCGCCGCGCTGACGGGAGAGGTCTTCTTCACCACCCTGGCCCTCTCGCTGCTCTGTACTCTCGGAGCCTTCGGCGTCGCGACGCGCCTGCTGCGCGGCCGGCCCGCCTGGTGCGTGGCCGCGGCGACGCTGCCCCTGCTGCTCTCCCGGGCCTTCCTGGACTTCGCCACCTCCGGCCTGGAGAATCCGCTCAGCTACCTGCTGCTGGCCCTCTTCGGCACGGAGCTGCTCCTGCGTCGCGAGCCCTCGCCGCTGCGCCTCACGCTGCTCGCGTCGCTGGCCGCCGTGAACCGACCGGATGCGGTGCTGCTGCTCGGGCCCGCCCTGGCCCTCGAGGCCCTGCGGTGGAGGCGGCGGGCGCTGCTGCAGTGCGCCCTGGGTCTGCTTCCGCTGCTCGCCTGGGAGCTCTTCAGCCTGCTCTACTACGGATTCCCCTTCCCGAACACGCGCTACGCCAAGCTCCCGAGCAACTCCGTCCTGTCCTGGCAGCTCCAGCATGGCAGCGCCTACCTCGCGAGCCTGCTGCTGCGCGATCCGGTCTCCGCCCTGTGGATCGTCGCAGGGCTGGTGGCCGGCGCCCTCGGCGGACCGCGGGCCCGCGCCCTGGCGGCCGGCCTGGCGGCCTACGGCGCCTACGTGGTCTGGATCGGCGGGGACTTCATGCAGGGCCGCTTCTTCGCCGCACCGACCCTCCAGGGCGCCCTGCTGCTGTGGAGCCGGATCCCGCAGCGGCCGCAGCTTCGCTGGCCCCCGCCGCGAGCCGCGGCCTGGGTGGCCGCCGCGCTGCTGCTCACCCTGCTCTTCCGCACCCTCGGGGCCTCCGGCGGCTGGCTGCGCGACGACGAGGGCATCGAGGACGAGCGCGTCTTCTACGAGCGCACCAACTCGCTGGCGGCCCGGCTCCGGGGCCGGCGTGTGGGGCTGCACCTGTGGGCCGCCCAGGGGGCCCGCGCTCGCCAGCGCGCCGAGCGCCTGCAGCGGCAGGGCGGCGAGGAGCGGCTGGTCGTGGCCGTTCAGTCCGTCGGCATCATGGGCTACCACGCCGGACCCGAGGTCTTCGTGCTCGACCAGATGGCCCTCGGCGATGCGCTGCTGGCGCGGCTCCCGGTCTGGCGTCCGCTCGAGATGCGCCCGGGCCATCCCCGCCGGCAGGTTCCCGAGGGCTATCGGGAGGCCCTGGAGACCGGATCGCTCGAGCAGATGGATCCGAACCTGGCCCGCTACTACGGGGCGCTGCGGCGCATCGTGCGGGCGCCCGTCTTCGACCGCGAGCGGCTCGCCACCCTGTGGCGCTTCCACCGGGGCCACTACCAGCCCGCCCTGGACGCCTACCTGGCCGGTCGGTCTCGGAGGGGGCCCCGAGCCATGCGCCGTCAGGGGGCGCCGTAGCCGAGGTCCCGAAGCAGCTGCTCCTCCTGTGGCGAGAGGGTCCGCAGCTCGGCATCCCGTTCCCGGCGTCCCGCGCGCTCGCGGAAGCCGCGCAGCAGCGCCTCGAGCGAGGCGCGCCGCTCCGGCTCGAGCTGGGCCCGATCGCGGCGCTCCTGGGGATCCTCGTCCAGTCGGTAGAGCTCCTGGCGGCCCGTCTCCTCGTCGACGATCAGCTTCGCGTCGCCGTCGATGACCGCCTTCTTGAAGGTGCGGTCCGGCGAGAAGGGAACGCGCAGGGGCAGGTAGGACACCTCCGCGAAGACCGGCGCGACTTCGGGCTCGCTCCCCCTGCGGATGCTGGCGGCGAGCGAGGGGCCTTCGAAGCCCCGGGCGATCGCCTCGGCCGGCTCGACCCCCAGCAGCTCGAGGGCGGTGGGCACCAGCGAGACCAGGCTGACCGGGGCCTCGATCACGCGGCCGCCGGCGCTGCCCGGCAGCCGCAGGATCAGCGGTGCGCGCACCAGCTCCTCGTAGAGCGTCCGCGTGTGGCCCAACAAGCCGCGCTCCAGCAGCTCCTCGCCGTGGTCCGCGGTCAGCACCACCAGCGTCTCCCGCGCCAGATCCAGGGAGTCGAGGGCTTGCAGGAGCCGGCCGATGCCCGCGTCGGTGTGACGGATCTCCTCGTCGTAGCGGTCGCGCAGGAAATCCTGGTCCTCGTCCAGCAGCTCGCCTCCGCGCTGCTGCAGCTCGTACACCGGCTCGTCGCCCGCCAGGGTGGCGCCGCGGGGTGCGGCGAAGTCGACCTCCGGGTGATCCAGGTAGCGGGCGTGGGGATCGAAGTAGAGGACGAAGAGGAAGAGAGGTCTCGCGCTCCGGCTGGCCCGGCGCAGCTCGGCGATCGCCGCTTCGGTGACGGCCGGCGTGCTGATGCTGCTCTCGTGCTTGCCGACCACCTCGATCCAGCGCTCGAAGCCCCGGGAGAAGCGATTGCCGCGATCGTCCGAGAGGATCGGGTTGCTGATCACCGCCGCCGTCTGGAAGCCCGCCCGGCCCAGGATGCCGCCCAGGGAGGGCAGCTTCGACGGCATCCGGTGTCGCACGTCGGTGACGCCGTGGCCGCTCGGGTAGCGGCCCGAGAGAATGGAGGCGACGGCCGGCTTGGTCCAGGAGGAGGTGGTGTAGGCGCGGGCGAAGCGCACGCCCTCCGCGGCCAGGGCATCGATGGCGGGAGAGGTGTCCCGCGGATGGCCGTAGCAGCCCAGGTGGTCTGCCCGCAGCGTGTCGACGACCACCAGCAGCAGGTGGCGGGGCGGCGTGGGGGGGCCGCAGGCCGCCGTCAGCCCCGCGGCCGCGGCCAGGCCGAGCGCCGCAGCGCGGCGCCCGCGCAGGAGTCCTGGCGCCTCGCGCAGCCGCTCCAGGCCCCAGGCGGCCAGCAGGGCCAGCGAGGGGATCTCCGGGACGTGGAAGCGGGCGCCGCCGATGAAGGCGACGTGCACCAGCAGCCAGGCGGCCAGCGGCCCCAGCACCAGGATGCGGGCCGTCGGCGTCCAGCGCCCGAGGCTGCCGAGCCCCAGTGCGGCCAGCGCCAGGGCCGCCCACCAGTAGGCGTTGGCCAGCCCGGCGAGCCAGCGCCAGGTCGTCTCGGACAGGTACCAGTCCGGGCTGCGGCGCCGGAAGCCCCGCACCAGCGCCGCGCTGGCGTCGTCGCGGGCGTAGGTGCGTCCGAGCTTGGCGGGCACGAGCCGCAGCCAGGCGCCGGGATCGCTGCGCACGAAGTCGGCCGCGCGGCGCCAGCCGGCGCGGTTGCGCGCCAGGTCGGTCTCGGCGCGCGTCGCCCTGCGGTGCTGCCGGGCGTCGGCGAAGTCGTGGCGGATGTCGTAGGCGCCGGTGGCTCCCGGATGGTTGCCCATCCAGGCCACGGAGCCGCCGTTGGCCGACAGCAGAGCCTCGCCCAGCACCAGCTGGTTGCGTACAACCCAGGGGGCGATCAGCACGCAGGCCGTGCCCAGCAGCAGCCCGGCATCGCGGGCGAAGCGCGCCGGTCCGGGGGACGCGCTCCACAGGGCGGCCAGCAGCACCGGGCTCAGCACCAGGGGCTCCGCCTTCACCAGCGAAGCCAGGCCCAGGCCCGCACCGGCGCCGATGCAGGAGCCCCTGGCCAGCGCCAGCAGGGTGAGCACGAGCAGCAGGTTGAAGAGGTCTTCGCTGTAGAGCGTGCCGCTGTAGTAGATCATGCCCGGCCACAGCGCGTAGAGCAGGCCCGCGCCGATACCGATCCGCGGGCCGAAGAGCCGGGATCCGAGCAGGCCGAGCGCCAGCGCCGTCGTCGCGCCGAGCAGCGCGCAGAGCAGCATCCCGCGGGCCACCCCGCTCCCCACGACCGTGTAGTAGAGCGCCAGAGTGGCCGGCCAGCCCGGCAGCCAGGTGATGCCCGGGCTGCCGTCCGGATTCACGTAGCGCCCGTAGGCCAGCATCGCCTGCGCGTAGCCGTGGTAGGTCTCGCCGTCTCCGACGGCGACGCCGGGGGCCCAGAGCCAGAAGGCGACGCGCGCCAGCAGCGCGGCGCCGAAGACGAGTCCTGCGGCGGCCGGCCTCACCTCAGCTCGCGAGCCGCCTCAGGTGCTCGTGCCAGCGGCGCAGTCGCCCCCTCAGCTCGCGAAGCACCTCCGGGTGGGATCGCGCCACGTCGCTCTGCTCCCCGGGGTCCGCCGCCAGGTCGTAGAGCTCTTCCCCCCGCCGGGGATCGCGGTAGGCGACGTAGTGCCAGCGCGGCGTGCGCACGAAGAAGCCCCCCGCGGCGTGGGTGCGGCCCGGCGCGATCGGCTCCAGCAGCTCGCCCTGCGGCGTGTCGCGACGGATGGTCGGCATGTGCGCCACGATCGCCTCGCGGCCCGGCGAGCCGCGCCCCTCGATGGCCGGCCGCAGGCTGCGCCCGTCGAGGCCCGGGGGCGGCGAGACACCGGCGTAGTCGAGCAGCGTGGGCAGCAGGTCGAGGGCCGAGACCAGCGCGTCGCTCGACCGGCCGGCCGGGACCCGGCCCGGCCAGCGCAGCAGCAGGGGCGTGCGAAAGCCCTCCCCGTGCAGGGAGTTCTTCCCGCGCGGACCACCCACGCCGTAGAGGTGGGGGCCCTCCACCGGACCCGCCTGCCAGCCGTTGTCGGCCAGGTAGACGAGCAGCGTGTCCTCGAGCAGACCGCGCTCGCCCAGCGCCTCCACCAGCCGCCCCACGCCCTCGTCGAAGCGCGCCACGTTCGCGAAGTAGCGCTGCGTGGCCCGGGGCGGTGGTGCCTCGCCGTGGAGCTGATAGAAGCGCTTCGGAGCGTCGTGGGGCAGGTGGGGCAGGAGCGGCGCGAACCACAGGAAGAAGGGCTCCTCGCCGCGCTCGTCCAGGAAGCGCAGCACCGGATCGAGGCCCTCGCGCAGCAGCCCGTGGCCTTCGGAGGACTCCGTCGAGACCATGCCCGCCGAGAAGCCCGCGGCGGTCGGATCGCCCTCGAAGTACTTCCCGGCCTGGAAGCTCGCGTAGCCGCGCTCGGCCAGCAGGCGCGGCAGGGTCGCGACGGCGCGCATGGCGGTGTCGGCGCTCACCCGCTGGCCTCCAGCCTCCAGCTGCTGCAGGCGCCAGGTGTACTGGAGCGGATCCAGGCCGGTCAGCAGCGACAGCAGCGAGGGCCGGCACAGGCTCGAGGTCGTGAAGGCCTCGCGGAAGACCGTGCCCTCGGCGGCCAGGCGGTCGAGGTTCGGCGTGTGGGCGACCGCGGAGCCCATGAAGCCGTAGTCGCCGTAGCTGAGGTCGTCGCCGACGATCAGGACGATGTGGGGAGGTGGCTCGCCGCCGCAGGCCAGCAGCGCGAGCAGCAGGCCGGCACACCAGACTCGCATGCGCCCGGCAGGTTACCCTAGTGCCGTGCCCAGCCGAGTCCTCGCTCCGCGCCCGGGGCCCGTTCCGGCGGGCCGCCCCCGCTGATGCCCGAGCTGGCCCGCGGGCTGATCGTCCTGGGGGCGCTGCTGCTGGCGGTGGGCCTCGTGCTCCACCTGGGGCCCGGCATTCCCTGGCTGGGCCGGCTCCCCGGAGATCTGCGCATCGAGCGCCCGGGCTTCCGGCTCGTCCTGCCCCTCGCCAGCTGTCTTCTGCTGAGCGTGGCGCTCAGCCTGCTGCTGGCGCTCTGGTCGCGCTTCCGCTAATAGAGCCGCTCTCAGGCGAAACGCTTCAGCTCGCGCCTCGCCACCACCATCTTGTGCACCTCGTCGGGCCCATCGGCGATGCGCAGCGAGCGGCCGTCTCGCCACATGCGCGCCACCGGGGTGTCGTCGGACATGCCGAGCGAGCCCAGGCACTGAATGACCCGATCGAGCACCTGCATCATCATGTTGGGCACCACGACCTTGATCATCGAGATCTCCTGGCGGGCGACC
>CAZYOL010000102.1:0-3431 GCA_964649065.1 uncultured Spirochaetales bacterium
CGCCGGCCCTGGCCGAGCCCGCCCGCCCGGCGCCGGAGCGGGCGCCGGCGGAAGCGACATCGGCCAGCGTCGTCACCGTCGGCGTGAACGCCACGCCCTGGGCGCGCATCCAGGTCGACGGTCGGGACGTCGGCGAGACTCCGATCGCCGATCTCCGCCTCCCGCCGGGCTCCTACCGCTTCCGGGCCGAGATGCCCGACGGCCGCATCCTCGAGCGCCAGGTCGAGGTGGGCCCCGAGACCCAGAGCGTGGTCTTCCCCTGAGCGTCAGCCCGCGGCGGCTCGCCGCTCCGCGAGCACGCGTCGGATCTCGGGGAGGGCCGCCTCGGCGGCCTGGGCACCGCGAGCGATCAGCTCCGCGGGCCGGTAGAACTCGACCCAGGTGAACTCCGAGAGGTCCGGGACGATCCTCACGTCGGCGGAGATCGCGTTGAAGTTGCCCAGCTCGTGCTGGAGCATCTGGATGGTGTTCATGAAGATGTCGAGGCTGGTGGGCAGATCGCTTCCGCGACCGATGTAGGCCAGCGGGTTCAACGCGTTGGCGCTGCGCCACAGGCGGGTGATGGCGTTGCTGACGCCGCGCCGCAGCGGCGGCACCACGTTCACCGCGATGCAGATGTCCGCACCCATCTCGCGGACGACGTCGGCCGGCACCGGGTCGACCATGCCGCCGTCGATCAGCACCCGGTCGCCGCTGCGAATCGGGACCCACAGCATGGGAACCGAGCAGCTGGCGCGGAAGGCCTCCTCCAGCGCTCCCTCGCCCAGCGCGACGCGCTCGCCGGTCTCGACGTCGGCCGCCACCGCCCGGCAGGGGTAGCGAAGCTGGTCGAAGCGCCGCGTGGCGCCGAGCAGCGGCTTGAAGATCTGGACCAGACGCTTGCCCGCCAGCAGTCCTGGACGGCCCAGGGTGAAGTCGAGGGCCGAGAGGGTGGTGGCGACGTTCCCGATCCGCGAGGCGATCTCCAGCATCTCGGCCGGGGAGAGGCCCGCCGCCCGCCCCAGCGCGACGATCGACCCCATGCTGGTCCCCGCCAGCAGGTCCACCGGAATGCCGGCATCCTCGAGCACGCGCAGCACGCCGATGTGCGAGATGCCGAAGGCGGCACCGCCCCCCATCGCCACGCCCACCGTCGTGCCCAGGATCTTGCGCGCCAGGCGGTGAAGCGGCGGCCCCAGCGGTGAGCCCGGGTGGTCGCGCACGTAGAGGGCGGCGCTGACGCTGCTGCGCGGTAGCGCCGGATCGTCGGGCAGCACGAAGGGCTCGCAGTGGCTGATCGGGACCGGCAGCGAGCCCGGGTGGAAGCGGTTCAGGACTCGATACACGCGTCCGGCTCCCGGCTCCTCGGGAGCCGCCCGGAAGCCCTGCTCGACCAGCTCCACGGACACGTCCGCCACCTGGCGCACCTCGGCGCGGAGGGCCTCGAGCGGGCCGGCGACGTCGATCACCAGGTAGGGGAAGGCGGACTCGGCGCGGTGGATCAACGCGTTGAGGACCCGGACCGGGCTCGTCGCGGATGCGTCGGCCACCACCGGCAGCACGGCGACGCCGCTGGGATCGTCGACCAGCAGGCTCTTGAGCGCCGGCTCGGACTGCGTCTCCAGCTGGGAGAGCTGCAGGACCGGCCCCGCGCTGCGCAGTCTGCCCTCGGGTCGGAGCTCGATGCGCAGCACGGGGCGTTCGCCGAGCCGGTGCAGCAGCGCGGAGAGGCTGCGCGCGACCAGCGACTTTCCGGGCACGCGCGGGGGGCCCGAGACCGCGATGACACAGGTACCGCGCGTCGCCTCGGGGCCCGCTGCATTGGCGGCCAGGCGCTGCGAGAGGACCGACGCGAAGTAGTGGAGCACTCGCGCGTTCGAGCCCAGATAGCGCTGGAAGTCCTCGCGTCCCAGCTCGAGCAGCGTCGCCGTACGCGAGGCGCGCACCGTCGCGCTGCGGTGGCCCTCGAAGAGCAGCGACATCTCGCCGAGGAAATCGCCGGCGCCGAGGCGATTCAGGAGGCGCGGCGGGGCGCCGCCGCTGTAGACCTCGAGCTCCCCATGCGCCACCACCTGGAAGGAGCCACCCGGCTCGCCGACCTCACAGACGGTCTCGCCCTTGCGGTAGGTGCGCTCGACGAGGGCGGCGGCCACCTCGCGCAGCTCCTCGGCGTGCAGGTTGCTGAAGAGCGGCGTGTGGGCGAGCAGCTGGATGCGGCTGTCGAGGTCGATCGGCTCCAAGCCGGCTCCCGTCTCGCTCGCCTAGCCCAGGATCGGCCGGCGTCGGCGCGCCAGGTCGTCGAGCATGTCCTGCATGTCGTTTCGGATGGCCAGGTAGGCTCGCCCCAGCGCCTCCGGATCGTCCTCGAGCGCGGCGTCGGGGCGGAAGTGGTAGGGCTTGCCGACCCGGAAGTCGAACTTGGCGGGCAATGGGACGAAGGGCCAGGGTCCGACCCAGAGCCCCCAGGGCAGCCCCAGGCTGATGGGAACCGTCTTCATGCGCAGCCAGCGCTCGAGACCCGTCCAGCGGGCCAGGGCCCGGCTCGAGTGCAGCGTAATGGCCGTCTCGTGGCCGCCGGCGTTGACGAAGGGCACGAGGGGCGCATCGTGCCGGATCGCCATCTCGATGAAGCCGGTCCGGCCGAAGAAGTCGACGCGGTTGCGCTGGGAGAAGCTGCGGAAGCAATCCAGGTCGCCGCCCGGATAGATGAGCAGCACCCCGCCGGCCGCGAGCACGCGCTCGGCGTTGGCGCGGCAGGCCCGCAGGGCACCGAGCTTGATCACGAAGTTGCGCAGGTAGGGAACCCGCATCAGCGTGTCGTGGACCAGGGCGTGGGCAGGCCGATCCATGGAGAACTGCGTCCAGTAGTACGAGAGCGCCACCCAGGCGTCCGGCAGGATCGGGCCGCCGTTGTGGTTCGCGACGACCACCACGGGGCCTTCCCGGGGGATGTGCTCGAGGCCTTCGACGTCTGCCCGGAAGTAGCGCCTCAGGGCCAGCGTCAGGGGAATGCCGTAGCGCCGGATGAACTCCGGGTCCCGGCCCGCCGGGTCGTCCGGATCGAGGTCCTCGGAGAGCTGGTCGATGAGCTCTTGCATCCCCTGCAGCCTTCCCCCTCGGCCAGTATTCCAGCTCCTGGACGCGGGGCGCGGCACCCGGGGGGCCGGGGCGTCGATCCTCACCAAATCCTCACAGCGGAAACGGCGAAACCCCTGGACTCGACTCCCAATTTGGAGTGCGCGGCGGCTGGCATCCCAGCGCGGCTCGGGGAGCCAGCCCGGTGAACAGGACACGCCCAACAGCCCTCCCTCGCCCCCCGCGGGCGGGACGCCCCGGAAGCGGCAAGTCGTGGCTGCGCGGGCTTCGGAACAGGTGACAGCAAGCCCGCGGGCGCGCAGCGAGGCGCAGCCGCGCGGAGTCGACAGCAAGCCCGCGTCCGCGGGCGCGCAGCG
>CAZYOL010000102.1:3531-15099 GCA_964649065.1 uncultured Spirochaetales bacterium
CCGCGCGGAGTCGACAGCAAGCCCGCGTCCGCGGGCGCGCAGCGAGGCGCAGCCGAGCGGAGGCACCGGTTCGACAGCCCCCGACCCAGCCGCTATCGCTCTGGGGGGCACGGGCCGTAGCGCAGCCTGGTTAGCGCGCCTGACTGGGGGTCAGGAGGTCGCGAGTTCGAATCTCGCCGGCCCGACCAACTCTCCGGACTGCGGTCCACGGGACTTCCGGCGCACCCACCGGGCTCAGCGAGGGGCCCGCCTGCCGGTGTCTCGCTCAGCGGACGGGGCAGCCCCTCCCGGGCGGGGCAGGGCCCGATCGGAGCGAGTGGAACCGAGCGCCCAGCGCAGCGCGGAACGTCAGTCGTAGATGCAGCCGCCGTCCGGAGCGCAGGTCACACCGACCCCGCCGGAGCTGGGCGGCAGGTAGCCGACGAAATCGTCCCCGCCGATCACGCTGCCGAACTTGTCGCGTCCCGCGAAGCGCCCGGAGCCGCGCGGCGGCGCCAGCGAGCCCGTGACCGGGCCGCCCTCGAAGCCGTAGGAGCCGTCGGGCAGCAGGAAGTAGCGGCCGGGAACGACCGTGCCGAAGACCAGCATCAGGTAGCGGACCTCGGCCGGATGCAGGATCCGCCCGTTCACCACCACGGGGGTGCCCCCGCCCGAGGCGTTCGCCCGGAGTCGCCCACCGATCGGCAGGCCGGCGAGCACCTGACCCATCGCCGGCATGCCCTCGTAGCCCCAGGCCCCCGAGACCCGGTCGTACCAGAAGCGCCCGCTCTGGACGCCCTTGCCGAAGACCCGGCGAGCCGCGGCCAGCTGGGCCTCGCTCAGCTTGGCGTCCGCGATGCGGATGCCATAGCTCTGCTTCAGCATCGCGAGGGTGCCGGCGCTCAGCTCCACGCCGTTCACGAAGATGCCGGTGCCCGTCTCCTTGGCGACGGTCGGGGAGGGGAGGGTCAGCGCCGCGACCACGACACCGAGGCGTGCGACCCGAGCCAACTGGATCCGCTTCATCGTCTTCTCCATCTCTCTGCGTGGGCGCACCGTCCACGCTATGACGGCGCCTCAGCTCAGGCTGTGAAAGACTTCACAGTCCGATGAGCCGATCGATCGCGAGCGCAGCCCTGGCCGTTCTCCTCGCCGCTTCCGCCGCGCATGCCGCCTCCTTCGAGGGCCTGGGCGACCTGCCCGGCGGCGACTTCCACAGCGAGGCGCAGGGCGTCTCCTCGGGCTGCGATCACGTCACGGGCGTGAGCGAATCGGCGCTGGGGAGCGAGGCCTTCCTATGGCAGCCCGCGACCGGCATGGAGCCCTTGCCCGGCGCCGATGCCCTCACCCGTACCCGCGCGAGCGACGTCTCCGCGGACGGCGGCGTCTTCGTCGGCTCCCGCACCGAGTCCGGATTCACGGCGGGGCAGCGCTGGCGGCTCGGGGAGCCTCCGAGCACCTGGACCTGGCCGCCGGGGCTCCGCTGGCACGACACCAATGCGGACGGCTCGGTGCTGGTCGGAGAGGCCGGATCGGTGGCTCGTCACCTGGCACCGGGGCGCTTCGTCTCGAGCCTGGGCGACCTGCCGGGCGGAGGCACCACCTCCGCAGCCTTCGGCGTCGCCGGGGACGGGCTCACGGTCGTCGGCGTCGGCAGCTCCTCGAACGGCAGCGAGGCCTTCCGCTGGACGGCCGAGGAGGGAATGCGGGGCCTCGGCGATCTGCCGGGCGGAGCCTTCTCGAGCACGGCCTTCGCCGCCTCGGGGGACGGTGGCGCCATCGTGGGGCGCTCGATCTCGGGTGCGGGCAATCGCGCCTTCCGGTGGACCGCCGCGGAGGGCATGCGCGAGCTCGGGCCGCTGCCGCCCGGAAGCTTCAACAGCGTGGCGCGCGACGTCTCGGCCGACGGCCTGCGGGTGGTGGGAATCGTGCAGATCGAAGGCGTCGGATCGCGCGCGATGCTCTGGCAGCCCGGCCATGGCGTGCGCCGCATCGACGAGCTGCTGGCCGGCGCCGGGCTGGCCGCGGTCGCTCTCTCGGCGTTGCGGCGACCGCTGCGCTCGACAGTGCGGGGCGCGGGCTAGCGGCGCACCAGGAAGTGACGGAGCTTGACCGCGTCCTCGTGGAGGAACTCGGTCTTCAGCGCGCCGGAGAGGTGCGAGGCAGCCTCGCCGATCTCCGCCAGCTCGCGGCCGAGCAGCACCAGGATGTCGTCGAGGGCGACGATGCCGACCAGGGCACCGCGCGCGTCGACCACCGGCAGCCGCCGCACGCCGGACTTGTGCATCTTCTCGGTGATGACGCCGAGTTCGTCGTCCACGGAGGCCGTCACGAGGGGAGGGCGGGTGAGGGCGTCGATGCTGGCCTGGCTGGGGTCGAGGCCCTCGGAGACGAGTCGGACCAGGTCCCGGTCGGTGACGATGCCGGTTGGGGCCGACTCCCCGGCCTCCTGGACCACCAGCGCGCCCACCGAGTGCTGGATCATGCGGCGGGCGGCGTCCGCGATCGTGCACGAGGGCGGCACGGTCTGGACGGGGGTCTTCATCAGGTCGGAGAGGGACATGCGGGCTCCTCGATCGACGGGCCGGAGGCCGGCCGCGGCTGGGGGAGGCCCGACCATGGCACGAGCGCCCGAGCCCCGAGTGTCGGCGGCGCGACAGGCTGGAGGGCTCCGGCGCTGTCGCGCACACTCGCCGGGTGCGCCGAGGCCACTGGATCCCGCTCTTGGCGGCGGCACCGCTCGCCTTCGGCTGCGGATCCTTTCGCTGGCTGGCTCTCGAGGAGGGCGAGCCGCCGGCCGATCCCGCGCCCTGGAGCGCTGCCCAGATCGAGGAGCAGCTGAGCGCACTGGATGGCCTCGCCATCGATCGGCAGCGTACGCTCGGCCGCTTCCGGGTGGGGCCTGGCAGCTCGGGCTCTGGCATCGCGATCGAGTACGGCGAGACGGAGCGCTGCGGGCGCCACGGCTGGACCCAGGTCGTGCGCGAATCCCTCGACGGCAGAATCCTGCTGGATCCGAGCGTGCTCCCCTCGGAGCCCGGCGACCCGGTGCAGCGGATCCGCTGGGCGGCGCGCATCACCGAGCGCGGCTTCGTCGTGGACGGGTCGGGCGACGGTCGGGGCCTCTTCCACCCGGAACACGTCGGGCGCTCCTTCGAAGACGACCCGCGAATCCGCCAGGACGATCTCGCCAGCAACCGACTCCGCCCCGACGCGCGGCTCTACCTGCGCGAGGCGGAGACCTGTGTGAAGTGCCTCAACCCGCACTCGGACTATCGGGCCTGCCTCCGCTGGTTCACGGCCCGGGTGCGGGGCGCCGGCTCCCTGGCCGCTCGCAGCGGTAGCTACCTGGTGACGCGCGACGCACCGGAGGAGCAGCCGTCGCAGGACTTTCGCGAGGCCGTCAGGGCGTGGAGCCCGTAGAACGGAGCACGGCCCCTCGCGTCGCGGACCGGGTCTCGAGAGGAGAGCCGCGAGGATGCACGCCCCGGTGGAGAGCTGGTCACGCAGCCGTGACAGCCCTTGACCCCGGTGCGCGGGGAGTCAAGCTCACCGCGCCTCCCCCCGATGCTGAGCTGGACGATGCGGAACTCTGGGAGCGATACCGTGCGGCTCTTCGCCGTGCTCTGCCTGACCTCGGCCGCTGCGTCACTGGCAGAGGCCAGCCCGATCGAGCTGCGGCTCACCGACACGAGGCCCGACGCGCCCGCCCGCATCGAGCCCGATCTGGGCGTCGCACCGCTGCTCAGCTTCGACGCCATCGGCGTCGGGATCGGCACGGGCGGGGTGCTGGACCCGTCACAGGGCTCGGTGCGCAGCGCCTTCGAGGTCGAGGAGAGCGAGGCTCTGCCCGCAGAGGCGATCGAGATCCTGCTGGCGGGTGCGCGGGAGCGCGCGCGGGAAGGCAAGCTCGAGGAAGCGCTGGGAATCCTCCGAGCCGCACTGGAACGCGATGCCGAAGTGCAGGAGGTGCACGCCCTGCTGGCCTTGACCCTCAACCGGCTCGAGCGCCACGGCGAGGCCCTTCCGCACTTCGAGCGCGCGCTCGAGCTCGGCCCGCCCACGGCGGCGCTGCACGGCGGGATGGCGCGAGCTGCGGAGGCTCTGGGGCAGGAGCCGCTGGCGGCCGAGCACGCGCTGGCCGCGCTGAATCTGGCCCCGGAGGCCTGGCCCTTCGCCAACAACCTGGCCTGGCTGCTGGCGACCAGTGAGGACCCGGCGGTGCGGGACCCCGAGCGGGCCATCGCGCTGCTCCGCCCCTTCGCTCGCTCGCAGGCCCGGAGCCAGCCCGTGCTGCTCGATACGTTGGCCGCGAGCTACGCGGCGGCGGGCCGCTACGACGACGCCGTGCGAACGGCCCGGGAGGCGGAGCGCCTGGCGCAGGACAAGGGCGCGAAGGCCCTGGCCGCGAGGATCCGGGCGCACCTCGACCGCTACCGGGCGGGCAGGCCGCTCACGGCGACGGCGCGGCGCTAGCGGGACGGCGCGGGAGCCCTCAGCCGAGCCGCGAGACCCGGGTCAGGGGTGCCAGCAGCGGCAGCGAGTCGGGAATGCCCATGGCCTCCCGGGCGGCGATCAGCCGCCCCCCGCGCCCGAGCAGCGCATCGGCAACTTCTATGATGCGCCCGTTGGGCCAGGCGTGCGGCGCCGCGTGGCGCAGCGCGTGGGCGGCCTCGCGTTCGCGCCCGTCCGCGTCGAGGGCCAGGGCGATCAGCGCGGCGGCGGTCGAGCGGCTGACGCCGGCCATGCAGTGCAGCAGCCAGGGCTCGCTGCGGTCGGCCGCCCGCAGGAACTCGATCAGGGCGCCGACCTCGGCCTCACCGGGCAGGATGGCGTCCTCCTGGGGCGCCGAGATGTCGTCCATGGCCAGGCGCAGGTGCCGGTCGGGAGCGATCTCCGGAGGCGTCGGCGGCAGCTCCTCGGGCCTCAGCAGCGAGACGAGGTAGCCCGGCCGCAGCTCGCGGACCCGATCGGGCATGGTTCGGAGGCTGCAGACGTAGATCATGGGCCCCCCGGCGCTGCGGCTGCAGTCTAGTCGCCGCGCGCCGGGCGCTCCAGCGGCGCGGCAGCTTGCGCGGCCGGGCGGGGCTCTCCACCCTCGCACGGCGATGCGCGCCCTCGCAGCGGCGGCGCTGGTGGCTGCCGTCGCAGTCCTCCTCTACGTCCCGTCCTTCGGCTTCGAGCTGGTGCGGCTCGACGACCACGTGATGGTCGAGCAGGACTACGAGCTCCACCGCGACCCGGCCACCGCCTGGCGCGCCTTCGGCTCGGCCTGGTTCGACAAGTACTACCGGCCGCTCCATCGGCTGAGCTTCGTCCTCGACGCCCGACGCGGCGGCCGCGCGCTTGCGACCTATCACCACACCAACGCGGCCCTGCACGCGCTGGGCTCGCTGGCCGTGCTGGGCTCGCTGGCGGTGCTCGGCTTCGAGCTGCCGCTGGCCCTGGGCCTGGCGCTGGTCTTCGCCGTGCACCCGGCCCTGGCCTCGGTGGTGGCCTGGATCCCGGGACGCGACAACGCGCTGGTCACGATCTTCCTGCTGGCTGCGCTGATGGGCTGCGCGCGCGCCCTCGACGCCCGGGACCGCACGCGCTTCGCGGCCTTCGCGGCGCTGCAGGCCGTGGCCTTCGCCGGGGCCCTCTTCAGCAAGGAGGTGGCGGTGGTCTTCCCGGCGCTGGCGGCGGCCTACATCGTGTGGTGGCGCCGCGAGCCGCTGCTGCGGGGGAGGGTCGCGGCGTTGGGAGTGAGCTGGGGGCTGCTGGAGCTGCTGTTCCTGGCCGCGCGCGACCGCGCGCTGCCCGGGCGCGAGAGCCTCGACGAGCTGGGCGTGGCGGCGCTGGGGACGAGCTGGCCCACGCCCTTCGCCGTGCTCGGCAAGGCCGCGCTGCCCTGGACGCTCTCCGCCTTCTCGAGCTACGAGCCGGTCTCGATCGGAGCCGGCGCGCTCGTGGCGCTGGCCCTGGCGGCGGCGTGGCTGCGCTGCGGAGCCGAGAGCCGCGCGCGCATCGCCTTCGGCCTGGTCTGGGTGCTGATCCTGCTGGCGCCCACGCTCGTCCAGCACACCGGCCTCTACGCCTACGGGGAGTACCGCATCTACTGGCTCCTCCCCGGCCTGCTCTGGCTGGGCGCCGAGCTGCTGCGCCAGGCGGCGCTGCCGCCGCGCACTCTCGCGGTGCTGTTCACCGTGCTCGTCGCCGCGCTGGCGGCGCGCACGCTGCACTATCAGGCGAGCTTCGCCGGCGAGCTGCCCTTCTGGGAGCACATGGTGGCGACCGATCCGAAGAGCGGCTGGGGCTGGTTCCACATCGGGCGCGCCCACTTCGACCGCGACGACCTGGCGGCCGCGCGCAGGGCCTACGGGCGGGCCGTGGACCTGCGCTTCCAGCAGCCCGACCTCTACGTCGATCTGGCCGCGCTGCACCTGCGCGAGGGCGAGCCCGCGCGGGCGGCCGAGGCCGCCCGCCGCGCGCTGGCCCTCGACCCGGGCCACGCAGAGGCGCACTACGACCTGGGCCAGGCGCTGCTGGCGCAGCGCGACTACGAGGGCGCCCTCGGTGCCTTCCGCTCGGCCGCGGGCGCTGCGGAGCCAGACCTCCGGGCCCGCGCCCAGGAGCGCATGGGTACGGCCTACGACGCGCTGGGCGACCGCTTGGCGGCCGAGGCCGCCTGGGCCCGGGCGATCGAGCTCGACCCGACGCGTCCGGCGCCCTACGTGAAGCTGATCGGCGCGCACCTGGCGGCGGGTCGCACGGAGGCCGCCCGGGCGCTCTCGGCGCAGCTGCGCCGCCGCGGCGGCCGGCTGCCGCCGAGGCTCGAGCGCCAGCTGGAGTGATGCGGGCTCAGCGTCCCAGCTCGCGGCGCGAGAAGGCGACGAGGAGCGCGCCGAGGCCCAGGCCGATCCAGAGCAGCAGGCGCACGGTCACGCCCGCGGGCGAGGCGTCGAGCTCGACGGGCGCGATCCAGGGCTCCAGCGCCAGCACCACGGCGCTGGCCAGGGGCGGGCCGAGCTGGTCGAGGGCGCCGAGCCAGCCCCCGAACTCGGGGCGGGCGAGCAGCAGGGCATTCACGCCGGCCATGACCGCTACCGAGCCCAGCACCAGCAGGGCGTTGGCGGCGCGCGGCAGGGCCAGGGAGGCGGCCATCGCCAGGGAGGCCACCACCAGCGAGCTGCCGAAGCAGGCCAGCAGGCCCCCGAGCGCGGGCGCCAGCGGCAGCCCGTGGCGCAGCTGCAGCAGGCTGGCGCTGCCGAGGAGCAGCACGCCCCCGGTGCCCCAGGTCACCAGCAGCACGCCGGCCAGCCGCGCGGCGGCGAAGGTCGCCCGCGAGACCGGCCGCGCCAGGCTGAGGTTCGCGGTTCCGTCGCTCAGCGGTGTCGTCAGGTGATCGCCGGCGAGGATGCCGCCCAGCACGGCGGTCCAGAGCGCCAGCAGCACGAACAGCACCAGCCCCAGCCAGGCGCCCGCCGACTCGATCTCGCGCAGCTCCCCGTTGACCTCGATGGTCGGGCTGCAGGACGTGCAGCTGTCGACGACCGCCAGCGAGGCCAGCGCCAGCACCACCACCACGGGGGCGATGCGGCGGCGCACGGCGTCCGCCAGCGCCTCGCGGGTCAGCACCCAGAAGGCGCGCCGGGGCGACACGGCAGCCCTCACGACGAGACCAGGCGCACGAAGGCGTCCTCCAGGGACTCGGAGGGCTCGACCACCTCCTCGAGCCGGCCTTGGGCCGCGATGCGCCCCTGGTGCAGGATCGCCAGCTGGTCGCAGCTGCGCTCGACCTCGGACAACAGGTGCGAGCTGACCAGCACCGTACAGCCCTGCTCGCGGACGTCCTGCACCCAGCCGCGCGCGTCGCGCACGCCGAGGGGATCGAGGCCAGTGGTGGGCTCGTCGAGCAGCAGCACCTCCGGCGCTCCGAGCAGGGCCTGGGCGAATCCCACCCGCTGGGACAGGCCCTTCGAGAGCCCGCCCAGCCGCTCGTCGGCTCGGTCGGCCAGGCCGGTCTTCTCGAGGACGCGTTCGATCTCACTCTCGAGCCCGGCGCCGCTCAGCCCCGCCAGCTCGCCCTGGAGGCGCAGAAAGCCGGTCACCCGCGCGCGCGGCGGCAGCACCAGGCGCTCGGGCAGCCAGCCGACGCCGGCTCTCGAGGCGGGCAGGGCGGGGTCGCCACCGCGCAGGCGCAGGCCGCCGGCGTCGGGGCGGCAGAAGCCCAGCAGCAGCCGCAGCGTGGTCGTCTTGCCGGCCCCGTTCGGTCCCAGCAGGCCCAACGCGGAGCCCGGCGGAACGGCGAAGCTCACGGAGTCGAGCGCCGCGCGACGCCCGTAGCGCTTCGAGACGTCGAGCAGCTCGATCGCGTACATGTCGCCGGGCGGAGCTTCGGCGACCCGACTCCGGTCGGCAACTCATCGAATTCAGGGGCGCCGCGGGCCGTCCGAAAGCCCGGAGATGGCCGAGACCGAACGCACGCCGAGAGGGGAGGCCGGCGCCCTGCTGGCGGCGATCGACTGCGGAGCGCCGGAGATCCTGCGGCTCTCCGAGTGGATGGCCGAGCATCCCGAGAATTCGCTGGAGGAGCGCGAGACCGCCGCGCGCGATCGGGCCTATCTCGAGGCCCGGGGCTTCGCCCTGCGGACGGGCGTGGCCGGGCTGGAGACCGCCTTCGTGGCGGAGCGCGGGAGCGCTCGCGAGGCGCCCTGCGTCGCTCTGCTGTCCGAGATGGACGCGCGGCCGGCGATCGGGCACGCCTGCGGCCACGACCTCTCCGGCCCGGCCGAGGCCGCCACCGGCTGCTCAGTTCGTTGGAATTCCGGGCACTTTCCCACTAAGCTGCGGCCTCCTGGGGGGTGGGCGATGCGAGGGAGCGGGGCTGCGGGCCGCTCGGAGCTGGTGCGTCCGCGGCGCCGCATGGCGGAGAGCCTCGGCCGCTCCGGCGTGCGCGACGCGCGCGTCCTGGAGGCTCTGGCCGCCGTGCCCCGCCACCGGCTCGTCCCGGATGCCCTGCGCGACGAGGCCTACCGCGATGCCTCGCTGCCGATCGGCGACGGACAGACCATCTCTGCGCCCAGCGTGGTGGCGGCCATGACCGAGGCGCTGGAGCTGGGTGGTCACGAGCGGATCCTGGAAGTGGGCACCGGCTCCGGCTACCAGGCGGCCGTCCTGGCCCGTCTGGCCGACTCGGTCATCTCCATCGAGCGGCTCCCGCGCCTGGCCGCCCAGGCGCGCACGAATCTCGACCGGCTGGGCGTGACCAACGTGGTGGTGCACCTGGGCGATGGCAGCGTGGGCCGACCGCGCGAGGCGCCCTTCGACGCCATCGTGGTAACCGCGGCCGGCCGGGAGATCCCGGAGCCGCTGCTGGCCCAGCTCGGGCCCGAAGGGCGCCTGGTGGGGCCCTTCGGCGACCGGGGGGCGCAGCGGCTGGTGCGCGTGCGCCGCGTCGCCTCCGGAGGCCTGGTGCGCGAGGTGCTCGGGCACTGCCGCTTCGTGGAGCTGGTCGGGGCACACGGATGGGAGGCGTAGGCCTCCGGCTGCGGCAGGCGGCCGTGCTCACCGTCGCGCTGGCGGGCTGCGCGTCGGCCCCGCCGGCGGGTACCACCCACGTCCTGCGACCCGGTGAGAACCTCTACCGCCTGTCCCGCTACTACGAGGTCCCGGTCAGCCGGATCCGCAAGGCCAACCGGATTCGCGACGTGACGGAGATTCCCAGCGGGCGAGCGCTGGTGATTCCCGGAGCCACGCGCCCGCAGCCCGGCCATGCCCTGGCCAGCACGCCCGTGGCCGCGGGGAGCACCCGCGTGCCTGCTCCGGTGGCCCGGAGCCTGCCCTCGGAGCTCCGGCTCCTGTGGCCCGTGCGCGGCAGGGTCAGCTCCGGCTTCGGCTGGCGCAACGGGCGTCGTCACGAGGGCATCGATATCCCCGCGCCGCGCGGCACGCGAATCCTGGCGGCCGAGGCCGGTCGCGTGATCCACGCGGAGGGCCGGCTCGGAGCCTACGGCAAGGTGGTGATCCTCAAGCACGCGGGCCGCTACCAGACGGTCTACGCCCACGCGAGCCGCATCCTGGTGCGCAAGGGCGACTTCGTCGAGCGCGGGCAGCCGATTGCCGAGGTCGGCAAGACCGGCAACGCGACGGGAACCCACCTGCACTTCGAGGTCCGACGGGATCGCCGCGCCGTCGACCCCCGCGCACATCTGCCCTGAAGCCACCAGAGGCGAATCCACAGACGGGCCACCCGGATGGGGAAGGGCTTGCGGCCGCCTTGCTGCACTGCGTCGGCGCGCGCGGGCCGCGGAGGCTTCAGCCGTGCCGGTGCGGCTCCGATGCTCCGCTACTGTATGCACGAACGCCAGCCCCCCAGGCGACCGATGCGAACGAAGCTCCTCTGCCTTGTGACCGGCCTCTGCCTCCTCGCCTTCTCCGGGCTCTCTTCGGCGGAAGAGCTCGAGGGATGTCTCGCCATCGATCGCGTGACGCCCTTCGCTCCGCGAGGCCAGGTCTACGTCGAGGTGCGGGCCCAGTGCCGGCCCGACCACTTCGAGGGCGAGGATCCCATCATCGCCTACCTGGAGCTGCTGGTCGGCGAGAACCGCGCTCTGGGCGAAGACGTCCGGGTCTACTCGGACGTGCCCGAGGCGCGGCTCACCTTCGCCTTCCGAGATCTCGATCTGGTCTCCGGCGACGTCGTGCTGGTGCGGCTGGTGCGCTTCGGCACGATCCTCGGCCTGCAGACCGCCAAGGTTCCCTGAGGCGCTCCCACGGGCGCCCGGGGCCACGGCTATACTGGCGCCGTGGCAGACCTCGGCCTGACCCACGTCGCGCTGCCCGCGACGGACCTGGACGCCTCGATCGACTTCTACGCGCGCTTTGCGGGCATGCAGGTCGTCCACCGCCGGCCCGAGGTGGTCTGGCTCTCGGACAAGACGCGGCCCTTCATCATCGTCCTGATCGAGAGCGAGGAGGTCACGGGGCCGCTGGCTCCCGTCGCGCACCTCGGGGTGGGCTGTGCGAGCCGCGAGGCGGTGGACGCGCTCTGCGAGCGCGCTCGGGAAGAGGGCTGCCTGGACTCGGGCCCCTGCGACTACGGTGCCCCGGTGGGCTACTGGGCCTTCCTTCGCGATCCCGACGGCCACACCCTGGAGATCTCCTACGGCCAGGAGGTCGACTGGACCGTCGCCTCGGCGGCCTCGAGGGGCTGATGCGCCGCTGCACCCGAGCACTGCTCGCCTGCCTGGCCGGGGTGCTGCTGGTCGAGGCGGGCGCCGCCCGCGCTCTCGACCAGGAGCTGCTCGACCGCGCGAAGGCCGGAGACGTCGAGGCGCAGATCGAGGTCGGCCGGCTCTACACGACCGGCAAGAAGGGCTTCCCGGTGAACCGGGTGAAGGGCGTGCTCTGGTTCCAGCGGGCCGCCGATCAAGGCGATCCCCGGGGCTTCCTGAATCTCGCCACGGCCTACGAGCAGGGCAAGGGCGTTGACCAGGACGACGCCAAGGCCGTCGAGCTGCTCTACCAGGCCGCTGCGCTGCGCCACCCGCGGGCCATGTTCATGCTCGCGGTGCGCTTCGAGCAGGGAAAGGGCGTGGCCCCGAACCC
>CAZYOL010000103.1:0-15085 GCA_964649065.1 uncultured Spirochaetales bacterium
GAGGGCATGCAGCTCGAGTGCATCGCCTGCACCCAGTGCATCGACGCCTGCAACGGCGTGATGCAGAAGCTGGGCCGGGAGCGCGACCTGATCGGCTACCGCTCCCTGGTCTCCCTGGAGGGCCTGCGCGAGACCCGGGTGCTGCGACCGCGCGTGCTCGTCTACGGCGCCCTGCTGCTGGCCGCCGCTGTGGGCTTCGCCGGGCTGCTGAGCGCGCGGCTGCCCATGGACCTGCACGTCGCGCACAACGCCTCACAGCTCTACTCCGTGACCGCGGACGGGCGCGTCTCGAACGCCTTCACCCTCCACATCGAGAATCGCGATCGCAGCGACCGCAGCTTCGCGATCAGCCTGGACCACGACGACGGCTTCGATCTGGTGGCGGGCCTCAACCCGATTCCGGTGGCCGGCACCAGCGCGGCCGAGACCCGGGTCTTCGTGCTGGCCGGCCGGGACACCGGCCGTGGCATCAGCGAGATCCGCTTCGTCCTGCACCCGCTCGACGATCCGGAGTCGCGCATCGTGCGCAAGGCGCGCTTCGTCGCGCCCCAAGGCAGCTGATGCCGGAGAGGCGGCGCATCGAGCCCTGGCCCTTCTACCTGGCCGGCATGCTGCTGGCCATGATCGCCGGCTCCCTCACCTTCCTGGCGATCGCCCGCGCCCACCCGGACCCGCTGGTGGTCGACGATCCCTATCTCGCCGGCCTGCGCTTCAACGAGGAGCGCGCGGCGCAGCAGCGCGCCGAGGCCCTGGGCGTCTCGCTGGAGCTCACGACGCGAGCGGACGCCGAAGGCGTCGAGGTGCGGGCCCTGCTGCGCGACCCGAGCGGGGCCCTGCGCCCTCCGCAGCACCTGGTGCTGCGCCGCGAGCGACCGGCCGAGGGCGGTCTGGATGCGGACTTCCTCCTGGAGCGCGCCGCGGGCGCCGAAGCCGGAGCCTATCGAGGGCACGTCCCGCTGCCGCGACCGGGCCGCTGGCGGCTGGTGGCCCGCGCGGAGCTGGGCGACGAAGTTCTCGAGCGAAGCCTGAAGCTGTGGCGTTGAGCGAAGGCACGAGCCCCGAGCGCGAGATCGGCCTCTTCCTCGACGGCCTGCGCTGCGGCGGCTGCGCCCACCGCGTCGAGCGGGCGCTGCGGGAGGCGCCGGAGATCCGCGAGGCGTCGGTCAACTACACCACGCACCGCGCCCTGCTGCGCCTCGCGCCGGGCGCCGAGCCCGAGGCCGCCGTCGCGGCCGTCGAGGCGCTGGGCTACCGGGCCACCCCCTACGATCCGGCCGCCCTCGCCCAGGGCGACGAGCGCGGAGCCCGCGAGGCCCTGGCGCGCCTGCTGGTGGCCGCCTTCCTGGCCATGAACGTCATGCTGCTGGCGGTGGCCCTCTACATCGGGGGCTACCAGGACATGTCCGACGCCACGCGCGGCGCGCTGCGCTGGCTCGCCATCGCCCTGGCCCTTCCCGCGGTCGCCTGGTGCGCGCTGCCCTTCTGGCGGGGTGCCCTGAGCGGCCTGGCCCGCGGCGAGATCACCATGGACGTGCCCGTCGTGCTCGGCGTGGCGGTCTCCTTCGCCCTCAGCGTGGCCGGAACCCTGGCCGGCGCCGACCACCTGTTCATGGACTCGGCGGCCATGATCGTATTCCTGATCCTGCTGGGGCGTACCCTGGAGCGCCGGGCCCGGGCCCGGGCCGCGGGCGCCGTCGAGGCGCTGGCGGCGGTGACGCCGGCCCGCGCCCTGCGCGTGGTGGAGGGCGGCCTCGAGGAGGTGGAGGTCGGCCAGCTCGCGCGCGGCGATCGCATCGTGGTTCCGCCCGGTGAGACCGTCCCCGTGGATGGCCGGGTCCTGCGCGGGGCCACCGAGCTGGACGAGTCGCTGCTGACGGGCGAGTCCGCCCCGGTCCTGCGGGAGGCCGGCGACCCCGTGCAGGCGGGCACGCGCAACGTTCTGGCTGAGATCGAGATCGAGGCCACCTCCAGCGTCGAGACGGGCAGCGTGGCGCAGCTGGCCGCACTGCTCGAGCGCGCACAGCTCGAGCGGCCCCACATCCAGCGGCTCGCCGACCGCGTGGCGACGATCTTCGCCCCGGCGGTCGTGCTGCTCGCCGGGGCCACGGCGCTGGGCTGGAGCCTGGCCGGGGCCTCGGCCCTCGACACCGCCCTGACGGCCGCCGCGGTGCTGATCGTCGCCTGCCCCTGCGCCCTCGGGCTGGCGACGCCGGCGGCCATCACCGCCGCCGTCGGACGCGCGGCCGGTCTCGGCCTGCTGGTCAAGAGTGGCGAGGCGCTGGAGCGGGGCGCCGCGGTGGACCGGGTGATCCTCGACAAGACGGGAACGCTCACCGAAGGACGCTTCCAGGTCGAGTCCCTCGAGACGGCCGGAGATTCCAGCGCCGACGAGCTGCTGCGGACCGCGGCGCTCGCCGAGGGGGCCTCGACCCATCCGCTGGCCGAAGCGCTGCGCCGCGCCTGCCAGGCACGCGGCCTGGTCGTCGAGCCCGAGGGCTCTCCTCGCGCCGTGCCCGGAGGAGGCGTCGAGAACCCGCTCGACGGCTGCTGGCTGCGCGTGGGCTCCGCGCGCTTCCTGGAGCAGCGCGGGCTGCTCGCCGAGCCGGCCCTGCGGGCGGCGAGCGCCAAGCTCGCGGCCGAGGGGCAGACGCTGGCCTGGGTGGCTCGCGGCGAGCGGGTGCTGGGCGTGCTGGGCCTGCGCGACCCCCTGCGCGTCGACGCGGCGGAGGCCGTCGAGCGCCTGACCGGCCTGGGTCTGCGCGTCGAGCTGATCTCGGGCGATCACGCCGCGGCGGTCGGCCACGCCGCGGCCCGCGCGCGCATTGCCGCCTTCCGGGCCGCCTGCAGCCCGGAGGACAAAGTCGCCCACGTGCGAGCGCGGCGCCGCGAGGGAGATCGCATCCTGGCCGTGGGCGACGGCATCAACGACGCGGCCGCGCTCTCCTCCGCCGACGTCGGCGCGGCCCTGTGCGGGGGATCCGACGCGACGCTCCACGCCGCCGATTGGGTCGTGCGCCGGCCGCGTCTCGGCGCGGTGGCCGACGCGGTCGAGCTGGCGCGCGCCACCCTGGCCCGGATTCGCGAGAACCTGGCGCTGGCACTCCTCTACAACGCCGTGGCGGTGCCGCTGGCGGTGGCGGGAGTGCTGCAGCCCCTGCACGCCGCCATCGCCATGAGCCTCTCCTCGCTGCTGGTCACGGCCAACGCGGTGCGCCTGCTGGGCTTCCGGCCCGGCGGCCGGAGCGCCCGGTGAGCTCGCTGCTCGTCACGCTGCCGCTGACCCTGCTGCTGGCTGCGGTGCTCGTGGGGCTGGTGATCCGGGCGGCCCGGCGGGGCGAGTTCGACGACTGGGAGGGACCGGCGGTCCGTCACGCGCTGGACGACGACCGCACCCCCGAGGTCGAGGCCCCCGGCTCCGAGAGCCTGGAGACGAGCCGCTCCTCGCGCAGCTCGTGATCCCGCAAGTGAGCCGTGAAGCGCTCGAGCAGCGCTTCGGCGCCCGGGGCACCGGAGGACCCGGACAGTGAGCTCGCCAGGGATTCCAGATCCCGGCTCAGCCCCGCGTGCTCGCGCTCCAGCTGCGTGAGTTCCTCCGTCCACTCCGGGTGCAGGCCGTGGAGGGCCGGGAAGAAGGTCTCGTCCTCCAGGGCGAAGTGCGCCCGGAGCGCCTTCTGGTAGCGGTCGAGCTGCGCCCGCGCCTCGGCCCGGTCGCCCCGATGGATCGCCCGGAGCAGCTGCGCGAACAGGGGCTTCAGGTGGCCGTGCTGCTCCGTGATCTGCCGCACGACGCGCCGCAGGCGGTGGCGCAGCCCGGTATCCAGCTCGCTGTCGGCCCGGGTCTCGCCGGGATCGAGCTCGGGACTCGCGTCGGGAGGCGTCGGAGGCATCGGCTCCGAAAGTATAGACCGGGCGCCGGCCCGGGCTTCGGAGCGGCGCGTCATGGACCGCTCCGGGCTCGGGCGGAGCGCCCGCGGGCGGCTCCGCCCCGCCGTTCCGCTCCTCGCCGGAGCGGCCGACCCGCCCGACGGTGATGGAGCAGCTGGGAATCGGGGTCCTGGAGATGGTCGGCGTCGATGCCTTCGTGGGCGTCCGGCTGCTCGCCCTGGCCCGGCAGACGCGCAAGCTGCCCGAGCTGGCCTTGGGCGGCTCGTTCCTGCTGCTGGGCGGAGTGGGCTATCCGCTGTCGATCCTGGCCCGGCGCTGGACCGAGCAGGGCCAGCCGGGCGGCGAGGCACTGCTGGGGGTGGCCCTGCTGGCCCAGAACCTGGCCTGTCTGGGGGTCTACCTCTTCACCTGGCGGACCTTCCGCCCCGACCGCAGCTGGGCCGCAGCCCTGGTGACGGCCGCCGGCTGCTGCCTCGCCCTCAGCCTGCTGGCTCCCCTGCTGGGCCTCCCCCGCGCTCAAGGCTGGGACGGCGGACCGGGCTACCTGCTGGGCTTCGGGCCGCGCTTCGGCGCCTTCGTGTGGAGCGCCTGGGAGTCCGGCCGCTGCGCCGCGATGCTGCGCCGCCAGCGTCGGGTCGGGCTGGCGGATCCCGTGGTCGTCGACCGGGTCTGGCTGTGGGCCGTGACGTCGACCAGTGTCGCCGTGGCCTTCGCGATCTTCCTGGTCGCCCGCCTGGCCGGCCTGGACGTGGCGGCCTCGCCCTGGGTGCTGCTCCCGACCTCCGTGGCCGGCCTGGTGGCAGGCGTGAGCACCTGGCTGGCCTTCGTTCCCCCGCGACGCTACCTGAGCCGGATCCTGGCGCGGGCGCCCGCCTGATCCGTGCAGCTCAGTAGAGCACCTCGGTCTCCAGGCGACCCGCCACCTCCACGACCCGGATCCGCGTCATGCAGGCCATGCAGTAGAGCCGATCTCCCGGTCGCAGCTCCCGCGAGGAGCGGATCACGATCTTGCAGACCGGGCACAGCGCCTCGTTGGGCGCCAGGCTGTCGCCCTCGCCTTGCCAGCGTCGGTAGTACTTGCGGTACTTGAGGGGCACCTCGTTGAAGCCGCGGTCGTCGAGCGCGTAGCGCTGGCGGGGCCGCTCGTCGCGCGGCTCGACGAGTGGATCGCGTTGCGTCACGCGAACCCCAGGCGCTCGATGGCCTCCAGGTAGTGACGCCCCAGCTGAAGGCGGGTGTCCCGGCCCAGACCCACCTTCTCGGCCGTCTCCGTGAAGCTGTCGAGGACCAGGGCGTCCAGCTCCTGGCGCAGCTCGCGCAGCCGGATGGCGATCTGCGGCGAGTGCTTGAGGCGACGGCCCAGGGTGTTCTCGCCGAATCCGATGTGCCGTCGCTCGTCCATCACGATGCCGAGCAGCACCTCGCGCGTACGCGGGTCGGCCGTCCGCGCGTGCTGGTGGAAGGTCGCGAACTCCATCGACTCGAGCACGACGTTCTGCGCGAAGATGGCCGCGTCCCAGTCGCGTCCCCGCACCAGCTCGAGCAGCCGCTCGCGGAAACGGAGCAGCGCCGGGCTGGCGCGCCGCTCGATCTCGGCCTCGGGATCCTCGACTCCCAGGTCGCGCAGGCGGTGCACCAGCACCTCCAGGTGGCGACCCTCGTCGACGGTCTGGGTCGACAGGAAGACCTTCGCGCTGCGGTTGGGCGCGATCTCGATCAGGGAGCCGGATCCCTCGAGGGCCGCCGTCTCTCCGACGCAGTAGTTGCAGAGCACCGAGATCAGGCGCTCGCGCTCCTGCGCGGTCAGGGCCACCTCCGGCGTGGCCGGCAGGTGGCCGTAGCTCGTGCCCTCGAGATAACCCTGCACCGCCTCGAACCAGAACTCGAAGCTGTGCACCTGCTCCAGGAAGGTGCGGGGGTCGAGATCGTGGAGCTCGGGAACGGCGCTCGGCACCTCCCCGGCCCTCAGGGCTGGACCGGCGTCTGGTACTCGATGCCGATCCGCTCCAGGCGCAGCTTGAACTCCTTCAGCACGGTGCCCGCAAGGGCGGCCTCGAGATCCTTGGGCTCCGCCTCGCGCAGGTTCACGCCCTGCCACTCGGCCGGGGCGGCGTCGCCGCCGGCCCCCTGGCGCGCCCGGCGCAGCTCCTCCTGGGCCGCCCCGTTGCGGAAGCTGTCTGCGAAGGTGGCGAGCATGTAGTAGGAGAGCTCCTTCTGCATGCGCTCGATCTCCGGCTTCATCTCCGGATGCTCGCGGACCAGGCTGCCGATGCGGTTCTCGCCGAAGCCCACGTGGCGCCGCTCGTCGGCGATCGTGCCCGCCAGGGTGTGGGCGAACTTCGGATTGAGCTCGCGGTTGCCAGCCTCCATCATCTCGAAGACGTTGAAGGCCATGCCCTCCAGCACGACGTTCTGGCCGACCACGCCGGCGACGAACTGCTTGCGATCGACCTTCTCCAGCAGGACCTCCGCGAACTTGACGAGATTCGGGTTCGCGTAGTGCTGGATGGTGCTCTCGAGCTCTGCCTTGGCCACCCCGAGGTCGAAGAGCCGCTGCGTGAAGACCTCCACGTGGCGCGCCTCGTCCAGCGTCTGGGTGGCGAGGAAGCGCTTGCTGCCCTCGTCCGGCGCGGAGTTGATGAGGCCCGAGGAGGCGGCCAGCGCACAGCGCTCGCCCACCACCAGCTGCACGGTCGTGCGCAGCGCCTGCTCCCGCAGCAGCGGATCCTCGAGCACCAGGGCCGCCTCCTTCTCCTCCGGCGCGTGCCCGTACTCGGTGTCCATCAAGTAGCCCTGGGGGGCGGACTCCATCCAGTACTGAACCGAGTAGGCGTCTAGAAAGTCGGCCATGGCCTGGCGCTCCTCCTGAGGGTGTGTCGGGAAGAGTCGCAAGGCCCGTGCCAGCTCCGGCGCACGCACGCCGCTACCGACCGATCGATCGGGGCAGCCTGCCCCAGCCTCCGCTCCGGGGCGGGGCGCGATTCCTCAGTCGACCTGAATCGACTGCAGGTAGGCCACCAGGCTGCCGATCTTGCCGCGCGCGATCTCCTCGCCGACCCCGGGCTCGGGAATGCGCTCGGCGAAGCGCTCCCCCCAGACCGGCATCTCCCGAGAGCCGTGCGGCCCCGGCTCGAAGCGGCCGTCGATCCAGCGGGCGATCTCGCCGGCCGGGAAGCCGCCGTCGCGGCGAGCGGCGATGCGCGTGAGGTCCGGAGGCGGCGTGCGCAGGGCCCCCGCCACCGGCCCGTCTCCGCGGCCCTCCGGGCCGTGGCAAGACGCGCAGTAGCGCCCGTAGAGCTCCGCACCGCGCTCGGCCAGGACGGCGTCCGGCCCCTCCTCGGCCCGCGCCGGCAGCGGATCCGCAGCCGCGACGAGCCCTCCCGCGACCCAGGCCAGAATCCCGAAGGCCAGCTGCGTTCTCATCCGAGTCCCCCCTCTCCGAGTGAAGTGCGTCGGCGCGAGCCCGGCAAGCCCGAGCCGTCCCTCAGCCGCGCTCCAGGCGGGCGGCGTCGGCCTCGATCTCTGCGCGAAAGTCCGGATGCACGATCTCCAGCAGCGCGCGGGCCCGCTCCTCGACCGTGCGGCCCGCCAGCTCGGCCGCGCCGAACTCGGTGACGATCACGTCGACCTGGTGGCGCGGCGTCGTGACGAGGGCCCCGGGCGGAAAGCCCGCCACGATGCGCGAGCGCCGCTGGCCGCCCGTCGAGACGGTCGAGGGCAGGCAGATCAGCGAACGCCCCTCGGCGAGCGCGGCTCCCAGCACGAAGTCCTCGTGGCCGCCGATGCCCGAGTACTCCCGGTGGCCGATGGCATCGGCGGCGACCTGGCCCGCCAGGTCCACCGCCAGCGCACCGTTGATCGAGATCATGTTTCGGTTGCGGCGGATCTCGGCGCCGCTGTTCACGTGGCGCACCGGCAGGAAGCGCACCTCCTCGCGGCCGTCCAGCCAGTCGTAGAGTTCGCGCGTCCCGAGGGCGAAGGTCGAGACGGAGATGCCGTCGTAGATGCCCTTGCGGTTGCTGACCTTCCCGGACTGGTGGAGCCGCATCAGACCGGTGGTGAACATCTCGCTGTGGACGCCGTAGTCGCCCCCCGGGCCCTCGGAAAGCAGCGTCACCACCTCGTTGGGGACGGCACCGATGCCCGTCTGCAGCGTCGCGCCCTCGCAGACGAAGCGCCTGACGTGCTCGGCGATGGCGCGGTCGGTCTCGCCGGGCGTGGCCTCCGCCAGGGCGAAGGGCTCCGCGTCGCCCTCGATCCAGACGTCCACCTCGGAGAGCGCGACGCTGTGCGGGTGCTCGGGCGGGAGGCCCAGCGTGCGCGGCAGGCGGGGGCTGGTCTCGACCACCAGCAGCCGCTCGGGGTCGCGCGCGGCCCGCTCGATCTCGGCCACGGTCGCGCCGGCGTGGAGGGAGAGGCTGAGGCGCCCACCTTCGTCCGGGGGAGCGGCCGCGGTCGCCACCACGCGGGGCGCGAAATCGCGCGCGATGCGCTCGAAGCGCCGGAAGTCCGCCGGCACGAAGTCGACGCTGTGGCCCGCATCGCGCAGCCCCCGCTCCACCGGGCCGAAGAAGCCGCTGCGCAGGACGACCCCCGGCCTCGTGAAGAGCCGGAAGAAGTCGATCAGCAGGGCCCCGAAGACCCGCAGGTCGCGGTAGTCGTCGCGCTCGCCGAGCGCGTGGAGGAAGAGCTTCGGCTGGCCTGGGCCCAGGGGAATGCCGAGACTGTCCTGGGCGCGGACGAGAGCGGCCGCCTGCTCGGCACTGAGACGCTGCATCGAGGTCGCGAGGGTGACGCATCCCGACGGCGCCCGCCTCGGGGCCGGGAGAGTGGTCGGGCATTCGGTCTGGGACGGAATGCCCCGCGCCGGGTCGGGCGCTCGAGCCCGGACGCGCGCTGGCGTATCCCTGGCCCGGCACCGCACTTGCAACCAGACCGGGGCCGAGGCGGGAGCCACCCGACTCGTCGCGCGTGGGGGAGAGGCTGGAGCAGGATCCCAGAAGAGGTCGGCGAGCTCGCCTGCACGCGGCCCTCGACCCGCTGGCCCGGCTCGCGGAGCTGGGGCCCGAGGCGCTGGAGCCGGCTCGCATCGGCGAGCTCGCGCACAGGCACGCGCTCGCCCCATCGACACTTCGAGGTGTTGCCTCCTTCTTCTCGGATCTGCGCGCCGACCCCGGCGCCGCACGGATCTGCAGCGGCACGGCCTGCCTGCTGGCCGGGGCCCGCCCGGAGCCGGAGCAGCGCCGCGCCTACTGCCTGGGATTCTGCGATCGGGGCCCCGCCCGGCTGCACGCGGACGGGCGCGTCGAGCTGGCGGGCGGCCGCGTGCTCCCGCCGGGGGAGGATCCCGGACCGGAGCTGCGTTGCCTGGCCGCGCGGCCGGTCGTCACGCGGCGCCTCCTGGCAGGCGCGCCGTGCCAGGGCCTGGTGGCGGCCCGTGAGGCCGGGGCCTACCGGGTGCTGGAGAACGCGCTGCGCGGGGAGCCCGAGGCCGTGCTGGCGGCCGTCGAGCGCTCCGGCGAGCGCGGCCGGGGCGGCGCCGGCTACTCGACCGGCGCCAAGTGGCGGGCCTGCGCCCGGGCCGCCGGGCCGCCGCGCTTCGTCGTCGCCAACGGCGACGAGGGAGACCCGGGCTCCTTCGTGGACCGCATCCTGATGGAGCGCGACCCGCACGGCGTGCTGGAAGGCCTGGCCCTGTGCGGCTTCGCCGTGGGCGCCGAGCGGGGCTTCGTCTTCGTGCGCTCCGAGTACCCGGCGGCCGCGCAGCGCGTGGAGCGGGCGATCGAGGAGGCGCGCGAGGCGGGCCTCCTCGGCTCGCGGCCGGGCGGCTTCGACGTGGAGGTGGTTCGCGGCCGGGGCAGCTACGTCTGCGGCGAGGAGACCGCGCTGCTGAACGCCCTCGAGGGCTTTCGCGGCGAGGTGCGGCTGCGTCCCCCCTATCCGAGCGAGGCCGGCCTGAGGGGTCACCCGACGGTGGTGAACAACGTCGAGACCCTGGTCAACGTCCCCACGCTGGTCGCAGACCCGGAGGGCTACGCCCGGCTCGGAACGCAGGCCTCGTCGGGCACCAAGGCACTGAGCCTCGGCTCGGGCTTCGCGCGGCCCGGCATCGTCGAGGTCGAGCTCGGCACGACGCTGGCCCGCGTGGTCGAGGAGGCCGGCGGCGGAGCCGACGGCCGCGCCATCCTGGCGCTGCTGGTGGGCGGGCCGATGGGCAGCGTCGTCCCGCCCGAGCAGTGGGAGACGCCGATCTGCTACGCCGCGCTGCGCGAGCAGGACATCTCCCTGGGCCACGGGGGGCTGGTGGCCCTGCTGGAGGGAGCCGACCTCGCCGCCCTGCTCCGCCACTGGCTGCGCTTCGCGGCCGACGAGTCCTGCGGGCGCTGTGCCCCCTGTGCCCTGGGCTCGGAGCGGGCCCGGCGCCTCGTCGAGGGTGACGGCGCGTGGGGCCCCCGGGAGGCCGAGCTGCGCGCCGCGCTCGAGACCATGGCGGCCGCCAGCCTCTGCGCCTTCGGCCAGCTGCTGCCGGGACCGGTGCTGAAGCTGCTGGAGCTCTTCGGAGACCGCATCGAGGAGAGCCCGTCGTGAGGGCGGAGCTGGACGGGCGCCGCGTCGAGGTCGAGCCGGGCGAGACGCTGCTCGAGGCGCTACGGCGCAGCGGGGCTCGGCTGCCCAGCCTCTGCCACGCGCCGGGCCTCGCTCCGGCGGGGCACTGCCGTCTCTGCCTGGTGGAGGTCGAGGGGCTCGAGCGCCCCGTCGCCGCCTGCCACACGCCGGTGTCGGACGGCATGCGGGTCCAGAGCCAGACGCCGGCGCTCGAGGCCCTGCGTCGCCAGATCCTGGCTCTGCTGCTGGATGCGCATCCGCTCCACCGAGGGGCCGTCGGAAGCGAGCTCGCGGAGCTCCTGCAGCGCTACCAGCTGCCCCTGCCGGAGGGCTCGCCCACGCCCGGTCGGGTCGACGCCAGCCATCCCTACCTGCGCTTCGATCCGGAGCTGTGCATCGCCTGCCGACGCTGCGTCCACAGCTGCGCCGAGATCGAGGGGCGCTTCGTCTTCGACGTGGCCGAGCGCGGAGCGCGCGCCGAGATCGTCTACGGCGCTTCCCAGCGGCTGGCCGAGAGCGCCTGCTCGGCCTGCGGGGCCTGCGTCGACCGCTGCCCGAGCGGCGCCCTCTCGGACGTGGACCGGATCGATGCGGCGCCCGCCGAGGCCCGGGTCCACTCGGTCTGCGGCTACTGCGGCGTCGGCTGCCGGGTCGAGATCGAGACCGGCGGCGGTCGCGTGCGCAGCATTCGCGGCGTCCCCGAGGCCGCCGTGAACCGCGGCCACCTGTGCGCCAAGGGCCGCTACGCCCACGGCTGGCAGCGCCATCCGGACCGGCTCAGCCAGCCCCTGCTGCGCCGGAACGGCGAGCTGCGCCCGGTGAGCTGGCCGGAGGCGCTGGCCTACGCCGCCGACCGCCTGAGGGAGATCGCCCAGCGCCACGGAGCCGACGCTCTCGGCGCCTTCACCTCCTCGCGCGGCAGCAACGAGGCCGCCTACCTGCTGCAGAAGCTCTTCCGGGCCACGCTGGGCACCAACAACGTCGACTGCTGCGCGCGCGTCTGCCACTCCTCCACCGCCCTGGCCCTGAGCAGCGTCACCGGTACCGGAGCGGCCTCGGCCTCCTACGTCGACATCGAGGCCGCGCGCTGCATCGTGCTGGCCGGCGCCAATCCGACCGAGGCGCATCCCGTCGTCGGCGCGCGCATCCGCCAGGCCGTGCTGCGCGGGGCTGCGCTGGTCGTGATCGATCCGCGCCGGATCGAGCTGGCAGAGATCGCCGACTTCCACCTCGCGCTGGAGCCGGGGACCAACGTGGCGCTCTCCAACGCCCTGGCCAAGGTGCTGCTCGAAGAGGGGTGGACCGACTCGGCCTACCTGGCCGAACGCAGCGAAGGTCTGGACGCTCTGCGCAGCTTCCTGGCCGGCCTGTCGCTCGAGCAGCTGGCCGCCGACTGCGGGCTGCCGGTCGAGCCGATCGTCGGCGCGGCCCAGCTGATCGGCGCCGCCGGGCCGACGCTCTTCGTGCACGGCCTCGGCCTCTCGGAGCTCACCCAGGGGACCGACTCGGTGCGCACGCTGGCGAACCTGGGCATGCTGACGGGCAGCATCGGGCGGCCCGGCGCGGGCATGCTGCCGCTGCGCGGCCAGAACAACGTGCAGGGCAACGCCGACATGGGCGGGATGCCGAACCGCGTGACCGGCTACCAGCCCCTCGACGACGAGGAGGTCCGCGCGCGGCTCCAGCGCGAGTGGGGCGGCGCTCCCCCGCTTCGGCCCGGGCTCACGACGACGGAGATGCTGGACGCCGCGGTGCGCGGCGAGATTCGGGGCCTCTGGGTCCAGGGCGAGGACATCGCTCAGAGCGATCCCCACGAGGCCCACGCCATCGCCGCGCTCGAGGCCCTGGAGCTGCTGATCGTCCAGGACCCCTTCCCCTGCGAGACGGTGCGCTACGCCCACGTGGTCTTCCCCGCGGCCGGCGTGCTGGAGCAGGAGGGCACCTTCACCAACGGCGAGCGGCGCATCCAGCACGTGCGGCCGGCCCTGGCGCCCCCCGGTGAGGCGCGACCCGATTGGGAGATCATCGCCGACGTCGGGCGGGCCCTGGGAGCGCGCTGCGACTACGCGGGTCCCTCCGAGATCATGGACGAGATCGCGCGGGTGGCCCCCGGCCTCTTCGGAGGCGTGCGCTACGAGCGCCTGGCCCCGGACGGCCTGCAGTGGCCGTGTCCGAGCCCGGAGCATCCCGGCACCGCGACCGTCCACGCCGAGGGCTTCGTGCGCGGGCGCGGGCGCCTCACGGTCGTCGACTATCGGCCGAGCCCGGAGCACGGGGTCGAGGGCTATCCCTACCTGCTCGTCACCGGACGCGTGCGCGACCACTACAACGTGGGGACCATGACGCGTCGCACGCCCCAGGTCGACCTGGTCCCCGAAGACCTGCTGGAGATGCATCCGGACGACGCCCGGCGCGAGGGCGTGCGCGACGCCGAGACCCTGGAGCTCGCGAGCCGCTGGGGACGCACGCGGGCGCGACTGCACATCTCGGAGCGACCGCGTCCGGGAACGCTCTTCCTGTCCTTCCACTTCCCCGAGACCCACACCAACCGCGTCACGGGTCCCCACGTCGACCCGGACTCCAAGTGCCCGCAGTACAAGGCGACGGCGGTGCGGATCCTGCGCCCCGGCGACCCCGCACGAGCGCCCTCCGCCAGGCCGTGAGCCGGGACTTCGCAGCCGCCGAGCGCCCCGGCGCGCCCGGCGAGGCCGAGCCGCCCTGGCACGCGACGGAGCCGGAGGCGGCGGCCCGGGGGCTCGCCAGCGACCCGCAGGCCGGGCTCGCGAGCGCCGAGGCCGCGCGACGGCTCGCGAGCCGGGGACCGAATCAGCTGCAGCTGCGCGAGCGCACGCGCTGGCTGCCTCTCCTCGCGCGCCAGTTCGCGGACGCCCTGATCGCGATCCTGGCGGTGGCGGCCGTGGTCTCGCTGGCCCTCGGGGAGATCGTCGACGCGATCACCATCGTCGCCATCCTGGTCCTGAACGGCCTGCTCGGTGCCGCCCAGGAGTGGCGCGCCGAGCGCGCCATCCGCGCGCTCCGACGCATGCTCGCGCCCCGCTGTCGGGTGCTGCGGGACGGCGCCGAGCGCGAGATCGACGCCGCCGCGCTGGTGCCGGGCGACGTGGTGCTGCTGGAGACCGGCGATCGCGCCCCCGCCGATCTCCGGCTGCTGCGTGCGACCCAGCTGCGCTGCGACGAGTCGGCGCTGACGGGCGAGTCGGAGCCCGTGGCCAAGCGGGCCGAGGCGGTCGCCGCGGACGCACCCCTGGCCGAGCGGAGCTCGATGCTGTGGATGGGCACCACACTCACCTCGGGCCGGGGCCGGGGCCTGGTCGTGGCCACCGGCCTGGGCACCGAGTTCGGTCGCATCGCCGCTCTCACCGAGCAGGTCGAGGACACGGCCACCCCGCTCCAGCGCCAGCTCGGGACCCTCGGACGCCAGCTGGCCGTCTTCGCCCTGGGCGTGTCCGCGGCCATCGCCGTCGCGGGCTGGTGGACCGGCAAGCCGGCCCTCGAGATGTTCATGACCGGCGTCTCGCTGGCCGTAGCCGTGGTGCCCGAGGGACTTCCCGCGGTGGTGACCATCTCGCTGGGCCTCGGGCTGCGCGCCATGGCCCGGCGCCGGGCCCTGGTGCGGCGCCTGGAGGCCTCCGAGACCCTGGGCGCCGCCACGGTCGTGTGTACCGACAAGACGGGCACCCTCACCCAGAACGAGATGACGGTGCGCCGCGTGTGGCTGGCCTCCGGGGAGCTCTCGGTGAGCGGCTCGGGCTACGACCCGGAGGGCGATTTCAGCGCAGAGGGCCGCGTGACCTCGCTGGAGGACTGCCCGGACCTGGCCGCGCTGCTCGAGACCGGCATCCGCTGCAACCATGCGCGCCTCGAGCAGCACGGTGCGGCCTGGAAGGCCGTCGGCGACCCGACCGAGGCCGCCCTGCTGGTAGCGGCGCGCAAGGCCGGGCTGGCCCTGCCGGAGCGCGACGAGGAGCCGCTGCTGGAGCTGCCCTTCGACGGCCGGCGCAAGCGCATGAGCAGCGTCTGGCCCTCCGAGGGCGAGCCCGTGGCCCACGTGAAGGGCGCCCCGGAGGTCCTGCTGGCGCGCTGCAGCCGCATCCTGCACCGGGGGGTCGAGCGGCCGCTCGACGAGGCGGACCGCGGCGCCCTCGGCGAGGCCTGGGCCCGCTTCGCCGAGAGCGGCCTGCGCACCCTGGCCCTCGCCCGCGGTCGGGCCGGCGAGGCGCAGCGGGCCGATCCCGAGCGCCTGGAGCAGGACCTCACCTGGCTGGGCGTGGTGGGCATCCTGGATCCGCCGCGGCCGGAGGTGGGTCCCGCCGTCGCGCTGGCGCGCAGCGCGGGCCTGCGGATCGTGATGATCACCGGCGACGCCGCGCCCACGGCGGCCGCCATCGCCGAGCGCATCGGGCTCGGCCACGAGAGCGTGTGGACCGGAGCCCAGCTCGAGCGCAGCGACGACGAGGCCCTGGATGCCGCCCTCGCCGACCCCACGATCTTCGCCCGCACCACGCCCGAGCAGAAGCTGCGCATCGTGACGAGACTGCAGGGCCAGGGCCACGTCGTCGCCCTGACCGGCGAC
>CAZYOL010000104.1:0-14903 GCA_964649065.1 uncultured Spirochaetales bacterium
AGCTCCCGACCATCGCCGCCTACGCCTACAAGCACTCGATCGGTCAGCCCTTCATGTACCCGGACAACGGCAAGGGCTACATCGGGAACTTCCTCTTCATGATGTTCGGGAATCCCTGCGAGCCCTTCGAGGTCGACCCGGTGGTCGAGAAGGCCATCGACCTGCTCTTCATCCTGCACGCAGATCACGAGCAGAACTGCTCCGCCAGCACGGTGCGGCTGGTGGGCTCTTCCATGGTGAACCTCTTCTCGGCCATCTCCGCGGGCATCAACGCCCTGCGCGGCCCCAGCCACGGGGGAGCCAACCAGGAGGTGATCAAGATGCTCGAGGCCATCCGCGACCAGGGCATCACGCCGCGGCAGTTCGTCGAGCGGGCCAAGGCCGGGGAGCCCGGGGCCCGGCTGATGGGCTTCGGCCACCGCGTCTACAAGAACTTCGACCCGCGCATGAAGATCATCAAGAAGGCCTGCTTCGACGTGCTCGAGAAGATGGGCGTCCACACCAGGCTCCTGGAGATCGCGGTCGAGCTCGAGGAGATCGCGCTGAAGGACGACTACTTCGTCGAGCGCCGGCTCTACCCGAACGTCGACTACTACTCCGGCGTCATCTACTCCGCGATCGGCGCGCCGCCGCAGATGTTCACGGCGCTCTTCGCGCTGGGTCGCCTGCCCGGCTGGCTGGCCCAGTGGAAGGAGCTCCACGCGGACCCGGCCTTCAAGATCGGTCGACCCCGCCAGATCTACACGGGACCGAACGAGACGGCCTACGTCCCGATCGTCCAGCGCTGAGTCGCCCTCCGCGACCGCTCTGCTGGGTCGACGGTCGCCTGCGCCCGCTGGGCGAGGCGGTCCTGCCGGCGGACGACAGCGCCTTCAGCGAGGGGCGAGGCTGCTACACGACGGCGCGCATCCGCGCCGGCCGTCCGCGCTTCGCCGAGCGTCACGCCCGCAGGCTGGTCGCCGCGGCGCGCGGACTGGGGCTGGGCGAGCTGGACCCGCGCGACGTGCTGCGCGCACTCGACGAGCTGGGCGCCGCCGCCTTCGGCGAGGGCGAGGGCATCGTGCGGCTCCAGGCCAGCCGCGACGGTCGCGGCGCCCTGCACCTGACCGGGGTGCCGCGCGCCCTGGAGGAGCCCGCTGGCCCTTGGACGGCGATCCGCGCGCCGCTGCGCCACCCGGGCCCGGTCGTGGCCGGAGGCTACAAGCTCTCCAACCGCCTCGTCATGACCCTGGCGCTCGACGCGGCCCGAGCCGCCGGCGCGGCCGAGGCCCTGCTCTTCGACGGCGACGAGCGACTGGTCGAGGGCGCCCGCTCGAACCTGCTGGTGGCCGACCGCCAGGGGCGGCTGCTCACCCCTCCCGCAGCACGCGGGAGCGTCCACGGCATCGGCCTGCAGCTGGCCCGCGAGCGCCTGCCGGAGATCGCCGAGCGGGACCTCTCCGCCGTCGAGCTCGCCACGGCCCGGGAGATCGTCGCCGTCAACGCCGTGCGCACGGTCGCCATCACCGAGCTCGACGCGCGTCCGGTCGGCGAGGGCCGGCCGGGGCCCTGGGCCGCGCGGGTCGCCGACGCGCTCGCACGCGACTGAGCGCCCGGCTGCGGCGCGCGGTACCCTCGCGCGCCCGGAGGGAAGCATGCAGATCGAGGGCATCGGAGCGGTGGTCACCGGGGGCGGCTCGGGCCTGGGCGAGGCCACGGTGCGCCTGCTGGTCTCGCGGGGGGCGCAGGTCGCGATCCTCGACCTGGCGCGCTCGCGCGGAGCGGAGCTCGAGAAGGAGCTCGATGGAGACGCGCTCTTCTGCGAGTGCGACGTGACGCACAGCGAGCAGATCCGCGCGGCCCTCGACCGGGCCGTGGAGTCCTTCGGCGGGATCCGCGCCGCGATCAACTGCGCGGGCGTCGGCTCTGCGGCGCGCACCGTGAACAAGGAGGGAGAGCCCTTCGACCTGGACAGCTTCCGCCGCACCCTCGAGGTGAACCTGGTGGGGAGCTTCGACGTGATCCGCCAGGCCGCCGCGCGCATGATTCGCAACGAGCCGGACCCGGGCGGCGAGCGCGGCGCCATCGTCAACACCGCTTCGGTGGCCGCCTTCGAGGGCCAGATCGGCCAGGCGGCCTACTCCGCCTCGAAGGGCGGCATCGTGGGCATGACGCTGCCGATCGCCCGCGACCTGGCGCGCCACGGCATCCGCTGCTGCACGATCGCGCCGGGCCTCTTCAACACCCCCCTGCTGGGCCTGATGCCCGAGGAGATGCGCGCCGCCCTGGGCAAGCAGGTGCCCTTCCCGCCGCGGCTGGGAGAGCCCTCCGAGTTCGCCGCGCTGGCCTGCCAGATCCTCGAGAACGGCATGCTGAACGGCGAGACCATCCGGCTCGACGGCGCGATCCGCATGCAGCCCCGTTGAGCCCGCCATGCCCGGCAAGGACCCCTCCCGCGTCCTGCTCTCCGGGGCCACCGGCCTGATCGGCGGCCGGCTGACCGGCTCGCTCACGGCAGACGGCGTAGCCGTCCGCGCACTGTCCCGCAGGCCGGAGCGCGCCGGGGAGCAGGACTCCCGGGGCGTGGAGAACGTCGGCTGGGACGGGCTGCGGGTCTCGGCGGAGCTGCTGGCCGGCTGTGACGCCGTGGTCCACCTGTCCGGGGAGCCCGTCTTCGGCGGCCGACTCAGCCCGGCCCGGCGCAGGCAGATCCTGACGTCGCGGGTCGAGAGCACCCGCTCCTTCGTAGAGGCCCTGGCGGCGCTGGCGCCGGAGGCGCGACCCGAGGTCTTCGCAGTCGCCTCGGCCGTGGGCTACTACGGCTCCCGCGGCGACGAGCCCCTGGACGAGGGGGCCGCCTCCGGGGACGGCTTCCTGGCCGAGGTCTGTCGCCAGTGGGAGGAGGCGGCGCGCGCCGCCCAGGCCCACGGGACGCGCGTGGTCTCGCTGCGCTTCGGCATCGTCCTGGCCCGCGAAGGAGGCGCTCTGGCCCTGATGGCCCTGCCCTTCCGGCTCGGCCTCGGCGGGCGCCTGGGCGACGGCCGGCAGTGGGTCCCCTGGGTCCACGTCGACGACGCCGTGGGCCTGATTCGCGCCGCCTTGCGCGATCCGGCCTACCGGGGCCCGGTGAACGTCGTGGCCCCGCAGCCCGTGCGCAACGCCGAGCTCACCAGCGCCCTGGGGCGGGTTCTCCGCCGACCGACGCTGCTGCCCGTCCCGTCCGCGGCCCTGCGCCTGGCCCTGGGCGAGCTCTCGGACGAGCTGCTCGGCAGCCGGCGGGTCGTCCCGGGCGTGGCCAGCGAGCGCGGCTTCGACTTCCGCTACACCGAGCTCGAGGCGGCGCTGGCCGCGGAGCTCAGCTCGTGAAGAGGGTCGGCAGGACGTCCTTGATGCTGAGGTCCCGGGTCCCCGGAGCGATCTCGAGATAGCGAAGGTCGACCTGCGGCTCGCGGGCGCGCGACGAGCGGCCGGCGTAGCCGAGCAGCACGCGCTCGAGGATCTCGCGGGCCGAGTCCTCCCCGACGTCGGCGAGGAAGAGCACGATGCGCTCCCGCGTCATGCGGTAGACCGCATCCTCGACGCGCAGCTCGCTCTGCAGGTACTCGACCAGCTCGGGGAAGTCCGCCTCTCCGGCGGGTCCGACCACCGCGACCATCACCGAGCGGATCGAGTGCTGCCACGAGAGCACGCTGGCGCGCTCGAGGATCGTGCGCAGCTTCTGGAGATCGTCGCTGGTGGAGGACACCGACGAAGCTTCCATCATGGGAGAGGGTATCGACGCTTTCCGGCCCGAGCTGTAGGCCGTCTCAGGCGGCCTCGCCGGCCTCGAAGGCCCGCACGGCGATGCCGATCGACCCCAGCGTCAGCAGCGTGAGCGCCACGACACCGGGAACGAGCGGCAGCGCGTGGCTGCCGAGCAGCCCGTAGCGGAGCAGGTCCACGCCCCAGGTGAGGGGGTTGAGATAGGCCAGCAGGCGCGCCAGCCACGGCAGGCTCTCGACCGGCGAGAAGATGCCGGACAGCAGATAGAGCGGGATCGTCACCCCGGCCGCCAGCAGCCGGAAGGACTCCAGGCGCCGCAGCCGGGCCGCCAGGGCGATGCCGAGCGCCACGAAGATCGCCGTCACGGCGGTCACCGCGCCCAGGACCGCCGCGGGATGGACCACCCGGATGGGTGTGGCCAGCGACATCAGCCCGATCAGCACCGCCAGCAGCACCAGCGAGGCCAGCAGCCGCGCGGCCAGCTTCCCGAGCACGATGCCCGTGCACGACACCGGCGCCACGCGGAGCGCGCGCAGGAAGCCCTTCTGGCGATCCTCGATCAGGGAGAAGCCCCCTCCGACGGCACCGGAGCCCACCACCAGCGCCAGCACCCCGGAGGCCAGGTACTCGACGTAGCTGCGCTCGTCGGGCAGCCGCACGATGCCGTTCATCCCGAGACCCACCACGGCCACGACCGCGAAGGGAAACACGATCTGCCCCACCCAGTAGGCCCGGTCGCGCCGGTAGCGCAGCCACTCGCGGTACAGGATCACCGCGGCATCGCGAAGCCAGCCGATCACGCGAGCTCCGCTTCGACCGGGGCGGGCTCGAAGGCGTGGCCCGTGTGGTGCAGGAAGACGTGCTCCAGTGTCGGACGCTCCAGAGAGACCGCGCGCACGCCGCAGCCCCGCACCGCGTCGAGCAGGGCGGGAAGCCGCCGGGGCCCGTCGCTGACGGTGATGCGGAGCTCGGCCCCGGGCGCGGACTCGGCCACGTCCCGAACGCCCTCCAGCGAGCGCAGGGCGGCCACGGCCCCCTCGCCGCGCTCCAGCTCGAGCCGGACCATGTCTCCACCCAGCGCCGCCTTCAGGGCCTCCGGGCTGCCGGCGGCGGCGACCCGGCCGCCGTCGAGGATGGCCAGCGCCTCGCAGAGGGCGTCGGCCTCCTCCATCGAGTGCGTGGTGAGGAAGATGGTCGTCTCCCGATCGCTCCGCAGCCGGCGCAGATACTCCCAGATGGCGGCGCGCGCCACCACGTCGAGGCCGAGGGTGGGCTCGTCCAGGAAGAGCACGCGGGGCGCGTGCAGCAGCCCGCGGGCGATCTCGAGCCGACGTCTCAGGCCGCCGGAGAGGCGGCGGACCGGCTCGTCGGCCCGCCCCTCCAGACCCACCAGCTCGAGCATCTCCGCGATGCGCGCGCGGCGCTGCGGCAGGCGATAGAGCCGGGCGTAGAGGTCGAGGTGCTCGCGGGCGCTCAGGTCGGCGTCGAGGGTCGGCTCCTGGAAGACGACGCCCACCGAGCGGCGCACCGCCTCGCGCTCCGCGACGACGTCGTGCCCCAGCACAGAGGCCCGGCCGGCGTCGGGCCGCCGCAGGGTCGTCAGCACGCCCACGGTAGTGGTCTTGCCGGCGCCGTTCGGTCCGAGCAGACCGAAGCAGCTCCCGCGCTCGACCGCGAGGTCGATTCCGCGCAGGGCCTCGGTCGCGTCGTAGCGCACCACCAGGTCGCGTACCTCGATGGCCCGCGACTCGCGGCGAACGGCGTCGGCACCCATGGGCCCGCTGTGCTCCTTCGTGAGGGCTGCGGCGGCTCTGCTACGCTCGTCACACCGCCGGATGAGCATGCTAAGTGACGGACCCGCCCCGCGCGACGCCCTGGCGACGCCGCTCTCGGGCGGCGCGCTGCGGCCCGCGGAACGGCTGCGCAGCGCGGCCCCCGACTCGACACTCGGCCTGTGCCGGGGCTTCTCCGCCCTGCTGGTCGTCACTTACGGCCTGATCGTCCTGGGCGCTCTGGTTCGCGCCCACGAGGCCGGCCTCGCCTGCCCGGACTGGCCGCTCTGCTTCGGCCAGCTGCTGCCGCAGCTCGATCTGCAGGTGGGCTTCGAGTGGGCGCACCGGCTGATCGCCGGAGGCGTCGCCCTCGGCTTCGCGGGCCTCGCGACGGCGGCGCTGCGGAGCCCGCCCGCCCGACGGCGCGCGAAGCGCTGGCTCGCCCTGGGCGCCGTCCTGCTGGCGACCCAGATCCTGCTGGGCGCGCTCACGGTGTGGCAGCTCCTGGCGTCCTGGACGGTGACCTCGCACCTGCTCGTCGGCAACGCCGTGGCGGCGACCTGGCTGCTCACGGCGCTGAGCCTGCGCGAGCGCCGGGCGCCGGCCCCGCCGGCGCCGCGTCTCGCCCGGCTCTCACAGATCGGTGTTGCGGTTCTGCTGCTCGGCCAGCTCGCCCTGGGGGGCCTGGTGTCCTCGCGCTACGCGGGCATGGCCTGCCCCGAGTGGCCGACCTGCAACGGCGGCCTCTGGTTCCCCTCCTGGCAGGGCAACGTGGGGCTCCACCTCCTGCATCGCTCCAATGGCTACGCCCTGCTGGCCGCGCTGATCGCGGCCGCCCTGCTGTGTCGCGGGACGCCGGGCCTGCGCGGCGTGGCCTGGGGCGCCCTCGGGCTCGGGCTGCTGCAGGTCTGCGTCGGGGTCGCCAACGTGCGGCTCGGGATCCCCGTCGAGGTCACCGGGCTCCACTCGGCCCTGGCCACGGCGCTGGTGCTGTGCACGGCCTTCGCCCTGCGGCAGAGCTTCCGGCGCCCCGACTTCGCCGGCTAAGCGTCCGGGCCGACCGGGTGCTACACCCGATCCGGGGGAGCGGGCCAGCGCATGCGGTCGTTTCAGGTCTTCGCCACGATGGCGCCGGAAGAGGCCGTGAGCCTCTTGCGGGGGCTCCAGGACAAGGCGCCCGGCGTGCTGCTGCAGGCCGTGCTCGCGGCCAGCGCCGCCATCAAGGCCCGGCCGGTCTACCTGAAGCGCCAGCCCTTCGAGAAGCGCGCCGAGGCCGTGCGGCGCGCGCTGGCCCGGGTCGCCGCCAACGACCTCGCCTCGGAGATCCTCGCCGTCTACTTCCTCCAGTGCCGCAAGGAGCTGCTGATCGAGTGGCTCGACCTGCTGGGGCTGAAGCACGAGGAGGGCACCCTCGAGGAGGACGAGCCGACGGAGCCCGAGGCCCAGGCCCTGGAGGCGGCGGTGACGAAGTTCCGGGGCGACGGCGAGGATCGGGATCGCGCGATCCTGCTGCGCGCCTTCGCGGCGCAGGAGGCCGTGAGCTGGCCTGCCCTCGAGGCCCTGCTCGACGCCGAGTGATCGAGCTCGACCGGCTCAGCAAGCGCTTCGGCTCGCAGCTCGCGGTGGACTGCCTCTCCCTCTCGGTCGAGAGGGGCGAGATCCTGGTCCTGCTCGGCAGCTCCGGCTGCGGCAAGACGACCACTCTCAAGATGGTGAACCGGCTGGTGGAGCCCAGCTCGGGTCGCGTGCGCATCGCCGGCCGCGACACCCGCGAGCTGCAGGCCCACGAGCTGCGCCGCGGCATCGGCTACGGCTTCCAGCAGGTCGGCCTCTTTCCCCACCTGACCGTGGCGGAGAACGTGGCCGTGACCCCCAGCCTGCTGGGCTGGCCGGCGCGCCGCATCGAGGAGCGCGTCGACACACTGCTGGCCCTCGTCGAGCTCGAGCCGAGGCAGTTCCGCTCGCGTTTTCCGGAGCAGCTCTCCGGGGGTCAGCAGCAGCGCGTCGGCCTGGCCCGAGCCCTGGCCGCCGAGCCGGAGCTGCTGCTGCTGGACGAGCCCTTCGGCGCCCTGGATCCACTGACCCGCGACCGCCTCCAGCAGGAGCTGCTGCGCATCCGCCGGGAGCTCGGCCTGACGGTGATCTTCGTGACCCACGACATGAGCGAGGCCCTGCTGCTCGGCGATCGCGTGGCGGTGATGCGGCGCGGAAGGCTGGTGCAGATCGGGACGCCGAAGGAGCTGCTGCGACAGCCGGCCGACGGGGGCGTCGCCGAGCTGATGGAAACGCCCCGGCGGCAGGCGGAGACCGTCGATCGGCTGCTGGGGCTGGCGCCGCCGGGCTCCGGATCGTGAGCGAACAGCTCGCCCTGCTGCCGGACTACCTGACGGCCCACCTGCGCCTGGCCCTCGTCGCCCTGGCCATCGGGGTCGTGGTCAGCATTCCCCTCGGCGTGGCGATCACGCGCAGGCGCTCCCTCGAGCCCGGGCTGCTGGGCACGGCGAGCGTGATCCAGACGATCCCCAGCCTGGCCCTGCTCGCGATCATGGTGCCCGCCCTGGGCGGCCTCTCCGCCCTGCTCGGGCTCGAGCTGCGCAGCATCGGCTACCTGCCCGCCCTGCTGGCCCTCTCCCTCTACAGCCTGCTGCCGGTGCTGCGCAACACGGTGACCGGCATCGAGTCGGTCGACCCGGCGCTGATCGAGGCGGCGCGGGGCGTCGGCATGACCGATGGCCAGCGGCTGCTGCGGGTCGAGCTGCCCCTGGCGCTGCCCGTGATCGTGGCCGGTGTCCGGACCTCGGCGGTGTGGCTGGTGGGCACCGCCACGCTCTCCACGCCGGTCGGGGCCACCAGCCTGGGGAACTACATCTTCAGCGGCCTGCAGACCCGCAACACCACCGCGGTGCTCTTCGGCTGCGCGGCCGCGGCCAGCCTGGCGATCCTGCTGGACCAGCTCGTGGCCGCCCTGGAGACCGGCTTCCGGCGCCGGCAGCGCAGGCGCGTCGCCGCCGCCGCAGCCGGGCTGCTGGCCCTCTACGCCTTCACGGCGGCCAGCTTCTTCGCGGGCCGCCCCGCAGCCGAGCGCGGCGTGGTCATCGGCTCGAAGACCTTCACGGAGCAGTACATCCTGAGCGAGCTGATCGCCCAGCACCTGCAGGCCGAGACCGGGCAGGCGACGCGCGCGGTGCAGTCTCTCGGCTCGACCGTCGCCTTCGAGGCCCTGCGCCAGAGCGATATCGACGTCTACGTGGAGTACACGGGCACGGTGTGGGCGACCCTGATGGGTCGCCGGACCCGCCCCGGCGACGACCGCGAGCGGGTGCTGGCGGAGGTGAAGCGCTTCCTCGCCGAGGAGCACGGGATCGCGCTGGTGGGCTCGCTCGGCTTCGAGAACAGCTACGCGCTGGGCATGCGCGGCGAGCGCGCCGAGCAGCTCGGGGTGCACCGCATCGGCGATCTCGCGCCGCTGGCGCCCCGCCTCGAGATCGGGGGCGACTACGAGTTCTTCCAGCGCCCCGAGTGGGCGGCCCTGGAGAAGACCTACGGCCTGGCCTTCCGCCGGGAGCGCAGCATGGACTCCTCCCTCATGTACCAGGCCGTGGCGCGCGACGAGGTGGACGTGATCAGCGCCTTCTCCACGGACGGCCGGATCGCGGCCTTCGAGCTGGTGCTGCTGGAAGACGAGCAGGGCGTGATCCCGCCCTACGATGCCATCCTGCTGGCGAGCCCCCGGGTGGCCCGCGAGCTTCCCGAGGTGAGGGCGGCGCTGGCCTCCCTGGTGGGAGCCATCGACGGAGACGCCATGCGCCGCATGAACCTCGCCGTCGACGGCGAGGGAGGCTCGCCGGCCGAGGTCGCCCGCGCCTTCCTGGCCTCGCGCTAGGAGGATCTCGCGCCAGAGGTCGGCCCGCGCGGCCGGGGCGCAGGAAGTCGGGCTCGGCGCCCCGCCGAGCCCGAAGGCCCGACCGTCGCCGGCCGGGCCTTCTCGTTCCTCTGGGGCCTGCCGGCCCGCTCAGCCGCGGACGGTGATCGCGCAGTTCGAGATGATCGGCGCGTCGCGCTCCTTCGACTTGGCCTGGACCAGGATCTTGTCGCCTTCCTTCCAGTACGAGATCACGTAGGTCTCGCCCGGGAAGCCCACGCCGGCGAAACGAGCCTGGTAGCGCGCGACCTTCGTCACGTCGCCGCCGAGCACGTGGTCCACGATCGCCTTGCAGACGATGCCGTAGGAGCAGAGCCCGTGGATGATGGGCTTGTCGAAGCCGCCCATCTTGGCGAACTCCGGATCGGCGTGGAGCGGATTCAGGTCGCCGGAGAGCCGGTAGATCAGGGCCTGCTGGGGCAGGGTCGAGATCTCGATCGACCCGTCGGGCTCGCGCCCGGGGGCCTCGTTGCCCGCCTTCGGCCCCTTCTCGCCGCCGAAGCCGCCCTCGCCGCGCAGGAAGAGGGAGAAGCGGTTGGTGAAGAGGGCCTCGCCCGACTCGTCGCGGCTCTCGACCTCCAGGACCACCAGGGCCGCCTTGCCCTTGTCCCAGATCTCCGCCACGCGCCCCTTGTTGGTGATCTTGGCCTCGGGCGGGATCGGCTTGTGGACCTGGATGTCCTGCTCTCCGTGCAGGAGCATGGCGAAGTTGAACTCCAGGCCGGGCACCGTGGCCAGGCCCCCCATGGCACCGAAGACCGGAATCACCCCGAAGCTCGGGAGCACCTTCAGATTCTTCTCGTAGGTGTACTCGAGCTCGTTGGGGTCCGTGGGCGGATCGCCCGCGCCGATGCCCAGGTGATAGAGGATCACCTGGTCCCGGCTGTACTGGTTCTGTCCCTCGCCGAGCTCGTGGCCCAGCGCCTTGCTCGGATCGACCGGCATGACTCTACTGCCTCCCCTTCATGGCCTCGATGATGGCCTGGGTCTCGCCGGCGATGCTGTCCGGCACCGTGAAGCCCTCGGTGCTGCGGATCGCGTCCAGGTTCGCGGCGATGTCCTCGGGGCTGGGGATGGTGTCCTTGGGCGCCACCCAGCCCGAGCCCAGACCGACGAAGATGCGCGCGTAGCGACCGCCCCCCACGTCGAAGATCTCGTGGCTGAGCTCGCACTGCTCCGAGCACAGGTAGGCCACGATGGGCGTCACGTACTCCGGGTTGAGGGAGTCGGCCAGGGCGCCCAGGAGCTGCTCGGTGAGGCGGGTCTTGGCGATCGGCGCGATGACGTTGCTCTTGATGTTGTTCCTGGCCCCCTCGACCGCCAGGACGTTCGAGAGGCCGACCAGGCCCATCTTCGCCGCGCCGTAGTTGCTCTGGCCGAAGTTGCCGAAGATGCCGGCCCCCGAAGAGGCGAAGACGATGCGCCCGTAGTTGTTCTCCTTCATGGCCCGGAAGGCGGGCTGGGTCACGAAGAAGGCGCCCTTCAGGTGCACGTCGAGGACGATCTCGAGATTCTGCGGCTCCAGCTTGACGAAGGACTTGTCGCGCAAGATCCCGGCGTTGTTCACCAGGATGTCGACCTTGCCGAAGTTCTCGAGAGCGGCCTTGACGATGTTCTCGCCGCCCTCGGGGGTGGCCACCGAGTCGTAGTTGGCGACGGCCTTGCCGCCGGCCTCGTTGATCTCCTTCACGACCTGGTCGGCCATGGCGGAGCCCGAGCCCGTGCCGTCCGCCGCGCCGCCGAGGTCGTTCACGACCACGCTGGCACCGCGTGCGCCGAGCATCAGGGCGTAGGTCTTGCCGAGGCCGCCCCCGGCCCCGGTGACGATGGCAACCCTGCCGTCGAATCGAATCTCGCTCATCGAAGCTGTCTCCTCCGGCGAAGGCGGCCGCTCGCCGCACTCCGCGCCGTCGCTGGGTCTCGAGGCTCGCTGCGGGGGCGCCGCTCCCGCGCAACCGCTGGGGGGCTGGCAGTGGCGGGGCGCCCGGGCGGGCCGGCCGCGGGGCGGCCGACCGGCCGGCGATCATACCCCCAAACGGCTTCAATGTCCCCCGCGCTGGGTCGACACCAGCAGCCCCGCCAGGCGCCGGAAGCCGGCCCGGGGCAGCAGCCCCGCGAGCGCCGCCAGGGCGCGATTGCCCCGCCCTGGAACGCAGAGCGTCTCGCCGCGCCCCAGGGCGGCCAGGCTCTCGTCCACGACCCGGTCGGCCTGCATCCAGGCCAGCTCCGGGATCCGGGACTCGTCGGCCCCGGCCCGCAGGAAGAACTCGCTGCGGGTGAGGCCCGGCAGCAGCGCCTGGACGCGGATCCCGCTGCCCCGCAGCTCCTCGGACAGGGCCTCGCTGAAGCTGGTGAGGAAGGCCTTCGAGGCCGCGTAGACGGCGAGGTAGGGGTAGGGCCCGAGGCTCGCCAGGGACGAGACGTGCACGATCGCCCCACGACGCCGCTGCCGCATCGGCCCGAGGGCGGCGTGGGCCAGGCGCACGCAGGCCAGCACGTTGAGTCGGACCTGGGCCTCGGCCCGGTCCACCTCGAGCCGGCCGAACTCCCCCAGCGCGCCCACACCCGCGCTCTGGATCAGCAGATCGATCGGCGGGCCGGAGGCCAGGCGCTCCTCGACCCGGGCCAGCCCCTCGTCCTGCAGCAGATCGGCCGCCAGGATCTCGACCTGCACGGCGTGCCGCTCGCGGCACTCCGCCGCCAGCGCCTCCAGGGCCTGCCGGCGCCGCGCGACCAGCACCAGGTCGCTGCCGTCGCTGGCCAGGCGGCGGGCGAAGGCGGCCCCGATCCCCGAGGAGGCCCCGGTGACCAGGCTGCGGGTGGCGCGGTCGCTGCGAGCTGCCATCGACGCTCCTGACGGAATCCTCCCCCAGGGTACCTTGCAGGGGCGGCTCCCCCGCCGGCGGCCGGCATCTGCAGGGGATCGACCCGAGAGGTACCCGTGAGCCTCCGCCTCACCCCCGCACTCCCGGACTTCCCCGACGCCCTGCAGCGCCACCAGCTGGGCGGGCTGCGGCGGGGAGCCGTCGACACGCTGCAGGCCAACCTCGGGCTGCGCTGCGACCTGGCGTGCCTGCACTGCCACGTGGAGGCCGGCCCCAAGCGCAGCGAGACCATGGAGGCGGCCACGGCCGAGCGGCTGCTCTGGCTGCTCGACCGGAATCCGCAGCTCCACACCCTCGACCTCACCGGAGGCGCCCCGGAGCTGCAGCCGGTCTTCCGTGGCCTGGTCGAGGGGGCCCGGGCCCGGGGACGCCGGGTCATCGACCGCTGCAACCTGACCGTGCTGCTGCGGCCCGGCCAGGAGCAGACGGCCGAGTTCCTGGCCCGCCACGAGGTCCGGATCGTGGCCTCCCTGCCCTGCTACACGCGCGAGAACGTCGACGCCCAGCGCGGCCGGGGCGTCTTCGGGGCCAGCATCGAGGCCCTTTCCCGACTGAACCGCCTGGGCTACGGCCAGCCGGGCTCCCCCCTGGGGCTCGACCTCATCTACAACCCGCAGGGCCCGAGCCTGCCGCCGCCCCAGGCAGAGCTGGAGGCCCGCTACCGGAGCGAGCTGAGGGAGCTCTTCGGCATCGAGTTCCACCACCTGCTCACGATCACGAACATGCCGATCCGGCGCTTCGCCCGGCAGCTCGAGCGCGAGGGCCGTCATGCGGACTACCTCGCGCTGCTGGCCCGCCACTTCAACCCCGAGACCGTTCCGCAGCTCATGTGCCGCAGCCTGATCTCGGTAGGCTGGGATGGCCGGGTCTACGACTGCGACTTCCACCAGATGCTCGAGATCCCCCTGGGCGCGGCCCGGGCCAGCGTCTGGGACCTGGACGATTTGGCGGAGCTGGAGGGGTCTCCCGTGGCGACCGCGGGGCACTGCTTCGGCTGCACCGCCGGCGCCGGATCGAGCTGCGGCGGTGCCCTGAGCGGCTCTTGATACCCCGTAACGGGTAGTGCCCCGAGGCATCGGAGGCGCCAAACGGAGGAAGCAAGATGCCCGCATCCAGCACCACGCCCCCCGCCGAGCCGCGGCTCTCGACCGGCGCTCGCATCGCCCGCATCGCCCTGATCGTCGCCGCGATCGGCGTCGTGATCGTGCTCGGGCGTCAGGCCGGCCAGTACATCGAGCCCTTCAAGCTGTGGGTGGAGGGGCTGGGCTTCTGGGGTCCGGCCGTCTTCATCCTCGGCTACGCCGCCGCAGTGGTGGCCTTCGTCCCCGCCTCGGCACTCACGATCGGAGCCGGCGCGATCTTCGGGATCGGCGCCGGCTCGGCCTACGTCTTCGTGGCGGCCACCCTGGGCGCCGCCCTGGCCTTCCTGGTGTCGCGCTACGTGGCTCGCTCGCGCATCGAGGCCCGGCTGGCCGGGAACGCGCGCTTCGGGGCCATCGACCGGGCCGTGGGCAGGCAGGGACGCAGGATCGTGTTCCTGCTGCGCCTCTCTCCGGTCTTTCCCTTCAATCTCCTGAACTACGCCCTGGGCCTGACCGGCGTGCGCTTCGTCGACTATCTGCTGGCCTCGGTGGGGATGCTGCCCGGCACCGTGGCCTACGTCTACCTCGGCAAGCTGGGAGGCGACGTCGCCCAGGCGGCCGGGGGCGCCGGGCCCCAGCAGGGCCCCATCCAGCTGGCCATCCTCGGCATCGGCCTGGTCGCCACCTTCGCCGTCGCGATCCTCGTGGCGCGCATCGCCCGCCGGGCGCTGGCCGAGCAGACCGAGATCGAAGCCACCTCCTAGCCGAGATCCACATCCAGCCCTTCCCCGGGGACTCCCCGGGGACACCAGAGAGGCAGAGCATGAGCATCGACATTCAGCCCCGCGACGAGTGGAACCAGACCCTGCTCGACAACGTCCACCCGGCGGACTGGAAGAATCCGGACCCCTCGGGCCGCTACAACCTGGTCGTGATCGGCGCCGGCTCGGGCGGCCTGATCACGGCGGCAGTGGCCGCCGGCCTGGGCGCCAAGGTGGCCCTGATCGAGCGGGGCCTGCTCGGTGGAGACTGCCTCAACGTGGGCTGCGTCCCCTCGAAGGGCGTGATTCGCGCCTCCCGCATGGTGGCCGAGGCGCAGCGCGCGGCCGCCCTGCTGGGCACCCCGGCGCCGAGCCTCGACTCGATCGACTTCGGCGCCGCCATGCGCCGCATGCGCCAGGTGCGCGCCCAGATCAGCCACGAGGACGCCGCGCGCCGCTACCGAGACGAGCTGGGCGTCGAGGTCTACCTGGGCGAGGCGGTCTTCTCGGGCGCGGACACGGTGAGCGTCGACGGCAAGACCCTGCGCTTCAAGAAGGCGGTGATCGCCACCGGCGCGCGACCCGTCGCCCCGGCGCTTCCCGGCCTCGAGGAGGCCGGCTACCTGAACAACGAGACCGTCTTCAACCTCAGCGAGCGCCCCCGGCGCCTGGGCGTGATCGGCGGCGGCCCCATCGGCTGCGAGCTGGCCCAGGCCTTCCGGCGCCTGGGCTCCGAGGTG
>CAZYOL010000105.1:0-14846 GCA_964649065.1 uncultured Spirochaetales bacterium
CTCCTTGGAGAAGGCATAGCCATCCCCGACCCGCTCTGCATGATCTCGCCACCAGCTGAAGAGCTCCTCACGACCCTCTATGGCAATGCAGTCGAGCACCTCCTGGAGGTGACCCGGCCACTGACCGCCCGCGATCGAGGCCGTGTTGGCGATCGCCCCATCCTCTCGGATCTTCGGAAGCAGCCCCTCCGAGAGCTGACGGAGACCGAGCCAGTTCACGGCCATCACCGCCTCGAAGCCGTGCGTCCCGGCAATCCCCGCGTTGTTGAAGAGCGCATCGATGGGGCCGTCGATCGCGGCGATCGCCTCCTCCACCGAGGAAGCGTCTCCCATGTTCGTCTCGATGAATCGATCGATGGGACCCTCCGGCCGCTTCAGATCGAGCGCGATCACCTCGGGGCGGCCGAGCTCCGAGAGAACGTCGAGGAGCGCCGCGCCGACGCCCGAGAAGGCCCCCGTGATGACGACGCGCCTGTTCGAGTAATCGAAGCAATGAGACATGGGAATCCTGACTCCATTCGCGGGCCGCTTCTGCCCGCATTCGATTCAGTTTGTGCCGTACGGCCGATGGTCGATCAATCGAGCGTCAATGCAGCCCGCCTCGAGGCGTCGCGACTGCACCCGATCGCGAACCCGGCAAAGAGGGGAGTATTGCATCCAGCGCCTCTTCCTCCGAGAGCAGGCAGGAATCGAGCGCCGAGGAGAGCTCTTCCGGATCGAGATCGACCCCCACGAAGGCGATCTCCTGCCGGCGGTCACCGAAGCGCGGATGCCACCGCTCGAGCAGCCGACGACGCTCCGCGTCGCAGGCCGGCCACGTCGAGACACCACAGCTCGCCCACCACCGACCGCCCGGGAAGACGCGATGAACCGAGCCTGCACACGAGTATCCCACCGCGTGGTCACAGCTGTTGGCGAGCCAGACCCTCCCCTTCCCGCGCACGAGCTCGATCGGCGGATCCGCGAGCCATCTCCCGAAGCGCTCCGGATCGAAAGGGCGCGCTCGTCGACCTGGGAGGTCTCGACGTGGGGAGGCAGCAAGACACCCAGCTGCGCCCACTCGGCCGCCGGCGACTCGAGGAAGCCCGCGAATGACCGAAGCGGCAGCACGTCTCGGATCCGATCGAAGCCGCGACGCACGCCCGCGGTCGGCAGGCCCCCGAGAAGATGGACGGGCCGGACCGCGTCGCGCCCCTCGCGCCCGCCTCTATGGAGCTGCCCTGTCAAGACTCGCCTCGCCAGCGGTCGGACGGCAAAGCAGGAGGCCCTGCACACGGTGCCGCAGAGCGACTCGCAGACGGCCCGTTCCGCAGAGCGAAGGCGTCGGCTCGGGGCCGAGTGGCGGCAGACCGAAGCGCTCGAATGACAGTGGTGAACAGGGGTAGCGTCTCAACGTCTACGGATCACACAACTCTGGTGCCGGCCGGAGCCTTCGAGTTCCACGCCCCCGAAGTCTGCTGCCTCCGAGGCAGGCGCGAGCCGCCGGATCCTTCTCCCACCCCACTGGCTGGGGCCGCAGGATGGCCCGCATGAAGGCCCCGACTCCCGGCGGTATGCTCGTATTGGCGCGGAGGAGCGGAGCGGCCCAGGCCTTGGCAGAGACCCCGATCGACGCGGTGGCACGGGCTGACAAGACTCGGGGGTCGCCTGCGTCGCTCGAGATCACGCGGCCCGACGACTGGCACCTGCACCTGCGCGATGGCGCACTCCTCGCGCGCGTCCTGGCGGCGACGGCGCGACGCTTCGGACGGGCGATCGTGATGCCGAACCTCGTGCCCGCGGTCACGACGGTGGAGCGCGCGCTGGCCTACCGCGAGCGCATCCTCGCGGCCTGCCCGGCGGGCGCGGATTTCGAGCCGTTGATGACGCTCTACCTCACGGACGAGACCCCCGTTTCGGAGATCGAGGCGGCGGCGAAATCGCCGCATGTCGCAGGGGTCAAGGTCTATCCGCGGGGCGCGACCACGCACTCTTCGGAGGGAGTGTCGGACCTGGCCGCCCGAGGGGCCGTGCTCGAGGCGCTCGCCGCCTCGGGCCTGCCGCTCCTCGTCCACGGCGAGGCGACTGCCCCCGACTGCGACGTCTTCGACCGGGAGCGGGTCTACCTCGAGGAGACCCTCTCCCGGGTCGTCGACCGCTACCCCGAGCTGCGCGTCGTCTTCGAGCACATCACGACGCAGGAGGCGGCGGACTTCGTGCGCGGGGCGCCCGCGCGGGTGGCGGCGACGATCACGCCCCAGCATCTCCTCCTGAACCGCAACGCGATCTTCGCGGGCGGGCTGCGGCCGCATCACTTCTGCCTGCCCGTGCTGAAGCGCGAAGGCGATCGGCGCGCACTGCTCGCCGCGGCGACCTCCGGCGATCCGAGCTTCTTCCTCGGCACGGACAGCGCGCCGCATCTGCGAGCCGCGAAAGAGGCCGACTGCGGCTGCGCCGGGATCTACAGCGCACCGGTCGCGCTGGAGGCCTACGCCGAAGCCTTCGCCTCGGTCGGAGCGCTCGATCGACTCGAGGGCTTCGCCAGCCACTTCGGCGCCGACTTCTATGGACTGCCGCGCAACGCGGGCCGTGTGCGCCTCGTCGCCCAACCCTGGTCTCCACCCGTTTCAGAGGGCGAGGGGGAATCGGCGCTCCAGGTCTTCCTGGGCGGGCAAACGCTTCGCTACCGCGTGGTCGACTGAGGCCGCGCTAGCTCCCCCCCTCGGCGGGGGGGCTTGCTCGGGGACCTGCACTTCAGCCGCTGCGCGCGAGGTGCTCGGCGAGCTCGGCGTTGACGACGTCGGGCTGGTCGATGGTGCTGATGTGAGCCGCTCTGGGGACGATCACGCACTGAGCATCTCGGATGCCCGCGGCCATGCGGCGTGCGCGCACGGGCGTCTGCGACTGGTCCTCCTCACCCGTCAGCACGAGGGTGGGAACCGTGATCTGGTCGAGCTGATGCTCCACCCCCGCGCGAGAGAAGATGGCTCGACCGAAGTCGATCGCGGCGTCGGGGTCGTTCGCAACGACGACCTCTCGTTGTGAGCGGAGATCCTTCGCCCGGCTGGAGTCGCTTCGCGAGCTCTTCGAGAAGAACAGCGACATCACGTAGCCGCTGAGCGGCTTCGTGCCGACCAGGCCGACCGCTCTCAACACAGCCTCGTATTGGATCCGCCTCCATCTCGGCTCTGCATCGGCCGACGTGTCCATCAGGGTAAGCGTCCGTAGCAGATCGGGTCGGCGGATCCCGAGCCGAACGCCGATGAAGCCTCCCGTCGAGAGCCCCACGAAATGAACCGGCGCGCCGCCCAGGGCTTCGATGAAGGCCACCGCATCCTCGTAGAGATCCTCCATGCCGAAGGCTCTTCTCGGGCGCTCGCTGCGCCCGTGCCCGCGGTGATCGAAGGCCAGGCAGCGATACCGCGGAGCGAGCGCGCCGATCTGCGGCTCGAAATGGGACCAGTCGAGCAGGTAGCTGTGGGAGAAGACGACGGTCTCGTCGCCGAGGCCCCGCTCGACGTAGTGCAGCCGGATCCCGTTCGCAATGACGTGAGGCATGGGACCTTCCCTCGTCCCTGGAGCTGGATAGGTCGCTCGGGGCTCACAGCGAGGGGCCCTTCCGCTCGAAGTAGCGGTTGATCGTATCGTACGCCGCCTCGATCACGCGGAGGACCGGGGCGGCGATCACTCGGCCGTAAGGGCATACTCGGGTGCCAGACCCGAATGGCACCACGCTGGCGGTTGCGGAGACGAGGACGGCCAGGGCGAGCGGTCTCGAGCTGGGTCCTCGGTGGCGACCGGATCGGCTTCGAGCTCGACGGCTCTACGACCCTCCGCCTGAGAGGGGCAGGAGCCTCGCCCGCCGATCGCGGGGCGGCCCTCGACCGAGATCCTCGTTGAAGTCGAGGACGCAGCCGGCCTACGGTGTGTGGATGCGTCACCTTCGCCTGGCTCTGGTCGCCGTGCCCCTTCTTCTGCTGCTGGCCTGGTCCTTCGCCCTGCTCTCTCGGCAGCCGGGACGGCCGCAGGCCGCTCCGGCCACCGCCGAGCAGGAGCCGGCCCCGGCGCGCCCCGCCCAGGTCTCCGGAACGCGGGCTCCGCGAGCCGACGACCCGCCGCGGCCCGCGGTGGCGGAGCCGGCCGAGCCTCCGCTGCCGCCCGGCTTCGACCCGGAGGACCCCGCCGTTGGCTGGTCCCGGGTAGACCTGGACGCGGTGCGTCGCGCGCTCCCCGACAACCGCTTCTGGACGAGCCACGCCCCCACCTCGGATGCGGCCGTCCTCGCAGAGAGGAAGCGGCGGCAAGCGGAGGAGCGCGCGTTGCGAACTCAGGTCGAGTCTGGCAACGCCAGCGAGCAGGAGGTGGATGCCTACTTCACGCACCGCCACCGGGTCTTCACCGACGGCATCGAGTTCACGACCCACCTGATCGAGCGCTACGGCGACGACCTGAGTGAGCGGGATCTCGGTCTCTTGAGGCTGGCCCGCAAGCTCCATCGCGCGCGCCTCGTCGAGCTGCCGCGGGAGCACGCCCGAGCCCAGCAGCGCCGGGAACGCATGGAGGAGGCGCGGCGGGAGTGGCAGGCCATGCGGGCCGCCTTCGGTGAGGACGAGGAGCGGGACGCCGGGCGCAGCGATCCCCAGCCCTGATCCCCGCGAGGCTCACGCGAAACGCGTTTCCGATGACGCGCCGAGTCGGGCGAGGCCCAAGCGGAGCGAACCCTGCTCGTTTCGGCTTGAACAGGCAGCGGATGCGATGGTAGAAGTACGGACGGGGAGGGACCATCGTGAAGCTTTCGAATCTGCGAAGAGCGCTGTACCGCTATCGCCCCGCGGCGACGCTGTTGGCCACGAGCCTCGCCGGCCTGCTCCTGCTGCTGCCCGGAAGTCTCGCCGCGATCGGCATCGAGGACGTCGTCGACGGCGGCAACGACTTCGCGTGGGAGCAGATCGAGCTCCCGGGGACGGTCTGCGGAAACGGCTCCCAGTACAAATTCTACGTCTGGGACAACCCCGGCTCGAACGATCTGGTCCTGCTCTTCGAGGGGGGCGGCGCCTGCTGGGACTACCCTAGCTGCAGCGGCCAGGCCGGCATCCTGAGCGCGGCCAACCGCGACGGCATCTCCGACGGCTACGCCTTCGACTTCCAGGCGCAGTTCGTATCGCCGGTGTTGAACGGCGCCGACCCGGGCATCCCCCTGCGCCCGAAGAACCCGATCGTGACCCAGGGCTGGGATGCCGTGTACATGCCCTACTGCACCGGCGACGTCCACGTCGGCAACGCCGCGACGGTCTACACAGACCCGAGCGGCCAGAACCCCCCGATCGTCTGGAACCACGCCGGTTTCAACAACACGCGCACGGCCATGCAGTACCTGGCCTCGCGCTTCCCCGACATCGACAAGCTCCTGGTCACGGGATTCAGCGCGGGCGGCGTGGCCACGCAGGCGGGCTACTACGAGGTGCGCCGCACCTTGGACCCCGCCCAGAGCTACATGCTGAACGACTCCGGTCCCCTCTTCCCTGCGCCGGACGCCAGCTACAGCTCGCGGCCGCTGCACGAGGAGATCCGCGCCGTGTGGGGCCTCGACTCGGTTTTCGACGAGCTCCCCGCTAGCTTCGACCCCGACGACTACGGCAGCATCACGGACATGGTGGCTCTCGAGTTCCCGGGCGACCAGCTCGCCTACACGGGCTACTCCACGGACTTCAACTTCTCGCGCTACTCCTACGAGCGCTTCTACCCCGGCATCGACCAGGCCGGCATGCTCGCGCGCTGGCAGGAGGACCAGGCGAATCTCGTCGACGAGATGAACGATCACCCGAACTACAGCTATCACATCCCGTGGAACCGCCCGATCAACGACAGCCACTGCTCCACGATCATCACCTTCATCGGGAGTCACGCCTGCCCCAGCATCCGCAAGAAGAGGTGGTACGAGGTCTTCGAGTGGCCCTGGTCGCAGACGTGGAAGTGCCCCAGCGGCTTCACGCCGATCGAGGACTTCCTGGAAGATTGGATCGCAGGAAACCAGGTGCAGCGCCGGATCGAGCCCTTCAACGAGTACAACCTCGAGGATCCGGGCATGCAGATCGTGGCACCCCTGATCAACGACGCCCTCTGAGGGCGCTGCTCTCCCTAGCCCTGGCCATGGGCGCCATGCCCCTTCCCGTGGGGGCGCAGGCCGGCGGCGGTGTGGAGGAGAGCCCTGCGGTGGAGGAGAGGCCGCCGGCCGGAATCGGGGCGCCGGTCAGCTTGGATCAGCGCTTCCTGTGGGCGGCCTCCGAGGGCGACCGCGCGGCGGCGCTGCGGGCGCTGGAGCTGGGAGCCGACCCGCTGGCTGTCGACGCCCTGGGCCGCAACGCCATCCTGCGAGCGGTGCGGGGCGAGGGCGACGCGGAGCTGGTCGGCCGCCTGGCGGAGGCTGGCGTCCCCGTCGATGCGCCGGAGAACGGAGGCCGGACGCCCTACTCCTACGCCGCGTCCCGAGGTGACCTGCCGATGATGAGGCTGCTGGAGTCGCTGGGCGCCGCGATCGACCGCCCGGACCAGAAGCGGCGCGCTCCACTCTTCTTCGCGGTGCTCCGAGGCCGGAAGCAGGCGGTGCTACACCTGCTCGCAGAGGAGGTCCAGATCGACCGGGTGGACCGCTTCGGCGACACCCCCCTGCTGGTGGCCTGCGCCAAGGGACACGACGACGTGGCGCGCATGCTCATCCAGGCCGGTGCCGACCGGACACACCGCGACCAGGAGGGCCGCAGCGCGGCGGACCGCGCGGCGCCGGGAGCACCCTCGTGTCGCGGCGAGGACCCCGGGCCCGCCGCAGCACGCTGAAGCGCGGTGTCGCTGCGCCTGCTGGCGGCCACGCTCGGCGGTGTCGCCTACTTCCTGGGCTATCTGGGCTTCGGCCTCTGGCCCCTCCTCTTCGTCTTCTGGATCCCGCTGTGGTGGGCCGTCGACACGGCTGGTGGGTCGGGGACGCGCTTCCTGCCCGCGCTCTTCGGGCTGGCCTTCGGCGCAGCGGCCCATGCCGGTGGCTTCGCCTGGCTCTGGTCCCTGGTGGAGGCCTTCCTCGGCGGCAGCCGCGCCCTGGGCGCCCTCTGGCTGGGGCTCCACGGTCTCTGGTTCGCGCTGGGCTACGCCGTCTACGCCGCGGTCTATGCGGCCCTCCGCGGGCGGGGCCTTTCTCCCGTGGTCGCCGGGCCGCTGCCGCTCGTCCTGCTGGAGTGGCTCCAGCCCCAGCTCTTCCCGGTGCGCTCCGGGGCCGGGCTGCTCGGCGCGCCCCTGCTTGCCCAGTGCGCAGACCTGGGAGGTCCCCTGCTCCTCACGGGATTGCTTGCCCTGTGGAATGCGCTCCTCTACGAGGCCGCCTCCACGCCGGGGCGCCGCCTCGCCCTCGGCGCGGCGGCCGGCGCAGTGGCGCTGGCCGCCCTCTACGGGGCCACGCGTCAGGCACAGCTCGGCGCACCCGGCCCGCAGGCCTCCGTGCTGCGCGTGGGCATCGTGCAGGCGAACCTGGATCCGCGCGAGAAGGCCCCCGCCGCCCTCGCCGGCCACCGAACCCACGTAGCCGAGAGCGAGGCACTCCTCGAGGAGGGCCCCCTGGATCTCGTCGTGTGGCCGGAGACGGCCTACGTGCAGGGCGTACGGCGCCCCCTGCCAGTCGACGCTTCGCTGATCCGAGGTGCCGCCCTCTCCCGCGCCCGGGTGCCCCTTCTCTTCGGCACCAGCTCCTCCAGCGCCGACGGGCTCGCCAACTCCGTGATGCTGGCGGGACCCGATGGCCGCGTGCTCTCGGCCTACGACAAGAACATCCTGATCCCGCTGGCCGAGTACATGCCGCTCCGCCCCCTGGCCTCGCTCTTCGATGGCTGGCTTCCCCATGCCTCGCGCTACCGAGCCTCCGAGGAGACGCCCGCCCTGCAGCTGGGCCCCCACCGCATCGCCACTCCCATCTGCTACGAGATTGCCCACCCGGCCTTCGTGGCGCGCATGGTCCGACGCACGCGCCCCCATCTGCTGGTCACCGTGGCCGACGATGCCTGGTTCGGCGACTCCGCCGAGCCCCGGCTGCACCTGGCCCTGGCGCGCCTGCGCGCCATCGAGCAGCGGCTTCCGGTGGTGCGCGCGACCAACAGCGGCATCAGCGCCTTCATCGACCGGACGGGTCGCGTCACGGCCCGCACCGGGCTCCTGGAGCGCGCGCGCCTCGTCGAGGAGGTCAGCCTGGAGCCCCAGCCGGCGTTCAGCCTCTACGCCCGGGCCGGGGATTGGCCGGGACCCGCCGCCGCGCTGCTGCTGGCCCTGGGCCTCTGGAACCGGGCGGTCCGGCGCCGCTCCGCGATCCGGCCTCGGGACCAAGGACTAGAGACTCCCAGGAGCGTCTGGACGACCTTCTCGAGGACGACGCGGAAGCGGTCGCCTACCTGACTCCACGCGCCCGCCTGGCGGGGCGGAGAGGCGGTGGCGTCGATCTTCGATCAGGCCCGCGTGTGGCGGGCGTTGCGAGACTGCGGTGGATCTCGCAGACCCGTTCATCCAGTAGGGCTCGTGCCCGACGCATCGTCCAGCATGGGAGACGGCCCCTGGTTGGGGAGCGCCCCCTCGATCCAGCTCGGGAAGGTCTGCCCGAGCCCCACGAGGATCATCTGCGCTGCGATCGCCGTGAGAAGGAGACCCCAGATCCGCGTCTGCACCTCGAGGACGAGCTCCCCGACGTGCTCTCGGATCCACTTGCCGCTCAAGAGGACCGCCAGGACGATCAGCATCACGGCGCCGAGCACACCGGCCTGCCCCAGCTGGGTCGGCCAATCTGATGATGCGCTTCCGAAGAGGATGGCCGTCGTGAGGGAGCCTGGGCCTGCCAGGATCGGTACCGAGATCGGAATCACGATCTGCCGGTAGCGGCGCTTGGCCCGGTCGTACGCATCGTCTCCTCGTGCAGCGTCCCGCCCGCGGACGTCGATCGACTCGCCCCGGAGCATGTCGATGCCGAGCAGGAGAAGAATGATTCCACCTCCGACGCGGAATGCGGGGACGTCGACGCCGAGGAAACCCAGGACTTGTTTGCCGAAGAAGAGCGCGAGGAGCAGCAAGACGAGCGCCGTCGACGTGACGAGGACGGCGAGGCGAAGCCGCGTGGGTCGATCGCAGCCCTCTTCGGCCTCGACCCAGATCGGAATCTTCCCGAATGGGTTGACGATCGCGATCATGGCGACCAGGAAGTTCTCGATCAGGGAAACGTCCATCTTCTCTACGCGCGGGATGCCCTCATCGCCGCCGAACCTACTCCCGGCGAGCCGGTGGGCCCGACGCGGCCACCCGGGAGAGCCCGCAAGACCGACTACCCCTTCTCCTCTGCATCGTCCTGGAGCCATCCATTCAGCTTGTCGACGACCGACTCCGACAGTTGCTCCCAGCCCGAGCGGAGATGGGCCTCCAGCTCGTCGAGCTTGCTCTCGAGGGCCTCGATCCGCTTGCGCTTGTCCTCGCCCGCGTCCGCCTTCATCTCGGCAATCTGCCGCTTGATGTCGTGCTTCTTCGCCTCGACGCGGTTCTTCAACTCATCGGTACTGGACATCCTGTCCCTTTCTTCGTGGGTTCTCGGGTCCACCTCCTCGTCGCCGCGGCCGCGGGCACGGGGGCGCCCGATGGGCCGAGCCGGGCGGCTCGCGACCTCGATCGGAGCCATCGAAGGTCTCCCGCTGGCAGTCCCGGTGCAAGGGCTGCACTCTCCGCTGTGGGGGCCGCCGGGAGCGCCTCCGACGTGTCTCTAGGCCGCGCCCCCCCCCCCGGGCGGCTCTCGTCGAGGACCCGCTGGAGGCCGGCACCGACACGAGGCCCCCGCCGCCGCGGAAACAGCGGCCCTTCGGGCATTTAGCGCCTGATGGAGCGGCGTGGGGGCGACTCGACCCGGCCTCTTCGGCCGCTGCGCGAGCCACCCTTGCACGGCCGGCCGACCTCCCGGCTCCCTTCTTCCCGCGGAGGTTCCGGCGCCCGGAGGAAGGCTTTCCGCCTGGCCGAGGTGAGCACTCAGGCCCTTTCGCCAAGACCCGATGAACGGCGATGCGCCGGTCGAACGGGTCGGACGCTGGTCGCCGGCGCCCCCACCAGTACGATCGCGAAGCGGGAGTCGAGCAGCCAAGGCGCGCGTTCCTCCCCGCCATCCGCCACCCCGAACCCCGAGGACGGAGAGCCAGATGACGACGGTCAAACTCTACGGCTACGCAACCAGCCCCTTCGTGCGCTAGACGGGCTGTATCCTCTACTACAAAGGCATAGACTTCACCCACGTGCCGGTCGATCCGATCGACCCGGCCGCGACGATCGGACACACGAGCGGAACCCAGGTGCCCGTTCTCGAGATCGATGGCGAGTGGCGACGCGAATCTTCGGAACATGCCCACTGGCTCGACCAGATCTTTCCGGACCAGCCGCTTCGCCCACTCGCTCAGCGAGCGAAGATCGACGACATCGACCGCTGGATCAGCAACAGCTTCCTGCCGAGTATCTTCCGCGGGGCCATCGACGGAGCCCTCGACCTCGAGTCTCGCTTCAGAGCCTGGCGCCTCGCGGCGCTCGTGAGCGCGCACACGCCGTTGCCGGAGGCAATCCGAAACAAGTGGCCCGAGCTCATCAAGGGGGCACCGTTCATCCAACAGATGGGCAGTCGCATGGACCTCACCGAGAGCCATGTCGACATGCGGGCGCGCATCCTCGCCGAGCTGGTCGAGCACATCGGCGATGGCCCCTACATGGGCGAGCTCGACCAGCCCTCGATGCTGGACCTCGCCGTCTTCCCGCAGCTGGTGTTCGGGTACCTGTTCGGCCTGGAGGCGGATCTGAGCGCTTCGAGACACCCCGTCCTAAGGGCCTGGATGAGGCGCGTGGCCGAGCATCTCCCACCGAACCCCACGCTGGCGGCCGACGAGATGCAGATCCAGGAGCTCGCCCCCGCCCTGAGCTGAACGCGTACGCGTGATCCAGCGGCTGGTCGCGCAGGAGGCGGTCGCTGGGTCGGGCGGGTACGCTTCGCGCGTCATGGAGTGGATCGACGCAGCGATCGCCTGGGTTTCCGAGAACGAGTCCGCGCTCTCGGGCATCGCCGCACTGATCGTGGTGGCGGGTGTGATCTTCACGCCGCTCGGTGCGGGGCTGCGCCGCCTGTTGTCGAGCCGCTCCGCCGAGCCAGATCTGCCGCAGGAGGCGGCTCCCGAGGAAGCGAGGGCGCCGCGCTCCGGGAAGTCGCAGGCAACGCCCACTGCGCCGTTCTCCGACAGGCCCTCCATCGCGGTGTTGCCCTTCGAAAACCTCTCGAACGACGACGAGCAGGCGTTCCTCGCCGACGGCATGACGGAGGACATCATCACGGGCCTCTCGGCGAACCAGCACCTGCACGTCGTCTCCCGCAACTCGACCTTCGCCTACAAGGGGCGCTCACCCGACATCCGCGACGTCGGTCGCGAGCTCGGGGTCCGCTACGTGATCGAGGGCAGCGTGCGGCGGGTCGGCGAGCGCATGCGCACGACCGCCCAGCTCATCGAGTCGGAGAGCGGGGCCCACCTCTGGGCCGAAAAGTACGACCGCCCCTACGAGAAGATCTTCGAGGTGCAGGACGAGGTCGTGGCCGCCATCGCGGGCGCGCTCAACGCCCAGCTCTCGACGGCCGAGCTGCGCAGGGCGCGGGACGCCCAGCCAGCGGACCTCGGCGCCTGGGAGCTGGTGCAGCGTGCGCTCTCGGGACTCATCATCGACTCTCCGTCCTCCGAGCGTTACGCGGAGCTTCTCGCGCTGCTCCGCGCGGCCGTGGAGCGCGACCCCGAGTACCCGTACGCGCGGGCGGCCCTGGCGTGGATGTGCTTCGCGGCGGCGATCAACGGAGTCGTGGAGGACCCGACGGCCTCTGCTGCCGAGGGACAGCGCCACCTCGAGCACGCGCTCGAGGGCGGCATCGACGACCCCCTTACGCTCTTCTACGCCGGCGCCGCCTTCATCTACTCGGGTCGGCACGAGCGCGGCATCCAGACCCTGGAGCGCTCACTCACACGCAATCCCAACCAGCCAGACGTTCACATGCACCTCGGCATCGCGAACGGCTATCTGGGCCGCTTCGAGGAGGCGCACGCGCACTTCGATCGCGCCGAAGAGCTCGGACCCACAGGTGGGATGTCGATCGCCTACGGGTGGTACCGGGCGATCGTCTACGGCTTCGAGGGTCGCTACGAGGAGGCGGTGGAGGGCGTGCGGGAGTACGTCCTACGGGCGCCGCGCTACGGGGCAGCGCGCATCGAGCTGGCGCTGGATCTGGCGGAGCTCGGCCGCGAGGAAGAGGCGCGCGCGGCCGTCGAGCGCGCGGTGCGGGAGGATCCGGTGCTCAACGTCGAGGGCCTGGCGCTTCTCATCGGCGCGCACCCGCACCCCGACAAGGGGCGCGAGCGCGTCGCGCGGCTTCGCGACTACTGGCCGCAGAAGGCCTAGGGCATCTCTACAGAAGTCACGGCGCGCCCGCGCGTAGGCCTCCGGGGAGGGGCCGCGCCCCGAGCGAGAGCCCTCGAGCGTGTCGGGCCTCTGGGTGCCGGACGCGGCGCTCTCGGCGCAACGAGTGCCGTAAACATCGGATTTTGCGAGCGAAGATGATGGCGTCGGCGGGTCGCCTGGTACCTCCACGATGCGGACTCGACCGTCGCACGATCACACGCGGAGCCGTCCCGACCGGAGCGCCGCGTACTTCTCCTCGCTCAGCGGAACGTAGGCCCGCACCTGGTCATCGCGCAGGAACAGCGGATCCGTGACGGTGCTCGGGTCGTAGCCTTGCTCTTGCAGATCGACCTTGCGCAGCTTGAACGTTCCTGTGATCTCGAAGTCGGATTGCAGGCGAAGGAAGACTGGCGCGGCGTAGGCCGGCAGCGCCTTTGCCACGTGGGCAAAGAGCGCAGCCCCATCGAAACGGCTCGGATCCTCGAAGCCGATGGCCGCCATTCCGGCCCGTCCATCCTGACCGGCGATGTCTACGCCGTACACGGCGACCATCTGCACGCCGGGGAACGTCGAGACAGCCTCTGCGACTTCCTGCGTCGAGACGTTCTCGCCCTTCCACCGGAAGGTGTCCCCGATCCGATCGACGAAGTAGAAGTAACCTTCGGCGTCTCGCCTGAGCAGATCTCCCGAACGGAAGAATGTGTCTCCGGACTTCGCGACGTCGCGCAGGACCTTCTTCTCGGTCGCTTCCTTCGAGGTGTAGCCCTCGAAGCGCCCCGAAGCCGTGTCGGGGTCTCGCGGAATCTCTGCGACGAGCTCGCCGACCTCGCCGTCCGCGCACGGGATGCAGAGCCCGTGCGCGTCTCTCGGGTGCTCGTCCTTCGCCACGTCGTATCGAATGATCAGAGGAGCCGGGACGCGGGGCAGGACCTTGCCGACCGCCCCCGGCTTGCCGTCGAAGTTCAGCAGCGCGGTGTTGGCCTCGGTCGCACCGTAGAACTCGACGACCCTCGGGATGGCGAAGCGGGTCTGGAACTCCTCCCAGATTTCGGGACGCAAGCCGTTCCCGATCACGAACTTGATGCGATGGAGCTTCTCCTTGGGATGCACCGGCTGGTTGAGCAGGTAGCGACAGAACTCTCCGACGTACTGGAAGGCGGTCGCTCCGAAGCGATCGACGTCGTCCCAGAATTCGCCGGCGCTGAATCGGCGACGCAAGCCCATCGTCGCACCGGCGCTGATCGTCGCCATGACTGCCATCGCCCCGCCGGCGCTGTGGTAGAGCGGCAGAGCGCAGTACATGACATCGTTCCGGGTCAGTCCGGCCATCCGTCCCCCGCCACCGGCGGTCAGGTACTTCAGGTGGCTCATCTTCGCCGCCTTCGGCAGGCCGGTCGTTCCCGACGTGTAGATGTACACGAGAGGGTCGCCCGCACGCATCTCCGCGCGAAGCGACCGGTCGGGATTGGCGGTGGATTGCTCCGCCAGGGTCGCGGTGAGGTCCTCGACGTCAGCGGGAAGAGACGGCTTCGGGTCTGCGGGGTCGACCATCGCGTAGAGAGTCAGCTGGGCGCGGAAGTCGGCATCGAGCGTGTCGAGCGAGTCCAGCAACTCCGAGCCCACGATGACCCTCCGGGTCCGCCCCGACTCGATGGCGTGCGCGAGTGCCTTGCCCATGAGGTTCGTATTGATCAGCGCGGTCGTGGCGCCGATCTTCGAGAAGCCGGCCCAGGTGGAGACGTATTCGGGGCGGTTCAGCATCAGCAGCGCGACGACGTCGCCCCGGCCGATCCCCGATGACGCCGCCCAGTGGGCCAAGCGATTCGCCTGCTGGTTCAGGCCCTGATAGCTGAGCTGTCGATCCTCGAAGAGCATGAAGGGATGCGGGCCGCGCCGCTCGGCCTGCTCCTCGATGCGATCCGCAACCGTGAGCGGGGTACTGGGCTTGAGACGTGCCAGCGGAAGCCCGTGGCGGATGATCCGATAGGTCGAAGCCAGGCGATCGAGCATGCCCCCCACTCTATCGCGGCACGGGTATGCACCTCTCGAGACCCCGTCCCGGGCTTGTCCAGCGCCGCCTCGAGCGCAGGGGGACGCGCCGTCCCCACCGGGGGGCCGCCTGGGGCCGCGTGGGGCCGCCTCGAACTGATGCTCTAGCATCACGTATCTGATGCTATCATGCCGCGATGCGGACGACCCTGCGGATCGACGAAGACCTCTTCCGCGAGCTCAAGAAGCGCGCCAGCCGGGAGGGCCTGTCGCTGTCGGAGCTGGTGAATCTCGCGCTGCGCCAGAGCTTCGCCACCGAGAGACGCCCGCGGCAGCCCTTCCGCCAGAAGACCCGCGATCTCGGACGGCCCGCCTTCGACGTCACGAAGGCGAACGCCGTG
>CAZYOL010000106.1:0-14746 GCA_964649065.1 uncultured Spirochaetales bacterium
CGCTTCTCGGCGGGCCGCGGGGCGGTGCCGGGCGCGTGCCGTATCTCTGGGGCGGGCCTGCCCCGGGCGCGGCCGCGCCCTCCACAGCCGCCCGAGCCGGCGCCAGCGTCCGGCCGGGCTGCGAGCCAGCTGGCGCTCCAGGTGATCGACGTGCCGCAGGGCCGGCCCCAGCAGCGCGAGGCCCGACTCGAGCCGCGCCCAGTCCTGCCAGAAGCCGGGATCCTCGGGCTCGCAGGCGTCGGTCGCGAGGCGCAGCAGCCCGGCGTAGGCCTCCACGACCAACGGGTGCGCGCGCCGGTCCCGCCGCAGCTCTGCGAGGTCGAAGCGAGCGTGCCGCAGCTCCGGCCGGCGGAAGTCCTCGCAGAAGCGCTCGAGCCGCTCGGGCGCCGCGGCGTCGGTCGGAATCGCCAGGCCGTCGGCGACCCGGCCGAGCTGGGTGCCGGGATCGTCCATCAGCAGGTCGTAGTCGACGACGACGAAGGGTCGCCGCGCCATGCGCCGCAGGTGGGGCACGATCTGCACCAGCCACTCGAGATCGCTCTTCTCCTGGAGGCCGCGCCCGGGATCCAGCGCCGCCCGGGAGCGGGCGACCGCGAGGGGATTGCGCAGCGCCAGGGCGAAGCGCACGTCGAGCTCGCAGCTCTCGAAGACCGCCTCCCAGAAGGGCAGCAGGCGCAGGGTCTGCGCGTACTTGAAGCCCCACAGCGGAACGCCTCCGAAGCGCTGGCACAGGATCGCCGCGGTTTGCTGCTGCAGGGCTGACAGCTCCGGATGCCGCCACGCCGCGGGCTCGACCAGGGCCACGCTCGAGCTCTCGAGCCCCAGGACGGCCCGAGCCCGCTTGGCCAGGCCGAGGAGATCGCGGTCCTCGAAGAAGCCGGTGGGATTCTTCGCCGTGGGTGCCTTGAGCCGATCCCCGAGCTCGACGCCCAGGGCCTGGATGCCGCGCATCAACAGGCTGGTCCCGCTGCGCCCGGCCCCGACCACGAAGATGGCGCGCCAGGGCGGGCTCATGCGCGCTCCGCGTCGAAGAGCGCGTGGATCCGATCCACCACGAGCCCCAGCTCGTCCGGCGCCCGCGCGGGCGCGCGCAGCGGCTCGTCGCCCAGCCTCGTGACCAGCCCCCGCTGCCGGAGCGCCCGGTGGTAGGCGCCGAAGTCGCGCGCCGGCTTCGACCACCCGCTCGAGGCCAGGCGAGCGCGCCAGCCCACCAGCGGCCGCAGCCGGCGGCTCCCGCGTCGCGGCCACTCGAAGACCTGGACCGGCCGCCCCGTGGCGCTGGCCTCGACGGGAAGCGATGCGCTGTCGGCGGTCACGATGAAGCGATCGGCCAGCGCCAGCAGCGCCCGGTAGGGATTGTGCGGATCGTCGCGACGCCAGCGATAGACGAAGCGCGGCACGTCGACCGCCGCGAGCAGAGCCTCTGCGGCGGCGGGCGAGGTGCGCGGGGTGGTGCTGATCAGCAGCGAGCCGCCCGCTCGCCTGGCCTCGCCGCTGGCCAGGCGAGCCAGCCGCCGGGCGATCTCCGGGCCCAGCCGGTACGAGGAGCTGCTCCCCCCCACCAGCACGGCCAGCCAGGGACGGGGCAGGGCCTCGAAGTGCCGGCTCCACTGGCGCCCCGCCCGCTCGAGCTCGCCGGGCGAGACGCGGTTCAGCGCGCCGCCCAGTTGCAGCACATTCGGGCGCTGCGGGAGCCGGTACTGCGGCAGCGTCACCAGCAGGTCGAAGGCCTCGAGCGGCGCCTGCGCGTGCAGCAGATGGACCAGGCGCGTGCGACCCCCGGAGCGACGTCGGATCCAGCGCGCGATGGGAGCGCTGCGCCGCGAAGCGGCGAGCACGAGGTCGGGCCAGGGCGCCTGCAGGCGGTCGCTGCGCCGCCGGTCGAGGCTGGCGGCGCTGGCGCCGAGCAGCGGATTGGGCAGCGCCTGGAGCGGGTTGTAGACCAGGCGCTTGCGTTCGTAGGGCCAGCCGAGGGCCTCGGCGACGGTACACAGCTGGCTGTTGCCCCCGGCGCCCGAGCCCAGCAGCACCCAGGCGCAGCGCTGCGGGGCCGCACTGGGCTCCGACGGGCTAGCCGACACCGAGCACCCGCTCCATGCGTTCGAGCCAGCGGCTCGTGTAGCCGCCGAAGCGCTGCTCCAGCGCCCGGGTCGGCTCGACCAGTCGCTCGGCCAGGTAGCGCTCGATGCGCGGCGGAATGTCGACCTTCCAGCCCCGCGTGTGGTTCACCGGGCGCAGGCTCTCGGGCCGTCGGACGAGCGTCCCGGGCGGGGCCCCGATGAAGCGGCAGACCCGATCCAGCAGTCCTGCGGGACGTTCCACGAGCTCCTCGGTGAAGCCGAAGCAGAGCTGCTCGCGCGGGTAGATCGACTCCCAGCGCTCGAGGTGATCGACGTAGGTCGACATGGCGACGGCGGAGCGGCGCAGCTTCTCGAGGATTGCGGCCTCGCCCACCCGCGCCATCGGCCGCCGGCGCCGCTGGGCCGTGCTCTGGACCACCGAGGACCAGGCTCGGTCGATCGGGTCGCGCATGAGGTAGACGAGCCGCGCTCCGGGAAAGAGCCCGTGTACGAGTCGAATCGTCTCGAGCGGAAGCCGCGCGTAGGTGGGCTCGATCTGCCCGGCGACCAGGCCCGCGGGCGCCTCGTAGAGGGACTGCAGCCAGGCGTCGCTGCGAGGACCCAGGTGGTAGCGGAGCTGCCAGGCCAGCTCGCCGACGGGTCCCCGCTGCCCGTGCAGGGCGCGCCAGAGATCCGGCCCCAGGCTGCGCAGGTGGCGTCGGTAACGCGAGCTCCGGCGACCCTGCCGCCGCTGGTGGTCGAAGTAGTGGAGCTCCTTCTGCGGTGGCAGCCAGACGCCGGGATGGGCCCGCAGCTGCTCGTGGAGGAAGGTCGTGCCCGAGCGCGTGGTCCCGATCCCCAGGAAGGCGAGCCCCATCCGCACTCCAGGATAACGTGCGCCAGCGGTCCAGGGGCCGCGAGGAGCGTCCCGGGACTCGACCCGGCCCGGCCGCCGCGGCGCCCTGCGCTAGCCTCGGCCTCCGCAACGGGCTGGGGGCCCCGATGCAGTGCCTGGACTTCGAGCGGCTCGAGAGCATCGACCCCGAGGCCTACCGGGCGCGCCGGCCCTACCCCTTCGTCAATCCCCGCGGACTGCTCACGCCGGCCGGCTTCCAGGCCCTGCTGGAGACCCTGCCGCCGCTGGCGCTCTTCCAGCGAAGCTTCGGGACAGCGCGCGGCTCGGGCCAACGACCCCACGACCGCTATACGCTGGAGTACGACGATCGGACCGACGCCCTGCTGGCTCCTGCCTGGCGTCAGCTGCTGCGAGAGCTGAGGGGGGACCGCTACCGGCGCTGTCTGGCGCGCCTCTTCCAGACCGACCGGCTGGCCCTCAGCTTCCACTGGCACTACGCGCCCCGCGGCGCCTCGGTCTCCCCCCACTGCGACTCGTCGCGCAAGCTGGGCTCGCACATCTTCTACTTCCAGACGCAGCGCGACTGGCGGCCCGAGTGGGGCGGGCAGACCCTGCTGCTGGACGCCGGCGGTCGCCTGCCGAGCCGCTCGGCCCCGGAGCTCTCCGACTTCGACGCCGCCCTGCCCGCCCTGCACCTCGACAATCGCAGCCTGCTCTTCAGCCGCGGGCCCCACTCCTGGCACGGGGTCGAGGAGATCCGCTGCCCCGAGGGCCGACTGCGCCGGGTCTTCATCGTCGTGGTGAATCGCGACGGCCCCCTGCAGCGGCTGCGCGCGCGGCTGTCCGGCCGGCGCATCGCGCGCTACTGAGCAGGGGCGATGGAGAAGCTCATCTACCTGCTCTGGGCTCCGGAGGGCCACGACCCGGACGCCTTGCGAGACCAGCTCCTCGGGGAGTGCGCCCCCGGCATGCTCGAGCGCGGCGCGCGGGCGCTGACGGTGAACGTCGCCGACTCCCAGGTCGACGCGGCCCCGCCGATGCCGACGCCCGCGGGAGAGCGCCCGCTGAGCGCGGAGGTCGCGCTCTGGCTCGACTGCCACGACCGGCGCGGCCCCCACGAGGAGCTGCTCGACCGCGTGGAGGCGCGCCGCGCCGGCTACCTGGTCAGCGAGGCCCTCTATACCGAGTACGGAGGCAACGAGCACTTCGGCCCGCGCGACTGGCCCGATGGGCAGCGTTCGCCGGGCCTGCTCACCGTGACGCTCCTGGAGCGCCCCGCCCACCTGACCCGCGAGGCCTGGCTCGCCCACTGGCACGGCGTGCAGTCGCCGGTCTCGGAGGAGATCCAGCCGCGGATCCGCTACGTGCGCAACGAGGTGGTGCGTGCCCTGAGCCCGGAGGCGCCGCCCTACGAGGGCATCGTCGACGAGGCCTGGGCCTCGGGACGGCACGTCAGCGACCCAATGCTCTTCTACCTGGCTCGGGGCTCCGAGGCCCGCATGCGCGAGAACATCGCGCGCATGATGGAGAGCGTGCAGGGCTTCCTCGAGCTCGAGCGGATCCGCTCGAGCTCGATGAGCGAGTACATCGTCAAGAGCTAGATGGAATCTGCGCAAGCGCAGCGCCTGCGGGAGCGCCTGGGCGCCCTCGGCGCGGCCTTCGGGCTGCGCGGCGAGCTGACCGAGGCCGCGCCGCTGGGCCGTGGCCACATTCACGAGACCTACTTGAGCGTCTGGCGCGACGCGAAGGGGTTGCGCCGCTTCGTCCACCAGCGCCTCAACACCCACGTCTTCCCGGATCCCGTCCAGCTCATGCGAAACGTGGAGCGGGTGACGAAGCACCTCCGCGCCGAGCTCCGCGCCCGCGGCGTCGACCAGCTGGAGCGGCGCGTGCTGGAGCTGATGCCGGCCCGCGGCGGACGCAGCTGGGTCGTCGACGACACCGGCGCCTACTGGCGAACGACCCGCTACGTCGAACGGACGCGCAGCGACGACCGGATCCGCTCAGCGGAGCAGGCCGTGGCGGCGGCCCGGGCCTTCGGGCACTTCGCCCGCATGCTCGCCGGACTCGACCCGGGCGCGCTGCCCGAGACCCTGGCCCACTTCCACGACCTGCCCGCCCGGGTGCGGGCGCTCGAGGCGAGCGTCGCGCGCGACGTGCGCGGGCGGGCCCGCAGCGTGAGCGCGGAGCTCGAGGCCAGCCGCCGGGCCCACGCCCTCCTGCGTCAGCGCTTCCCGGACGAGGCGGGCCTGCCGCGGCGCCTCGTCCACAACGACTGCAAGCTCGACAACCTGCTTCTGGACCGGGAGAGCGGCGAGCCGCTGTGTGTGGTGGACCTCGACACCGTCATGCCGGGGACCCTGCTCTGCGATTTCGGAGAGCTGGTCCGGACCGGTGCCAGCACGGGAGCGGAGGACGAGCGACGGCTCGAGCGGATCGATCTCGACCTCGGGCTCTTCGCGGGGCTGGCCCGTGGCTACGTCGAGGGGCTGGGTGACCTGGCGAGCGAGCTCGAGCTCCGGAGCCTCGCCTACGCCGGACCGCGGCTGGCGCTCGAGAATGCCGTGCGCTTCCTGACGGATCACCTCGAGGGCGACCGCTACTTCCGGATCGCCCGCGAGGGCCACAACCTCGACCGCGCACGCGCCCAGCTGCGCCTGAGCGAGCGGATGCTGGACCGGCTCGCGCCGACTCTCGAGATCGTGGAGCGCGAGGCCGCTCGGGCCGCCCGGACCTGAGCGGGGGAGCACCGGCGCCCTAGTCGCGCTCCGGGTCGGCGCGCTTCGTCAACCAGTCCGGCCGCGGGCCCCGCCCCGCCCAGGTCTGGGCCGGGTTCTCGGGATTGCGGTGGATGCCTTCGCGCCGCTCGACCAGGCCGCGGCCGTATTTCCAGGCGAGCTGCCGACGGGCGATCTCGACGGCGATCGCCTGGGACAGCGCACGCAGCTCCTCCACGCGCAGCTGCGACAGATCGAATCGGGGCTCCATGGCTTCCCTCCGGGCTTCCGAAGGTGAGTGCGACGGACCGAGCGCGAGGTGTCAGATGCCGGCGAGGCTCTGGGCAGCTCCCAGGCAGGCGAGAGGCAGCCGAGCTGCAGGAGCCGTGCGGCCTCAGAGCTGCGGGGCCAGGACCTCTCGCTCGTAGTGCTCCAGGGCCTCGAAGACCGGAATCGCTCCGGCCTGGCCCGCCTGGGCCTCGGGCAGGCAGGGGATGCCCCCCAGCCGGGCCAGCTCGGCCACGAAGGCGCGCAGGGCTGCCAGCGGTGAGCTCGAGCCCGCCGCCAGGCGACGCGGGTCGAAGCGATCGCCGCGCAGGCGGACGACCCGGTGCGGTCTCCCGTCCGGACGGCTGCTGCGCACGACCAGGTCCACCAGCACCACCGGGCGCGGTCCCAGGCCGCGCACGCCGACGGCCGACACCGCGTGGAGTCGGCGATAGGGGATGCGCGTGGCTCCCCGGCCCTCGAGCTGGACCACGAGCCCCTCGGCGCTGAGCTGCTCGGGGATCGCCTCGGCCACGGCGATGGGCCTCGCGGGGGCGACTCCCGCCAGCGGATTGGGCACCGCGTCCGGGTCCACCGGAGCCATCCAGCGGTCCTCGTCGCCCGGCGCGGTCAGCTCGGCCTGCCCCACGCTCCCGAACGCGCTCCGATCCTGCTCCTCGTAGAAGGCGTTCGGCGGCGGCTCCTTGGCCTCGATCTCCGGCGGGGCCTCCTCCTCCTCGATCTCGCCCCGCTCCGGACGCACGCGCGCGGCGATCGCCTCGAGATCCGCCCGCACCTCGGGCCGCAGGCCCTCGGCCGCGAGCGCGCGCCGGGCCGCCGCGGCGGCTCGACGCGCATCGATGGGCGAGGCCAGGCGCGCGAGCACCGCCGCCTGGGCCAGCGGGAGCGCGTCGGTCGGCCCCAGCTGCTCGAGCGCGGTGCGCGCCATCAGCTCGCCGTCCTCCTGCTGGATGCCGGGGATCAGGCGCAGCAGCAGCTCGGCCGGGAGCCGGGCCTCGGGCGCCGCCTCGCACAGCGATCGCCAGTGGCTGACGGCCACCTCCGCTGCGCCCCGGCGCAGCTCCTCCCGGATGAGCTTCTGCATGGCGGGCGCGGCCTGGCCGGCCTCCCCGCGCTCGACGGCCATCTCGAAGTAGGTCACCACCGCGTCGCGGTGCCGCGCGCTGCGCGCGATCTCCGCCCGCAGCAACTCGTAGGCCCTCTCCGCCTGACCGCGCGCACGCAGCGCCTGCACCTGCGCGAAATCGAAGCGGGTCGCGCTGCGGGCGGCGGCGGGCTCGGCCAGCCCCGCTCCGAAGCGATCCTCGAGGCGGAGCCGCTCGAAGGCCAGGGCCGCCGCGGCTCCGATGGCGGCCCCTGCGGCGTCGGCGGCGTAGGCCGGCAGCGGCTCCAGGCCCCGCGGAGCGCCCCCGGCGCTGGCCCACCAGAGGAGCAGCTCGCAGCCCACCCAGAACGGAGCCACGACCCAGGAGGAGAAGCGGAGCGCCTCGACCCCGGGCAGCCACGCGAGCCATGCCACGGGCCGGCCGCGCAGGCGGACCAGGCAGGCCGCGCACAGGCCCGCGACCCAGACGCTCGCGCCGACCAGCGGTCGGTCGCCCCCCCGGTGCAGCGCGTAGAAGGCCAGGCCCCCGGCCAGGGTGGCCGTCAGCAGGACGGCCGCGAGCAGCCGTCGGCCCCAGAGCCGCTCGAGAACGGGGCCGACGCACAGCAGCAGCAGCAAGACGGCGCCGATGTGCAGCAGGCCCAGATGGACCCACGGATAGCCGAGCCAGGCGAGCGAGGAGGGTCGCGCCGGGACCAGCCCGAGCGTCCGATAGGGGTGCCCGTCGACGCTCGCCAGGACCGCCCGGGTCACCTGGTCGAGCTCGGCCTGGAGCTCGCTGGCCGCCGCGCCGCCGTCGCGCAGGAAGGAGAACTCGTCGTTGCCGTCGAAGCCCGGCATCCGCGAGCGGATCACCGGCAGCATGCGCGGCTGCACGGCGACGACGGGGTGCTCGATGGCCAGCCGCGCGCCGTGGCGGGCCAGCGTGCGGGCGTCTGCCAGCCGTCCGCCGTAGCCGAGCGCCAGGATTGCGGCACTCGCCACCAGCAGCGCGGCCAGGCCGAGGGAGAGCCAGGGCAGCCACTCGGCCCGCGACCGCAGGCGCAGGAGCCCCTGCCCCGCCCGCAAGAAGAGCGGCGGCAGCGCCCTCAGACGGTTCCCCAGCTCCGGAAGCCTCAGCTCCACGCTGCGTTCATCGGTCCGTCGGGCTGTGAGGTGAATCACTGTCGCGGTGCGCGGGCGGCTCGGCGGTCGAGGCTGGGCAGCGCCCGGCGCACGGATCGCTGCGGGCGAGAGGGCGGAACCGGCGCTCCACAGTCTTGGAGACGGGCGACGGACAGGGGGAGCGGAAGGGGAGATGGAAGAGAGCTAGGCGCCGCCGTCGAGGCTCTCGGCGCGACCGCCCCGCAGCCGGCAGTCGGACTCGCGCATGTACTGCAGCGAGCCGTCGAGGGTGCATCGGACGATGCCATCGTTCGGGTTCGGCGGGGGCCTGCGCTCCTGCAGCGCCTCGTCGATCATTCCCTGCACCCGCTCGAGCGCCCCCGGCCCCGGCTTGCCCCGCGGAGCCGGCCGGTCGGAGCGCTGGGGCTCTCGGTCGGCCTCGGCCTTTCCGGCCCCTCCGGGCCCGAGCTGCTCCATCAGCTCGTCGCCCTTCTCGAACTCCTCCAGCACGAAGCAGCCGGAGCAGAGCAGGGCGAGTGCGGCGGCAGCGGCGGTAGAGGCTCGACGCACGAGAGACCCAATCGTCCACCCGCGGGGCCGAGCTGAGGGCGGATGGCCCCGATTCCTCGCCGCGAGCCCGGCGCTCCCCTAGCATGCCTCGCGCATGGCCCGACGACAGGAGCAGGAGCCCGCGCGCCAGGACGTCACCGAGGTCGCCCCCGGCGTGCTGCGCATGGAGCTGCCCATCCGGATGCCGGGGCTGGGCCACGTCAACTGCTACGCGATCGTCGACCGGGAGGGAGCCGCCGTGGTCGATCCGGGGCTGCCGGGCCCGGGCACCTGGCGGGCCATCCAGGACCGCCTGCGGCGGGCCGACCTGGCCGTGCGCCACGTCCACACGGTGATCGTGACCCACTCCCACCCGGACCACTTCGGCGGCGCCGGCCGCTTCGCGCGGGAGAGCGGAGCGCGGGTGGTGGCCCACCGGGCCTTCCGCTTCGGCCCCTACCGCGCCCCGGCCGAGCCGGAGGTCTCGGTGGAGGACCTGGCGGCCCAGTCCGACGACACGGCGGCCACCCGGCCCCCGCTGGCGTCGGACGAGGTCGATGCCCTGCGGCGGGCCAACGAGGCCCTCCAGCAGGCCACCAGCGGACGCACGCCCTGGGGTGGGCCGTCGCCGCGCCCCGGCTGGAAGACGCGCCTCAAGTGGACCGCGCTGCGTTGGCTGGGCGGCTCCATCGTGCCGGCCATCACGCATCCCGTCGAGCACGGCGACGTGCTCGAGCTCGCCGATCGCGAGTGGTTCGTCGTGCACACGCCGGGCCACACCGGAGATCACTTCTGCCTGCACGACCCCGAGTCCGGCACCTTCGTCGCCGGAGACCACGTGCTGCCGACCATCACGCCGCACATCTCGGGCATCTCGACCTCACCCGACCCGCTCGCCTCGTTCTTCTACTCCCTCGACCGGGTGGCCGAGATCCAGGGCGTCGGCCAGGTGCTGCCGGCCCACGGCCATCCCTTCGAGGATCTCGCCGATCGCACGCGGGCCATCAAGCGCCACCACCAGGAGCGCCTCGCCAAGGTCGCCGCCATCTCGCGGGACATCGGTCGACCCGCCAGCGTGGAGGAGTTCTCGAAGCAGCTCTTCCAGCCGCGCAGCTGGGGCTCGATGGCGGAGAGCGAGACCTACGCCCACCTGGAACATCTGCGCCACCTGGGTCGGGCCGAGCGCCGCGAGGAAGGCGGCCTCTCGCTCTTCGACATCGACTGGCAGGCCTTTCGGCCGCAGGAGGTGGAGCCGGCGGCCGCTAGAGGCCCAGCAGGTGGTCGCGCGCGTTGAAGGAGAGCAGCGCCGGTCGAGGCTCGAGGACCAGCTCGCTGACCGCGCAGTTGTCCATCACGCGCCCCCAGCGCGCGTAGTCCCCCGCGACGAGCTGGGCGGTCGCCATCGCCAGCGCGCCTCCGTGGGTGACGATCACGACCCGCCCCTCGGGATGCGCCCCGGCGATGCGCAGCAGCGCCCCGACCAGGCGCTCGGTGACCTGGCGGGGCGTCTCGCCGCCGTGCGGGGCGAAGTCGGGATCGCCGCGGATCTGCTCGAAGAAGCGATCGTCCCGCTCCAGGCTCCGGTAGCTGCGCCCCTCCCAGCCGCCCAGATCGTACTCGCGCAGATCCCGGTCCACGCCCACCGGCAGGCCGAGCCGGCGAGAGATCGGATCCGCCGTGTGGCGGGCCCGCCGCAGCGGGCTGGTGTAGAGCCCCTCGACGTCGCCGTAGGTCTCGTCCAGATAGGTCGCCACGCGCGCCGCCTGGGCGCGGCCGCGATGGGTGAGCGGCGTGTCGATGGAGCCGTGCCACACCCCGTCCAGGTTGGCGGGGGTCTCGCCGTGGCGGACCAGCGTGAGCACCGTGCGCGACATGGGCGCAGAGTATCTCGGCGCTCCGGCGCCGCCGCCTCTGCGGCGGCCTCAGTACTCGCCGAAGCGCAGGAAGCCGCCGATCCCGATCGAGAAGTAGTAGAGCTCCGAGATGCCCGGGTTGGCTCCGGTCGGGATCACCAACATGGGTTGCAGGCTCAGCCCTACCTCCTCGTTGATGTACCAGTCGAGGGTGACCGGTGCGATGCGAACGCCGAAGTCCCATTGGGCGCTCGAGAGGCTGGAGGCCCCGACGCCGTTGCGGTCCTGCATGACCACCGCGTTCAGGCCGAACAAGGAGGAGAGCTGATAGCGGCCCGCTCCCCACAGGCTGCTCCAGAAGACCCGCCCGTTCAGGCCGAAGGCGCCCGCCGTGAGGTTGAGCGGCGAGCCCGGAGTGGACGCGGGGTTGGCCTCGGGCTGCCAGCCGGTGACCCAGTCGCCGCCGATCTCGGCGGCGAAGAGGGGACTCAAGCGGTAGCCGAAGGCGCCGTAGACGCCGGTCGAGTACTGGGCGCCCGGGGCCTGGAAGCCCACCGGACCCTCCGCGGGATCCAGGTTGGTGAAGACGGGCCCCAGGCCGGTCGGCGTGTCGAAGAAGCCGATGTTGTTGGTGAAGAGGGCCTGCAGGTAGAAGCCCGAGCGGTTGTAGACCTCCGCGTCGATCTCGAACTCGTCCTCCTCCTGGGCCGCGGCAGGCGCCCCCCCGCCCAGGCTCAGGAGGCCGCAGAGCCAGAGGGCGCCGCAGAGCGAGGTCGGCCAACGCTTTCCCATGAATCCTCCCCGACGCAGCGAATCGGCACCCGCGGCGCAGAAAGCGGCATTCTACCATCGAGCTCTCGCTCGCTCGCAAGCGACGCGCCGGACCTCGTCTACTCTGTAGGGCTGCGAGGGGGGTGCCTTGGGGCCCGGAGAGCGAGAGCGACGCAGGCAGCGGCTTCGGCGCTACGTCCTGTTCCAGATCCCCGGAACGCTGATCGTCGCGGCGGTGCTCTTCTGGGCGGTCTCCGCCGGCTTCCTGTCGCGACCGGTCGCCCTGGCACTGATGCTGGCCTGGGTGCTGAAGGACACCGTCTTGTATCGCGTCGTGGCCATCGCCTACGAGCCGGACGGCGCGGTTCCCGACCCCCTGCTCGGGGCGCGGGGGGTCGTCCTGCGCGCCCTCGATCCGAGTGGCTACGTGCGCATCGGTCCGGAGCGCTGGAGGGCGGTCGCGACCGGGGGGGCCGCGATTCCAGAGGGTGCCGGGGTGCGGGTGCACGGGCGCCGGGAGCTCACGCTCGAGGTCGTGGCCGAGTCCGATCCGGAGCCGCTCCCAGAGTCACCGGGAGACGCTCCAGTCCGACGATGAAGTTCGAGGGTCGAAGGGGCAGCGGCTCGTGGCTACGCAGCTCGAGCTGCGGAATCCGCCGCACGATCTCCTCGAACATCACGCGCAGCTCGAGCCGGGCCAGCGGGGCGCCCAGGCAGAAATGCGTGCCGTAGCCACCGAAGGCCACGTGGTCGTTGGGGGAGCGCCTGACGTCGAAGCGGAAGGGATCGTCGAAGACCTCGGCGTCGCGGTTGGCGGAGACGTAGAGCAGCAGGACCTTCTCTCCCTCGCGAATCTTCTGTCCCCGGAGCTCGACGTCCCGGGTCGCGGTCCGGTTCATGTTCTGAATCGGGCTCACCCAGCGCAGCATCTCCTCGACGGCGACGGGGATGCGCTCCGGAGATTCCGCGAGCAGGCGGAGCTGATCCGGGTGGCGGAGCAGCTCCAGCATGCCGCCGCTGATCACGTGGCGCGTCGTCTCGTCGCCGCCCACCAGGATCAGCAGTGACTCGTGCAGCAGGGCATCGTCGTCGAGGCGCTCGCCGTCGATCTCGGCATGGACCAGCAGGGAGATCAGGTCGTCGCCGGGCGGCCGGCGGCGCCGCTCCGCGATCACCTCCCGGATGTAGGCGGCGTACTCCCGGAAGGCCTGGGCCCCGCGCTCCTTCCGCTCCGGGGAGGCGCTCTGGGCCGTGGCCAGGACCAGATCGTCGGACCAGCGCAACAGGTCCGCGCGATCCTCCGGCCGCACCCCGAGCATGTCTCCGATCACGATCATCGGCAGGGGCGCCGCGATCTCCTCCACGAAGTCGAAGTCCCCGAGCTCGAGGGCCCGGTCGATCAGGGCACTCACGATGCCTCGGATCTTCGGCTCCTGGTCCTCGACGCGGCGGGGCGTGAAGCCGCGGTTGACCAGGTTGCGTCGCCGCTTGTGCAGCGGATCGTCCAGGTTGATCATGGAGGGCAGCGGCAGCGAGTCGGGACGCGAGCTGCCGCTGCTGCAGAAGGTCGCCGGGTCCTTGGAGCAGCGCATCACGTCGGCGTGCCGCGCGATGCCCCACAGCCCCGAGGCCTCGTCCCAGTAGACGGGCGCCTGCTCGCGCATCCACTGCAGCTGCGGATGCGGATCGCCCGCGTAGAAGCTCCCCTGGAGCAGTCGAATCTCGGAGCGGACCGGGTGATCGGCCACCGTCGCCTCCGGCTCAGCGAGCCCGCTGAAACACGTTCTAGCGAGCATAGGGAGCCGGGGGTGCCCAGCAAGTGGGGCCGCGTCAGCCGGCCGGCTCGACGGGCTCGAAGCTGCGCGCGCGCTGCCTGGCGCGCCGGACCGCCTCCGGAGGCATCAGGGCGGCCATGTCCCTCGCATGCTCGCGCGCCTGCGCGACCCCCTGAGCCGCCGCCAGCTCGAGCCACATCAGCGACTCCTCCGGATTCCGTTCGACCCCCTGACCGAGGCCCACCACGACGCCGAGCAGGTACTGCGCAGAGGCCTGCCCCTGCTCGGCCGCGAGCCGAAACCAACGCGCGGCCTCCTCGGCATCGCGCTCCACGCCCAGGCCCTCCCGGTAGAGCATGCCGAGATTGAACTGGCCGTTCGGATCCCCCTGGGACGCGGACTCCCGGCTCCAGCGCGCGGCCTGTTCGAAGTCGACCCGCGCCCCGAGGCCCTCTCGGTAGCAGCGCGCGAGCGCGGCCTGGGCCACGGCGTCTCCGGCCTCCGCCGAGGTGCGGAGCAGCTCGAAGGCCCGCCCGCGGTCGAGCTCCACGCCCTGTCCGCCCAGCATCCGACTGCCCAGCTCCCGCTGCGCCTCGACGTGGCCGCGCTCCGCGGCCCGCTGCAGCCACTCGATCGCCTGATCCAGGACGGGAGGGGCGCCCTTCCCGCTTCGGTAGCGGCGATACAGCTCCATCTGGGCGTCTGCGTGGCCCGCCTCGGCGGCCCTGCGGTACCAGCGCGTGGCCTTCCAGACGTCCTGCTCCATGCCCTCGCCGCGGGTCATGCGCTCGGCCACCTGCCACTGGGCCTCCACGTCGCCCTGATCCGCCGCCGCCAGATACCAGCGCCCGGCCTCCTCCGCGTCCGGCTCCACGTCGCGCCCGGTCGCGAGGCGCTCGGCCAGGTAGAGCTGCGCCTCCGCATCGCCCGCCTCCGCGGCGCGGCGCAGCCAGCGCAGCGATTCCTCCTGATCCGCCTCGACCCCCATGCCGCGCTCGTACATCACGCCGATGTTGAGCTGTGCGCGGGTGTTGCCCTGCTCCGCCGCCATCTCGAACCAACGCAGCGCCTGCGCCTCGTCCTTCTCCACCCCGCGACCCGTGGCGTAGAGGATCCCGAGATAGTCCTGGGCCTCCATGTGCCCGGCCTCGGCCGCCGAGCGCCAGAGCTCCAGCGCCCGATCCGGGTCGGGGAAGGCGCCGCGTCCCTGGGCGTAGAGCTTGCCGAGGATGAAGAGCGCCTCCGCGGAACCGGCCTCGGCGGCCTGCCGGTAGTAGTCCGCCGCGATGCCGGCGTCTTCGACGACACCGCGCCCCTCCAGCCGCCGCTCGGCCAGCTCCAGCAGGGCGGCCTCGTGACCCTGCTCGGCCGCGCGCTCGAGCCAGCGAAGGGCCCCCTCCTCGTCGGAGGGCATGCCCTCCCCCGTCGCCAGCCGCTGCGCGAGCCGGTACTGCTCCTCCGGGTCGCTCGGCCCGCGCTCCGCCGCTGCTTCGGCCTGCGGAGCCGGCGCGTCGGACTCGGCGCAGCCGAGTCCCAGGCCGGCGAGCAGCAGGCCGGCGATCAGCGCCCTCAGCATTCCGCCCCGCTCGCCTCGACCAGCGGAGAGGGCGTCCCGACACAGGAGAGCCAGAGCTGATGGACGGCGCGCGTGGCTCCCACGTGGAGGCG
>CAZYOL010000107.1:0-14675 GCA_964649065.1 uncultured Spirochaetales bacterium
GTGCTGGCCCACCTGTGGATGTCGCGCGCGGCGCGGGCCCGCAGCATCGGCGCCCGCTTCCGCTTCGGCCCCATGGCCAAGCGCATGCTGCCGGAGCAGATCGAGGCCTCCCGGGCCATCGACCAGCGCGACCAGCTCGACGCCCTGCGCCTGGATCCGGAGACGGGCGAGCCCGTGGGCCCCGGGGTGCTGCCGCCCCTGGCCTCGGGACCGAGCGCCGCGCGCGTTCGTTAGGCTCTCTCCGACGCCCCCGTAGCTCAGAGGATAGAGCGTCGGTTTCCTAAACCGTGCGTCGGAGGTTCGAGTCCTCCCGGGGGCACCAGATCGTCTTTGCGCGCGATCGGCTACCTGGACGGGGCGACGTAGGGTTCGTCGGCGCTCTCCAGCTTCCACGGGTACCGCAGGGCAAATATCCGCTGTCCAGCACGAGCTCGAGTGCAGGGTCCAGGCCCTGGGGAGCGATGGTCGGGCTCCGGCTCACCCGCGCAGGTTCAGCGTCGCGCGCGGTCGGCCGATACGCAGGGCAGGGAGGGGCCCATGCTCGTCGCGCCGATCGTTGCCCCGATTCCGTTCCTGCTGATCGGGATCCACCTCGTACGCGTCGCGCTCCGCAGCCGTGCGCTACCCGACCGCCTGCTCGCGGGCTTCTTCCTGCTCCTGGCGGCGGGCATTCCGCCGCGCCTCATCTCGCTGCAGCTCACGACCACGGACGGAGTCTCCACCGAGAGCCTCGCCTGGCAGACCGCCGGCAGCTGGCTGCTCGGCTCGGCTCTCGTCCTGCTGGTGGCCTTCACGTGGAAGGTGTTCCGCGCGGAACGGTCCTGGGCGCGCTGGCTCACCTTCTCCTACGGGCTCGTGTTCCTCGGGGTCCTCGTGATCAGCACGATGTCGATCGAGGCCACCGAGCGCGCGCAGCCGCTCGCCGTCGCCTTCGGCACGACCGGTATCCTGTCCATCGGTTGGGCCTTCGTCGAGTGCGCGCTCTACTACCGCAGGATGCGACGACGCTGCCAGCTCGGTCTCGCCAGCCCGGTCGTGGCGAATCGCTTCCTCCTCTGGTGCCTGTGGACGGGGGCGCTCACCTTCCAGGGCGCGATGCAGGTGGGCTTGCGCTTCGCGCTGTGGATCACCGGCGCCGGCGCGATCATCGGGGCGGGCGGCGACCCCGGCGGCCTCTGGCTCGGCTGGATCGCTGCCGCCCGGGCCATCCTGGCGATCCTCGGCCCGCTCGTCGCGGTCTCGGTCTGGCTGTCCTTCTCTCCGCCGGCCGCCTACGAACGCTGGATCGAGGGCGGAGAGTCCGCGCCCGCCTGAGCTGCGGGTGGGGTCGCGATCGGCTCGAGTCCGTGCTGCGGCACCTTCAGAACGAGGTGGTGATGTCTTTCGATGAGCTGCTATATCTCCGACTCGACGGGGCGCATGCGTCGGCGGAGGTCGGCGCGCTGCGAACCGTCCCCGAACCCCTGTCGGCCTCGGAAGAATCGATGCAGCCGCAGGCGGTCTGATCCGCCTCGCCGAGCCTGTTGGTGAAGATCCTCGTCCTGGCCCCGCATGCCTTCTACATCGATCGTGGCACGCCGATCGATGTCGACATCCTCGTCCGCGCGATGAGCGAGCGCGGCGATGAGATCGAGGTCGCCTGCTACCACGAAGGGGTCGATCGCGACTATCCGGGCGTCACGATCCACCGCATCCACCCGCCGAGGCTCCTGAGCGACATCCGCCCGGGCTTCTCGCTCAGGAAGCTGCTGGCGGATGTGTACCTCGCCGCTCTCGCGTGGAAGCGGGTGCGGCTTCGGCGCCCGGATGTGATCCACGCCGGCGAGGAGGCCGCGTTCATCGCCATGGCCCTCGAGTGGCTCTACCGAATCCCCTTCGTCTACGACATGGACTCGTCGATCGCGCAGCAGATGGTCGAGAAGATGGGCTTCCTCCGCCCGATCGCCGGGCTGCTCGATTGGCTCGAGGCTCGCGCGATCCGCGCTGCGATCGCCACTGCCCCGGTCTGTCACGCCCTGGCCGACCTCGCCCGCGATCGAGGCGCCCGGCACATCGAGACCCTGCACGACATCTCCCAGCTCGCCGATCCCGACCGCAAGCCGACCGGATTCCTCAAACGCGACCTCGGCATCGACGGTCCGATCCTGATGTACGTCGGGAACCTCGAGAAGTACCAAGGGGTCGACCTGCTCTTGGAAGCGTTCGCCATCGCCCGGCAGCGCGCGGCGGAGCTCGATCTGGTCGTCGCTGGCGGGGACGACGACGACATCGCCGCCTGCAGGGCCAAGGCGGTCGATCTCGGCATCGCGGACCGGACGCACTTCCTGGGCCGCTGGCCGGCGGCAAAGCTCGACGAGCTGCTGGTCGAGGCCGACATCCTCACCGCCCCGCGGATCAAGGGCGTCAACACCCCGATGAAGATCTTCCCCTACCTGCACACCGGCCGACCGGTGCTGGTGACCGACCTGCCCACGCACAGCCAGATTCTCACCCCCGAGCTCGCGATGCTCGCGCCGCCCGAGCCGCAGGGCTTCGCCGGAGCCATCGAGCGCCTGGCGGGTGACGCCGAGCTTCGTGCGTCGCTTGGGGCCGCGGGCCGGGCCTTCGTCGAGCGCAATCATGTGTTCGACGAGCACCGCCTCCGCGTCGATCGGCTATACCGGCATGTCGAGGCGGCACTCAAGGGCGATGCGCCCGCCGAGCCGGCCCCGGCCGACCGGACCACGACCTGAGCCCGTCCTCACAGCAGGGCGGTACAACCTCCAATCTCCCCAACGGAGCTTCACGATGCGCGTTCTCGTTACCGGCGGCACCGGCTTCACTGGCAGCCACCTCGTTCGTCGCCTTCTCGCTGATGGCCACGACGTGCACACCATCGACTACCAGGAGGGCCTCTTCTACGACGAGCTGAAACAGCGCGGCGCGAAGATCGAACTCGGCACGGTAGCCGACCGGGCCTTCTGCAGGCAGGCGGTCGAGCGAAGCGAACCCGAGGTGGTCTACCACCTCGCCGCCGCCTTTCGGCAGATGGACGTGCCCAAGCGGCACTATTGGGACGTCAACGTCGAGGGCACTCGATACGTCTGCGATGCCGCCCGCGAGCAGGGCGCGCGGAAGTTCGTCTACTGCTCGACTCAGGGCGTGCACGGGCACATTGCCGACCCGCCCGGCGACGAGAACTCGCCCATCGCCCCCGAGGATTATTACCAGTACACGAAGCACGAGGGCGAGAAGGTCGTCAACGAGATCGTCGAGAAGACTGGCTACGACGCGACTACCGTCCGCCCCACCGCGATCTACGGCCCGGGCGATCCGGCGCGCTTTCTCATGATGTACGAGCGGTCGCTCGGTGGCAGCTTCATGATGTTCGGCTCCGGCAATACGACCTACCACCCGGTCTACATCGACAACCTTGTCGACCTCTTCCTTCTGGCCGCCGAGAAGGGGAAGAAAGGGGAGGCCTACATCGCCGCTGACGAGCACTACTACTCACTCAACGACCTGATCACTTACGTTGGCCGATCGATGGGCATCGACGTCAAGATCAAGCACTACCCATACTGGCCTCTGTACAGCGCGTCGCTGTTGTGCGAAGCGGTCTGCACGCCGCTGCGAATCACCCCGCCGCTCTTTCGTCGCAGGGCCAACTGGTTCGTGCAGGTCCGCGCTTTCGACATCGACAAGGCACGAGACGAACTGGGCTATCGTCCTCGCGTCGGCATCCACGAGGGGCTGACCCGGACGGCTCACTGGTACGTCGAGCACGGCCACCTCCCCAAGGACCTCGAGCTCCGCGACATCGAGGAAGCGATCGCCGCCGACCGTGCCGAGGGCGTAGGTTACGATCTGCCGAGCGTCGCGCCGGTCGAGTCACCCGAGCCGGCGGCGAGCTGAAGGTCTTCGCCAGGGCTCCTGCCCCGCGAGCTGCCCATGACCCAGAGCGAAACGCCGCCGAACGTCGAGTCTCAGGAAGGCCCGGCCTACGTCAAGACGCACGAGCGCATCGCGTCGGGCTCGAAGTCGCCGCTGCGTAGCTACCAGGACCTCGTGGTCGGGTCGCGGAGCCTCTTCTACCTGCTGCGCTTCGAGCTGGTCACCGGCCTCGGCCGACTGCTGCCCGGGGCCCTCGGGCTGGTGTTCCGCAAGCTGCTCTACCCCAGCCTCTTCCGCGCTGGTGCGAAGAAGGCGCTCTTCGGAGCCGACGTCACGCTCCGCAACGTCTGCAAGGTCGAGCTCGGCCGGGGGGTCATGGTCGCCGACGGCGCCGTGATCGACGGCCGCAGCGAGGCCGAGCCGGCGATCGTCATCGGCGATGAGTGCACCATCGGTGAGCGAGCGATGATCCGCTGCAAGGACGGCACCATTCGTATCGGGCGCCACGTCGGCATCGGCGCCAACGCCTCGCTCAATGCGCTCGGCGGCAACGTGCTCGTGATCGCCGACGAAGTGCTCATCGGTCCGCTCTGCTACTTCGGCGGGGGCACCTACCACTTCGACCGCCTCGACGTCCCGATCCGGCGACAGGGGCACGACCTCAAGGGCGGCATCCACATCGGCCATGGCGCGTGGATCGGGGCCCGTGTGACCGTGATGGACGGCGTGACCATCGGCGAAGGGGCCGTCGTGGCCGGTGGGGCGGTGGTGGCGAAGGATGTGCCCGACTACGCGATCGTCGGCGGCGTCCCCGCCAGGATCCTCAAATGGCGGAAGGAGCCGGATTCGGAGCCGACGACCGGCGGGTAGCGACGGGCTCGGGGGATCGCCCGAAACGGGCGGCCAGCAGCCGCGCGCTGTCTCGGGCAGACCCGGGGCGTTCATGATTTGTCTAGATCATTTCGCGATCTATCATGGACACATGACGAACGACCCGTCTCAGCCTCGAAAATGGTCCGTCCGCACCTCCGCGCTCGTCGCAGTCCTGGCGCTGGGGTCCTTCGCAGCGTTCGTGCTGTCTGGACGCCTGGGCGGCCCCGAAGAGATCCCGTACAGCGCATTCCTCGAACGGCTCGCGGCCGGTGAGGTCTCCGAGGTCGTCGTCTCCGGGGACCGGATCCTCGGGCGCTTCACCGACCCGTACGGCGGTCGCTTCGTCACGACGCGAGTCGAGGAGGATCTGGCCACTCGTCTGGCAGCCGCCCAGGTCGAGTACGCCGCGCGGCCGCAGACGGGCCCCTTTGCCCGCATCCTTGCGCTCGCGTTTCCGTTCCTGTTCGTCATCGCGATCTACCTCTTCCTGTTCCGCCGGCTGGCGGGGCGTGGCGTCGGGGGCTTGATGTCCGTGGGGAAGAGTCGCGCGAAGATCTACGTGGAAACGGATACCCGAGTGAGCTTCGACGACGTCGCGGGGGTGGACGAGGCCAAGGAGGAGCTCACGGAGGTCGTGGAGTTCCTGAAGGATCCGACCTACTACGGACGGCTCGGCGCCCGCATGCCCCGTGGCGTCCTGCTCGTCGGACCGCCGGGCACGGGAAAGACCCTTCTTGCCCGGGCCGTGGCGGGCGAAGCCAAGGTCCCGTTCTTCTCGATCAGCGGGTCGGAGTTCGTGGAGATGTTCGTCGGCGTCGGAGCGGCGCGCGTGCGGGATCTCTTCGAGCAGGCCCGGGCGCAGGCGCCGTGCATCATCTTCGTGGACGAGCTCGATGCCCTCGGGCGGGCGCGCGGCGGCATGCCCGGCCTCGGCGGTGGCAACGACGAGAAGGACCAGACCCTCAATCAGCTGCTGGTCGAGATGGACGGCTTCGACGCAGCCAGTGGGATCGTGCTGCTCGCGGCCACGAACCGGCCCGAGGTCCTCGACGCCGCGCTGCTGCGGGCGGGTCGCTTCGACCGGCAGGTCCTCGTGGACCGGCCGGATCGCGTCGGCCGCGCCGCCGTCCTCGAGGTGCACTTGAAGGGCGTGGCGCTCGCACCCGAGGTGAACGTGCTGCGCATCGCGGAGCTCACGCCCGGCTTCACTGGCGCCGAGCTGGCCAACCTGGTGAACGAGGCCGCGCTGGTGGCCACGAGGCGTGGCGCAGCGGAGATCGAGACTCGCGACTTCACGACCGCGGTGGAGCGGATCGTCGCGGGTCTCGAGAAGAAGAATCGGCTCTTGAACCCGAAGGAGAGGGAGATCGTCGCCCACCACGAGATGGGGCACGCCATCGTAGCCACGGCTCTCCCGGGCTCGGATCCCGTGCACAAGATCTCGATCATCCCTCGGGGAATCGGCGCCCTGGGCTATACGATGCAGCGCCCGACCGAGGATCGCTTCCTGATGACCCGGCAGGAGCTCGAGAACAAGATGGCCGTGCTGCTGGGCGGGCGCGCCGCGGAGAAGATCGTCTACGGACACCTGTCCACCGGAGCCTCGGACGATCTGGCACGGGCGAGCGAGATCGCGCGCAGCATGGTCACCCGCTACGCGATGGTCCCGGAGCTCGGAAACGTGACGTATTCGAACGAGCGGCCCAATCTCCTCGCGAGCGCCTCCGGCCAGGGCGCCGCACCCTTCGGAGCCGAGACCGCGAACCGGGTCGACGCCGCCGTGCGGGAGCTCGTGGACGCTGCCCTGTCGCGCGCCGAGGAGCTCCTGCACCGCAATCGCTCGGTTCTCGACGACGGTGCGCAGCGCCTGTTGGAGCTCGAAACCCTGGATGAAGGCGAGCTGACGCGGGTCTTCGCGTCGCTTCAGGAGCCGGCAGAGGCGGCCTGAGGCCACGGAGGCTGTCGGCCGCGTCCGAGCGGCTCGCAAGTCGGAGCGCCGGCTTGCCGAGCAGGACGGCGTGGCATACTCCCGGATCATGGGGGCACGGAACGGCAAGTGGGGCCCGTGCCCGCCGCGGGCGGGCGTCCGCCGCTGGATTGGCCGGCCGCAGCGGGTCTGGACCGCCCCTCGGGGCTTGCGGGCGTTCGGCTGGGCCTGCCTGCCCCTGCTGCTCGTCGCCTGGGCCTCTCCCCCGCATCTCGAGATCGCCGTCGGGCACGACGGGGCCCCGGCATGGGAGTGCTCCGCGAGCGAGGCTGCGGGGCGGGCCCACGATGCCGATCGCTGCCTGCGCTGCGTGGCGGCCCAGCAAGCCCGCGCCGGCGACTCCTGGCTCGGCGCGACGCAGCTGCTGCCTCCCGCGGGCGAGGCACGGCTCCTGGCGCCGCGCTCCGGTCGGGCCCCCGGCTCGCTGCAGCTCGCCGATTGCGGCCCTCGCGCGCCGCCGCGGCTCACCCTCGGCTGAGCGCTTCCGCAGGCCCCGGCCTTCCCTGGATCCGAAGCGGGCCCGTCGCCGCGATCTGGCGACGGGCCGCGGAGACGAGTCATGACGAAATCGATCTTGCCCTTCCTCGGACTGGCCCTGGCGCTGCCGGCGGGCTCCCTCGCCGAAGAGGGCCACCACGAGCACGTGGCGCCCCACGGCGGAACGTTGGTGGTGCTCGGAGAGGAGTTCGCGCACGTGGAGCTCGTGCTGGATGCCGACTCCGGCGAGCTCCGCGCCTACGTGCTCGACGGCGAGGCCGAGCGCGGCGTGCGCGTCGCGCAGAAGACGCTCGGCCTGCGGATCGAGGCCGGGGAGCCCGGCGACGCGGCCGGGGCCCGCAGCGAGCTCGCCCTCGGGGCCATCGCGAACGTCCTCACGGGCGAGACCGTGGGGGACAGCTCCGAATTCCGCATCCGCCACCCGCGGCTGCGGGGCCTCGAGCGCTTCCGCGGCGAGATCGCCCGGGTCGTCGTCAAGGGACGGCCCTTCGAGGCCGTGGCCTTCGACTTTCCCGAGGGCAACGAAGAGCACGCAGGCTCCGCCCCGGCGCTGGCTCACGGAGGCAAACGATGAGGAGCCGGAGCTCTCGGCTCGGGAACCGGCTGGCCCTCGCGCTGACCTGCCTCGGCCTCGCCGCCGTCCCGACCTGGATGATGCTGCTGCCGCCCCCTCCAGCCATCCGGGCCGAGCCCGCGCGGGTTCCCGGGGACGCGTCGCGACCCTACGAGCCCGTCTCCTGGGAGCTCCTGTCCGGCTTCGGCTACCAGCCGCCGCTTCCCGAAGAGCTCGCCGATCGCGACGCGGAAGCCCTGCGCGAGCGCCGCGAGAAGGTCTTCCCCGAGGCGGTGCGCGCCCTCGACGGGCAGCGCGTCGCCGTCCGCGGCTTCTTCATCCCGGCGGAGATGCGCAAGGGCAAGATCACCAAGTTCGTCCTGGCGGCCAAGAACGAGATGGGCTGTTGCTTCGGAGACGGCCTCGGCATGAGCGAGTGGATCCTGGTCGACTCCGAGGCGGCCGAGAACGTGAGCCGCGACTTCTACGGACAGGTCACCGCGCTCGGCACGCTGGAGGTCGGCGAGGACACGACGGAGGGAGGCTACGTCCTGAGCCTCTACCGGCTGAAGGCGGAGCGCGTGGTCGCGGAGAGCTCCTGAGGCGTGCAGGCCCTGGCCATCGAAGGGCTCCGCAAGGACTACCGGGCACCCGACGGCAGCCGCGCGGCGGTCCTGGATCTGCCGTCCTTCCAGCTGGAGGCGGGGGAACAGGCGGCGCTGCACGGACCGAGCGGCTCGGGGAAGACCACGCTCCTCCACTGCATCGCAGGCATCCTGCGCCCGGACGCGGGCCGGGTGGTCGTCGCTGGCGAGGAGATGGTCGCCGCCTCGGAGGCGGCGCGCGACCGTCTGCGCGCCCGTCACGTGGGCTATGTGTTCCAGACCTTCAACCTCCTGCAGGGCTACAGCGCCCTGGAGAACGTGCTGCTGGCGATGGCCTTCGCCGGGGCCGCCGACGAAGCCGCCGCGCGCCGGATGCTCGAGCGCGTCGGCCTGGGAGACCGCCTCGAGCACCGGCCCGCCCAGCTCTCGGTCGGCCAGCAGCAGCGGGTGGCCGTGGCCCGAGCCCTGGCCAATCGCCCCTCCCTGGTGCTGGCGGACGAGCCCACCGGGAACCTCGATCCCCGCAGCGCGCAGCAGGCCCTCGCCCTCGTGCGCGAGGTCTGCCGCGAGGCCGGCGCGGCACTGCTGCTCGTGAGCCACGACCGGGAGATCCTCGCCGCCTTCGACCGAAGCGAGGAGCTCGGCGCGCTCAATCGCGTCCGCGCCTCCAGGCCTGCGGGGTGAGCATCTGGCTCGGGCCCGCCGGGCTCCCGCTGCTGGTGCGGCGCAGCCTCGGGCAGCACGCGCTCTCGACCTGGGTCACGGCGGCATCCACGAGCCTGGCCTGCGGGCTGGTGCTCGCGGTCTTCGGCATCCAGAGCCAGAGCGAGCGCGCCTTCGTCGGCGGCCCGCTCGGCTTCGACGCCGTCCTCGGCGCCCGCGGCAGCCAGCTCCAGCTGGTCCTCAACGCCGTCTTCCACCTCGAGACCTCGCCCGGAAACATCCCCTGGAGCCTCTACGAGGCCGTGCGGGACGACCCGCGCGTGGAGCTCGCGATTCCGTACGCGGTGGGCGACAACTACCGCAACTTCCGCATCGTCGGGACGCTCGGGGAGCTCTTCAAAGGGGTGGAGCTCGACGGCGGCGGGGGCTTCGCGCTCGAGGATGGCGGGCGCCTCTTCGAGGCTGGGTCCCGCGAGGCCGTGCTCGGAAGCTTCGCTGCCGCGCGACTGAAGCTCGCGGTGGGCGACGTCTTCCACCCCCACCACGGGGTCGTCTTCGACGAGAGCCAGCGCCACCGGGAGGAGTACCGGGTGACCGGTGTGCTGCAGCCCACCAATACCCCGGCGGATCGGGTGATCTGGATTCCGATCGAGGGCATCTATCGCATGTCGGGCCACGTGCTGCGCGGCTCCGGCGAGAGCTTCCGGGCCGAGGAGCAGGCGGAGATCCCGGACGAGCACAAGGAGCTGAGCGCCGTGATGCTGCGCTTCGTCTCCCCGCAGACGGGCTTCCTGCTCGACCAGACCATCAACAAGCAGGGTCAGGTCGCGACCCTCGCCTTCCCGATCGGTCGGGTCATGGCCGGCTTCTTCGCGAAGCTCGGCTGGGCCCACCGCGTGCTCTCCCTGGTTGCCTATCTGGTGGTGGCCGTCGCGGCCGGATCGATCCTCGCCAGCATCTACAACACCATGAACGAGCGCCGGCGCGAGTTCGCGATTCTCCGGGCGCTGGGGGCGCGTCGGCGCACGGTCTTCTCGGCGATCGTGCTCGAGGCCGCCAGCATCGGCGTCCTGGGCGGGCTGGGCGGCTTCGTGGCCTACGGCGCGATCTTCGCCGCCGCCGCCCAGATCGTTCGCGCCCAGACGGGGGTGGTCCTCGATCCCTTCGGCTTCCATCCCGTTCTGCTGTGGGCCCCCTTCGGAATCGTCGTCCTCGCTGCTGTGGCAGGCGTGGTGCCCGCCGTGAAGGCCTACGCCACCGACGTCGCCGACGGCCTGACGCCGCTCTCCTGAGCCGGCCCCGGCGCAGCGGGGCGCCGCGGCTTGACAGGAGCGTGGATGTCTGGCCTGATCGGCGGCCATGATTCATGGCTGGGCGGCGCGATCGTTCGGGACCGTGCTGCGCCTCGTCGGCCAGCGGGCCCGGCGCTATTTCGATGCAGAGACCCGGCACGCGCCGGCGGTGTCGGAAGCGCTCCTGCAGAGGATTCTCCGGCGCAACCGCGACACGGAATTCGGGCGGCGGCATGGGCTGAGCGCGATTCGCGGCGCGGCGGAGTTCCGGCGCGCCTTGCCTCTCGCCGGCTACGAGGACTTTCGCGCCGACATCGACCGCATCGCACAGGGCGAGGGCAATGTCCTCACGGCGGATCCCGTCGTCGCGCTCTACCTGTCCTCGGGTACCACGGGTCGCAACAAGCGGGTGCCCGGGACGCGGGCCTCGCACGGCCTGATGTCGAGGTACGTCGGCCTGGTAGGCCGCGGCTTCTTGATCGAAGCCGTGCCAGCTGCGCGCCGGACCGGCATGGGGCTCGTGCTGATCGGATCCGGTCTGACGGAGCCCTCGGAGGCAGGGCTGCCGACGGGCTCCCTGAGTGCCTTCCTCATGCGCGGGGCGCGCCGGATGGCGCCCTTTCTGGGTCCTTCGCCGTCCGCGGTGTACGAGCTCCCGTCGCTGGCCACCGGCCTCTACCTGCATCTGCTCTTCGCCTTGCGCCGCCGCGATCTGAGCTTTCTCTCGGCCCCCTTTCTCCCGGTGGTGCTCGAGCTCCTGCGCACGCTCGAGCGACGCGGGCCCGCGCTGCTGGCGGACCTCGCGCGCGGCGAGCTGAACGCCGAGCTCGAGCTCGAGCCGGCGGAGCGCCAGCAGCTGAGGGCCCGCCTGCGAGCCGATCCCGTCCGAGCCCGGGAGATCGAGCAGTGCATGGCCCAGGGCTCCGAGGGCCTGGCACTGCGGATCTGGCCGCGGCTGCGCTTCGTCAGCGCGATCGTCGGTGGCAGCTTCTCCGCCTACGTGGAGGCCGCGCGACACTATCTGGGCGCGCTTCCGTTCTACTCCCCGGCCTTCGTCGCCTCGGAGGCGGTGATCGGGATCGGCGTGAGTGCCCGTGATTCGCACTACGTCATGCCGCCGGGTGCCGCCTTCTTCGAGTTCATCCCGGCCGAGGCCCTGGACGAGGCAGAGCCGGAGACCTGCAGCCTCGAGGATCTCGAGCTGGGTCGTCACTACGAGGTGGTCGTCACCACGGTTGCCGGCCTGTATCGCTATCGCGTCGGTGACGTGATCGGCGTGGTCGGCTTCCAGAACCGCGCGCCGGTGGTCGAGTTCCTGTATCGCCGCGGCACCCTGCTCAACCTGGCGGCCGAGAAGACCTCCGAAGACGCCGCCCAGACGGCGCTCGTGGAGGCCCTCGCCGAGACCGAGGCCGCGATGATCGACTATACGATCCTGCCGGACCTGGCCAGCTCCCCGCCTCGCTACATCTACCTGATCGAGCGTCCCCGAGGCGACGCAGCGGCGGTCTCGGCCGGCCAGCTCGCCGAGCGTCTGGAGCAGGCCCTGCGCCGGGCGTCACCGTACTACGGCTCCATCCGGGACGACGGCCGCCTGGGCGCCCTGCAGGTGCGCTGGGTTCCCGCGGGCTCCTTTCACGCGCTGCGCGAGCGGCTGGTCGAGCGGGGCGCGTCTGCGACTCAGGTCAAGGTGCCGCGCGTGCTACGCCAGCCGGACCTCCTGAGCGCGCTGCTGCCAGGCCAGGACAGCGCCGCGGTCGCCGCCGCCACACCGACGCGCTGAGCTGTGCTTCGAAGGACGCCGTCCGCCGAGCCTCCTCAAGGCGGGGAGGGGCCGCTCGCCGGGCCGGCGAGGGCCTCCAGGCGCCGGCGCTCTTGCTCGAGATCGGTGAGCCAGTTCCGGCCGGCTTGGCGCTGCACCTCGGCCGCCGCCGCCAGCCACTCGAGGGCCGAGCCGTAGTCGCCCTTCTCCCGATAGGCCGCAGCGATCTTGTAGGCGACGAGGGCCCGCTGGTGATCGCGATAGCTCTCGAGGGTGTGGCCCTGGGACTCGAAGTACGCCTGCTGGAAGAGCAGCAGGGCGCGGTCGAAGTCTCCGCTGGCCATGGCGTGGTCGCCCAGGCGCACGAAGAGGTTCGGCATCACGCGATTCCCCTTTGCGTCCAGCGCTCGCTCCAGCTCCGCTCCCGCCACCCGCTGCAGGTGGGCCCGGAAGGCCTCGTGGACGCGGCCGCGGCCTCCGCCTTCCGCCTCCGCCAGCAGGTCGTCGAGCCGGGGGTCGCCGGCCCACTCCAGCTCGGCCAGCTCGCGGAATCGCTCTTGCGCCAGGGGCTTCCCGTCCGCGCGCATCGAGTCCGCCAGATGGAGGTAGTGGCTCCCCAGGAAGTAGTGCACGGCCACGTCCCCCGACCTCTCCGCGGCCGCCCGCCAGACCGAGCGGGGATCCCGCCAGTCGCGGAGGGTCCCGACCGTGCCGTGCAGCCAGCCGGCGAGCAGGACCAGGCAGGCGAGGGTCGCAGCAATCCCGGGAAGGCGGCCGCGCGGCTCGAGCATGCGCTGGCCCGCCCACACGACGAGCAGGGCGAGCCCCGCCGAGGAGAAGAACAGATAACGATCCGCCACCGGGTGGATCAGGGACAGGAGCTGAGGCGGCACCAGCCCGCCCACGACCCAGCCGTAGAGCGCGAGCCCGGTGCCCGGCAGCCGGCGCCACAGCATGGCCGGGAGAGCGAAGAGCAGCAGCGCTGCGCCCAGCGTGAGTGCGCGCAGCAGAGGCAGCGTCTCCTGGGCCGGCCGACCGCGCGCGAGCACGTAGTCGCCGAGGCCCGTGAGGAGCCACAGGCTCCGGAGCAGGCTGTGGGCGGCCACGAAGGGGTCGAGGGGGAGTCGGGTCTCGGGCTGGGCGCTGGCCGTGGGGACGTAGAAGAGGAGGGCCAGGGCGAGGAAGGGGATCTTGTCGAGCACGACGCCCGGGCCGCGGCGTCGCTCGCGGAGCAGATCGAAGAGGGCCAGCACGCCCGGAAGCACGGCGACCGAGAGCTTTGCGGCGATCGCCGGGACGAACAGCGCTACGGAGATCGCATACCAGGCCCGGCGACGGGAGCCCTGGCGGGCCTTCAGATAGGCGGCCAGCGAGGGCAGCGCGAAGGCCGTCGCCACCAGATCCTTGCGGCTCGAGATCCAGGCGACGGCCTCCACGTGGGCCGGGTGGACCGCGAAGAGCAGCGCGGCGGCGAGCGCCGCCCAGGCCGTTCCGAGGAGCACCCTGCCAACGGCGTAGACGCCGACGGCCGCCAGGCCGGCCCACAGATTGCTCGAGAGGTGGTAGACCCACGGATCGAAGCCGCCGAGCGTGCGATCGACCAGGTAGCTCAGCAGCGTCGCCGGCGCGTAGTTCGCGAAGTACGGCCGCGTGAGGATCGCCAGGACGTCGTCCAGCGAGGGATCCTGCAGCCAGGGGTTGCCCTCGACGTAGTAGGCGTCGTCCCAGACGAAGAAGCCGAGCTGCAGATCGCCGGCGTAGAGAAGCAGGGTGAGAGCCAGCGGCAGCAGGGCCAGCCCCAGCTCCGCGCCCGGGGCCAGCTGTCCCGAGCCGCCCGGGAGAGTCCGGGCGGCGCTGCCCTTGCGGAGCTCGGGTCGCTGGAGGCGAGGCGCTGTGGTCTGGCTTGCTCGCCTTCGCGATCGCTGCCGAGCCATCGGCCGAGATCATACGGGACGTTCGTGCCGCTCCGACGCCGTCGTCCGGGCCCTGCTCCTCGCGTCGGCCCTGCGTGCGGGCATCGCACCCCGCGGGCCGATCCACTGGAAGGGAGTGAATAGTCGCGATACGCATGGGGAAAAATCCGTGGCCCAGGGGGTGCCGAGCAGCGCGAAGTGGCAAGCTCTCGGATCCCAGCCACGACCGAGGAGGAACAGGACGATGGTGGGCTACGTGACGCTCGGCACCAACGACCCGGAGCGCGGCTATGCGTTCTACGACTCGCTGCTCGAGCTGCTCGGCGCCAAGCGCCTGATGCAGATCGAGAGCTTCGTGCTCTGGGGCACGAGCCTCGACCAGGCCTGCCTGGCCCTCACGCGGCCCTACGACCAGCAGGCCGCCAGCGTCGGCAACGGGGTGATGGTGGGGCTGCGGGCGCCGTCGAAGGAGGCGGTGGACGCGATCCACGCCAAGGCCCTCGAGCTCGGCGGCAGCGACGAGGGCGCACCGGGGCCGCGGGGCGACGGCTTCTACGCCGGCTACTTCCGCGACCTCGACGGCAACAAGCTGAACGCCTTCTTCGTCGGCTAGTGTTCCGTCTCAGAAATCGTGTGTAGCACCGAGAGCGAATGCA
>CAZYOL010000108.1:0-14239 GCA_964649065.1 uncultured Spirochaetales bacterium
GTCGCCCTTCACCGTGGCCAGCAGCACCTTGCCCTGGGAGCGGCGCCCCGTGGCCTGCTTCTCCTCCTCCATGAAGGGGGTCAGGTAGGCCACGGCCCGCTTCATGGCGCGGGCGCTCTTCACGACCTGGGGCAGGAACATCTTCCCCTCGCCGAAGAGGTCGCCTACCACCTGCATGCCGTCCATCAGCGGGCCTTCGATGACGTCGAGGGGACGGTCCAGCTTCTGGCGTGCCTCCTCGGTGTCGGTCTCGATGAAGTCGACGATGCCGTGGACCAGGGCGTGGGAGAGCCGCTCCTCGACGGGGGCCTCCCGCCAGGCGAGATCCAGCTCGCGCTTGCGGCCGCTGCCCTGCACCGTCGCCGCCAGCTCCACCATGCGTTCCGTGGCGTCCGGGCGGCGGTCGAAGAGCAGATCCTCGACGTGCTCGAGCAGCTCCTTGGGAATGTCGGCGTAGACCCCGATCTGTCCGGCGTTGACGATCGCCATGTCCAGGCCGGCCTGGATGGCGTGGTAGAGGAAGGCGGTGTGGATCGCCTCGCGCACCAGCTCATTGCCGCGGAAGGAGAAGGAGAGGTTCGAGACGCCTCCCGAGATCCGGACCCCGGGACAGGTCTCCTTGATGGTGCGGGTGGCCTCGATGAAGTCGAGGGCATAGCGGTTGTGCTCTTCGATCCCGGTGGCGATGGCCAGGATGTTCGGGTCGAAGACGATGTCGCTGGCCTCGAAGGCCGCCTTCTCCCTCAGCAGCCGGTAGGCGCGCTGGCAGATCTCCACCTTTCGCTCGGCGGTGTCCGCCTGGCCGACCTCGTCGAAGGCCATCACCACCACGGCGGCGCCGTAGCGCCGGACTGCCCGGGCCTTCTCCAGGAAGTCCTCTTCGCCCTCTTTGAGGCTGATCGAGTTGACGATGCCCTTGCCCTGGACGCAGCGCAGGCCGGCCTCCAGCACCGACCACTTGGAGCTGTCGATCATGATCGGAACCCGGGCCACGTCGGGCTCGGTCGCGATCAGGTTCAGGAAGGTCCGCATGGCCTGCTCGGAATCGAGCATGCCCTCGTCCATGTTGACGTCGATGACGTTGGCACCGCCCCGGACCTGGTCCAGCGCCACCTCCACGGCCGTGCCGTAGTCCGCCTTCTTGATCAGGTTGGCGAAGCGCTTCGAGCCAGTGACGTTGGTCCGCTCGCCGATCGTCGTGAAGTTGGTCTCGGGTCGGATCGAGTAGGGCTCGAGGCCGCTCCAGGTCGTCACGCCGGCCTCCGGGCCGGGGCGCCGGCGCGGCGGCAGGTCCCGGAGCGCGTGCGCGAGGGCGGCGATGTGGGCGTCGGTGGTGCCGCAGCAGCCGCCCGCCAGGTTGAGCAGGCCGCTCTCGCCGAAGTCGCGGAGCTTGGCGGCCATCTCCTCGGGGCTCTGGTCGTAGCCGCCGAAGGCGTTGGGCAGCCCGGCGTTCGGGTAGCTGCTCAGGTAGACGGGCGCGACCGCGGAGAGATCGGCCAGGAAGGGGCGCATCTCGTCGGCGCCCAGGGCGCAGTTGATGCCGACCGAGATCGGATCGGCGTGGGACACCGAGGCCCAGAAGGCCTCCACGGTCTGGCCCGAGAGGGTGCGTCCGCTGCGGTCGGTGATCGTGACCGAGAGCATCACCGGCAGCTGGCTGCCCAGGCGCTCCTGCACCTCGGCGCAGGCGACGATTGCCGCCTTGGCGTTCAGCGTGTCGAAGATCGTCTCGATCAGCAGCAGCTCGACGCCGCCCTCGATCAGTGCCTCGGCCTGCTCGGCGTAGGCCTCGCGCAGGTCCTCGAAGTCGATGTCGCGGAAGGCGGGGTCGTTCACGTCCGGCGAGATCGACAGGGTCTTGTTGGTCGGTCCGATGGCGCCGGCCACGAAGCGCCGCTGGCCGGGCGTCTTCGCCGTCCAGGCCTCGGCCGCTGCGCGCGCCAGCTCGGCCGCCCGCCGGTTCAGCTCCGGGACGATCTGCTCCATGCCGTAGTCGGCCTGGGCGATGCGGGTTCCCGAGAAGGTGTTGGTCTCGATGATGTCCGCACCCGCCGCCAGATAGGCGTGGTGGATCTGCTCGATCACCTGCGGACGGGTCAGCACCAGCAGATCGTTGTTGCCCTTCAGGTCGCGCGACCAGTCGGCGAAGCGCTCGCCGCGGAAGTCGGCCTCGGAGAGCTCGAAGCCCTGGATCATGGTGCCCATGGCTCCGTCGAGGATGGCGATGCGCTGGGCGAGGAGCGTCTCGAGATCGCTGCGGACTGAGGCGGACATGGGGTCTCCGGTCTGGACCGACCCGGGTCGGACGCCGGGGAGGATACCGGTTGGATCAGTTCATCTCAATAAGTCGATGATAGGGCTGGGCCCCAGGGGGATCAGGCCTGGGGGCGGGGGCTCCGGCCTCAGGGCTGGGCTCCGGTGAGCGGAAAGCCCAGGATCTGTGCCAGCTCCGCCAGGGCCCGGTCCGGATCCTCCACCTTGACGGTGGTCATGCCCAGGGCCCGGGCCGGCTTCAGGTTGAGCCCGATGTCGTCGAGGAAGACCGCCTCGCCCGGCGCGACGTCCAGCTCGCGGCAGGCGAGCTCGTAGATGCGGGGGTCGGGTTTGCGCAGGCCCACTACGCAGGACTCGACGAAGACGTCGAAGTGCGGGGCCAGGGCCCTGCTGCCCCCTTCGTCGCCCGACCAGTTGTTGGTGATGGCGCCGGCGCGCAGGCCTCGAGCCCGGATCTGGCGTAGCGCGCCCAGCATGGCCGGCCGCGGCTCGGCCGCGGCGGCCATGCGCTCCATCATGGCCCGGGCCGAGATCCGGCGCCCGGCCCGGGCGCAGTCGCGATCGAAGGCCTCGTAGAAGCCGTCGAGCTCGAGCTCGCCTCTCTCGAGCCGCGACCAGGCGCCGGTCGCGCCCGTCTCCACCACCACCCGATTGATGAAGCCCCGGGGGATCCCGTGCTCCCGCTCGTAGTCGGCGATGGCGTGGAGCGGCGACCCCAGGACGACGCCCCCGAGGTCGAAGATGACGGCTCGGTACACCCGGATCTGCCTCCCGTCGGACCCTAGCCCGACTCGGGCCCTGGCAGTGGGGTGACTAGCAGTCATTTGCTGTTAGTATCCGCCCCGGGGTCCGCCGGCTCGCAGCTCCCCCCGGGGTCGGCAGTCGCATGCCAGATAGTTTCTCACGCGCGACAGCACTCGGCTCGGCCGGGGCGCTGCCAGTGCACGGAGGTTCCATGTCCCAGCCCGACCGCAGCGGCGTCGTTCTTCCCGAGGCAGAGACCGGATCGAGCCTGTTCCACCGGATCTTGTGCGAGGCCAGCGAGCGCTGGCCGCAGGCGCTCTCGGGCGCCGGGCTCCCGCAGAGCCAGAAGGAGTTTCGCAGCGGCTACTGCGAGGCCCTGCCGCGCTTCGAGGCCGCCCGGCTGGCGGCGCCAGAGCGCCTGGAGATCGGTCGCTTCCTGGTGGAGCGCGCCCAGGAGGCCCTGCGGCTGGCCGGCATCGGCGGGGAGCGGCCGCTCCGCGAGGCTCTCGAATCCGCCGGCGAGCCGCTGGCCCTGGCCCCGCTGCAGCTCACCGGAAAGGGGCGACTGGTCCCGCGCGTGCCGTACCGCGGTCGGACCTACGCGGGCCGCGAGCTGCTCGAGCTGGCGAGCCTGCTGAGGGAGGAGGAGCGGGTCTCCGAGCCGGTGGCCGCGGCGCTCCGCTGGCTGGTCGCCCAGGCTCTGGACGAGGCGGGCGAGATCGACCTCTCGGGCCGGCGCTTCGCGGTGCTCGGTGCCGCGGCGGAGATCGCCCCGACCTCCCTGCTGCTCGAGGCGGGCGCCGACGTGCTGTGGATCGACACGGTCTCCCCGCCCGAGACCCTTCCCAAGGACAGCTCGCTCTCGGGACGCCTGCTGGTGCCCGTGGGACCCACCGACCTGCTGGGCGATCCGCGCGCCATCGCCGCGACCCTGCGCGCCTGCGCGGACGAGGGGGCCCTGGACCTCGGCCTCTACGCCTACGCCCCGGGTCGCGGTCGCGAGTGGCGACTCACGGGCGCGATGAACGCGATCGTCGATTCCCTGCCCGCGGGCTGCGTGCGCTCGCTGGCGCTGATGGTCTCGCCCACCACGCCGATCGCGCAGCGTCCCGAGGCGCTCGCCGCCGTGGCCCGGCGGCACCCGGCGCGACCGGCCTGGCAGCGGGCCCTCGAGACGCTTGGCCTCCTCGGCCCGGGACGGGTGGGCGAGGGGCGCTCCTGCGTGACGCGAAACATCGTCTCCGTCCAGGGAGCCGGCTACCAGGCGGCCCAGTACGTCGGCAAGACGCTGGCCGCCGAGCGCTGGGCCACCGCGGGCCCGACCGGCTGCGGGGCCGGCGTGCCGGTGTCCGCCAACGTGGCCGCCATTACCATGACGCGCTCCCTGCGCCACCCGATCTTCGAAGCGGCCTTCCACGGAGCGGTGGCCTTCGGGGTCGAGGCCTTCGACCCCGACACCACGCGCGCCTTGAACGGCCTGCTGATGATCCACGACCTGCTGAGCCCGGAGAGTCCGGCGGCCGTCGCGGCCCGCCCGGCCCCGCCCGAGGAGGCAGCGCGGGATCTGCTGGCGCAGCAGGTCCACGGCGGGCTGTTTTCGACGCCCTACGCCATCGAGGGGGCGATCCGGATCGCGGCGCTGCTGGGCGTCGGGCGCCGCCCGGCGCTGCTGCCCGGAATCGCACGCTCCCTGCTGGGCTAGCCCAGCGCGCTCAGGCCTCCGCCAGGCGCTCGGCCAGCAGGCCGCGCACGGTCTCGAGGATCTCGGGGGCCGCCTTCTGGGGGGAGCCGCTGTCGAAGGGCGGCTGCGGGTCGTACTCGACCCCCAGCTGGATCGCCTGGGCCAGCGCCTCGCCCTTCTCCTCGGCCACCAGGCGCAGGGCCATGTCGATTCCCGCGGAGACCCCCGCGGCAGTCACGACCTTCCCTTCGAAGACGACGCGCTCGGGGGTCGGCGTGGCGCCGAAATCCGCCAGCCGCCCGAGCTGGGCCCAGTGGCTGGTGGCGCGCAGGCCCTTCAGCAGGCCGGCATCGCCGAGCAGCAGCGAGCCCGTGCAGACCGAGGTCGTCCAGCGCGAGCTGGCATGCGCACCGCGCAGCCAGCTCCGCAGGCGCTCGTCGCCCAGCAGGGCGTCGACGCCGAAGCCGCCGGGCACGACCACGATGTCCGGGCTCGGCACCTCCTCCATGCGTCGGTCGGCGACCAGTCCGAGCTTGCCCCCCTCGGTCCGCACCGTGCCGGCCTCGTGGGCCACCCAGCACAGCTCCGCGTCGGGCAGGCGCTGCAGGATCTCGTAGGGGCCGATGGCATCGAGGGCGGTGATCCGGTCGAAGATGAATACGGCGATCTGAGTCATCGTCGGCTCCTCGGGCGCGCGCGGGTCCGCCGAGGATACACTGCGCCACTGCCCATCGGAGGAAGCGGCCGTGCATGTCCGACATTCGATCGTCCTGCTCTCCTGGCTGGCGCTGGCCTGCGCCTCCGGCAGCGCCGTGGCCGAGGAGCGCGATCCGATGCGCCGGGTGTCCTTCCAGGCCTCGAGCGAGCGGGAAGTCGCGAACGACTGGATCACCGTCACGCTCGGCGTCACGGACGAGGACGCGGATCCCTCCGCCCTCGCCGATCGCGTCAATCAGACCATGGCCTGGGCCCTCGACCAGGCCCGTTCGGAGAAGGCGCTGAAGCTGCGCAGCGGGGGCTACAGCACCACCCCCGTCTACGACGATCGGCGCATCCGCCGCTGGCGGGCCAGCCAGCAGCTGATCGTGGAGGGCGCCGACTTCGAGGCGGCGACGGCCCTGGCGGGTCGACTCCAGAGCCGGATCCAGCTCCAGGGCATGAGCTTCTCGGTCTCCCCCGAGCGGCAGCGCGAGATCGAGGACGAGCTGGTGGACGAGGCGCTCCGCGCCTTCCGCGCGCGGGCCGATCGGGTCCGCAAGACCCTGGATGCCTCGGGCTACGAGATCGTGCGGCTCGACCTGCAGACCGGTGGAACCCGGCCGCCGCCGCAGACGCGGGTCCGCGCCCTGGCCGAGGCCGCCGCGTTCACGCCGCCGGCCGCCGAGGGCGGAAGCAGCCGCCTCTCGGTCGGGGTGAGCGCCACCATCGAGCTCGACTGAGGCGCGCTCGGCCTCGTGGCTAGGACGGATCCTCGAAGGCGGGGGCGCGCTTCTCGGCGTTGGCGCGCACGGCCTCGATCTGGTTCGGCTGGCCGAGCAGGCCGCGCTGGAGCTTCTCCTCGAGCAGCAGGCCCTCCTCCACGCCGCCCACCACCGTCTTGTCGAGCAGCTGCTTGGCGCTGCGGATCGCGGTCGGGGACTTGCTGGCGATCTCGCGGGCCAGCTCCAGGGCTGCCTCGCGGGGCGCTTCGTGGGTCCGGGTCACCAGGCCCAGCTCGGCGGCCTCGAGCCCCGATACGATGCGCCCCGTGAAGGTGAGCACCTTGGCCACGTCGAGCCGCACGAGGTGACGCAGGGTCTGGGTGCCCGACATGTCGGGCACCAGCCCCCACTTGATCTCCATCACCGAGAGCCGGGCGTCGGGCGCCGCGATGCGGATGTCCGCTCCCAGGGCGATCTGCAGGCCGCCCCCGAAGCAGACGCCGTGCACGGCGGCGATCACCGGCGTCGGGAGCTCCTTCCACACCCAGGCGGCCCGCTGCGCCATGTTGGCCGGGGTCTCCTCGCTCCTCTCGAGCAGTTTGGCCCCGAGGCCGCCCCCCATGAAGCTCATGACGTCGAGCCCGGCGCAGAAGCCGCGCCCCTCGCCCGAGAGCACCACGGCGCGCAGCGAGGGCTCCTGCGCGAGGCGGCGCCCGGTGTCGACCAGCGCCTCGAACATCGCGAAGTCGAGGGCATTCAGCTTGCTCTCGCGGACCAGGCGGACGTCGGCGATGCCGTCCCGGACGTCGAAGGCGACGCGCTCGGAGTGGCTCGGGGGGGCGGGGGATGTGGGCATGGGACCTCCGGATCGAGGCTCCATGTTACGGGCGCCTGGTCGCCACGGCGAGCGCCCCCAGCGCGACCGCGCCGACCAGGCTGGCCAGGGCCCCGGCAGCCAGATGCGGGGCCCGGTACTCGAAGCTGATCCGATGCCGACCCGCGGGCGCGGGGACGCCGCGAAACTGGTGATTGGTGGCCAGGATCGGAGCCGGCTCGCCGTCCACCCGGGCGCTCCAGCCCCGCGCGAAGCTGTCGGCCAGGACGACCAGGCCATCGGCTTGCAGCTCGGCCTCGATCTCCACCCGGCTCGGCTCGTCCCGCACGATGCGCGCCGGATGTCCCGCCGGGGCCCGGGCCGCGGTGGGCGGCAGCGCTCCCTCGACGTAGCTCAGCGCGTAGGGCGCGAAGTCGGGCCGCGCCATGCGCCGCAGCAGCGCGCGCGTTCCCGGCGAGGGGCGCAGCCGATAGGTGACGAAGGCCCGCGGCAGGGCTCCGGGGTTCTCCAGAAGCAGGAAGCGGGGATCCGCGGCGGGCCGCGCGATCAGGCCCGTCGCAGCGACGAAGCGGCGCATCTCCGGCGTCCTGGCCAGCGGGCGCGCGGTCAGCAGGAAGCGCACGCTGGCCAGATCGAGGAGCCTGCGGCGCCGGGCCAGCGGGCCGAGGTCCTCCAGCTTCAGCCGGCGCAGGACCGCTCCCGCGAAGGGCACCGGCGACTTCGGCGGGGCATCGCCGTGCTGGAGCGCCTGCGCGAAGCGGGCGCTGCGCGCCAGATTCAGGGGCTCGTAGTCGTCGAGCCAGCGAAGCCCGTAGTGCGGGCCTCGCTTGAGCCCCGCGCCCGCGACGTCGAGCAGGCTGGCCACGCGCTGCTCCCCCGCGCGCCCGGCCAGATCGCGGTAGAGCTCCTCCCGGAGCCGATGGGGAAGGCTGCCTCCCAGGCTGTAGGGGAGGGAGCCGCGGCCCTGCTGGGCCACGGCGCCGCTGAGGACCGCGATGGCCAGCGCGACGGTGGCGACCGGGCCCGAGCCGAACCGCAGCCGGGGCAGGGCCAGGCTGCCCACCCCCAGGCTGGCGAGGCCCGCGAAGCCGGCCGTCGCGAGCTGATCCACGCGGGCTGCGTAGCTCGCCAGGGCCAGGCCACAGCCCGCGGCGACCGCGGCCACCGCCCGCCTGCGCGGGCCCGCCCGCAGGGCGTCGAGCGAGAGGCCGGACAGCAGGGCGGTGCAGAACGCGGTGACGAAGAGCAGCCGCTGCGGGTAGCGGAACCAGCCCAGCACGGGGATCGACCGGTACAGGTCGATCCAGGGCGGAGCCGCGGCATGGGCCAGGCCCAGGGTCAGGGCTCCCAGCAAGAGGGCCCACAGCCGCACGGGACCTCCGCGCCCGACCACCAGCGCGGCCGGCGCCAGCATCAGCGCGACCACGCCCAGTGAGTTGCGCCCGGTCAGGATGAGGTGCTGGAAGGTCCAGCTCGGGCTGGTGCTGAGCCCCAGCACCTGGGCGCGGGAGAGCGGGCCCGCGCTGCGCGCGGACTCCCGCGTGAGGTCGAAGGCCGGCCCGAGCTGAATGCCGCTGGTCAGGACCCCCAGCAGCACGGCCGCGCCCAGCCAGAGGCCGCCGCGGATCCAGGTGCCCGGAGCCGGGCCCTGCCAGGCCAGCGCCACCAACCCCAGCGTGGCCCAGGCGTACAGGCAGAAGACGCTGCCCTGGGGATAGCCCGCCAGCAGGCTCATGGCGGTGCACAGGCCCAGCAGGGCGGCCGAGCGCCGGGGCTCGGGGCCCAGGGTCCCCAGCACGGCGTAGGCGCCGAGGGGCAGCCAGGCGCTGGCTTCCAGGCGACTCGGGTCGACGAGCCACATCAGCGTGAGGCCGTGCGCGATCACCGAGACCGCGGCCAGCCCCGCTCCCGGCGACGAGATGCCCGCCCGCCGCGCCAGGGCCGCGGTCGACAGGGCGATCAGCAGCAGGTGCATCAGATGGGAGGCGGCCAGCGCCGCGCTCAGCGGCAGGACCAGGTAGACGAGATGCGGCGGGTAGAAGACTCCGGTCTGGAGCGTGGCCAGCCAGGGCAGTCCCGTGCCGTGATACGGATTCCAGACCGGTAGCTCGCCGCTGCGCAGGCGCTCGAAGCTGACCTCGTAGCTCGGCAGGTAGTAGAAGAGCAGGTCGTGGGCCAGGCGGCCCGCCGGCTCGTCGCTCAGGACGACAGACCAGAGCCAGAAGGCGACGACGAAAGCCGCGATGGCGGCGGCCCCGATCCGCTCTCGGCGCATAGCGCTCAGTCGGCGGTGCTGCGCAGGACCGCTGCGGTCTCGGCCGCCGCCGGCCGGCCGTCCGCAGCCGGGCGCGGCAGGAACACCGTGAAGGTGGAGCCCCGTCCCCGCTCGACGTCCACGGACAGGTCGCCGCCGTGGCGCTGCAGCATCCGGTAGAGGGTCGGGAGCGCCAGGCGACCGCCGGCCTCGCGCATCGCCGTCGGCTCGTGGCTGCCGTCGAAGACGCGCGCCAGGGCCTCGGAGTCGGCCCCGACGCCCGTGGCTCGGATCGACAGCGTCACGTAGCGATTCGGGGCGACGGCGGGAACGACTCCCGCCGAGGAGGGAGGCAGCTCCAGGTTCGACGTCGCGACCTCGATGACGCCTCCGTCCTCCATCGCGTCGGCCGCCAGCGCGACCAGCGAGAGGATCGCGGTCTCGAGGGGGAAGCGCGGCTCGGCGGCCAGCTCGAGATCCGGCTCGGGCACCAGCGAGATGCGGGCGGCGTTGCCTGCAACCCGGCGCAGGCGGCGCTCCAGGCGACGCAGCACGGCGTTGACGTCGATCCGGCCGCCGCTGCGCGGAGAGACCGGTCGCTCCCGCCAGCCCGGGGAGAGCCGGCGCCGGGGCCGCTCCGCCGCTCTCGTCTCCGGGGCCTCCGCCTGGCTGCGCTCGGCGGGCCGGGCGCCGGTGCGCAGGCTGCGCGGACGCAGCTCGCGTCGCTCGATCTCGAGGGCTGCCCAGCGCGCCATCAGCGCGACGAGGTCCTTCTCCGTCGCGTGGAAGCGTTCGCCGCGCGGCTCGCGGCTGCCGAAGGCCAGGCTGCCCCAGGGCTCGCCGCCCACGCGAATCGCCGCGCCCAGGTAGCAGCCGAAGGGAATCGGCGATTGGGCCCCCGGCCCCAGGCGCCCGGCCTCGGAGCAGCGGGCGACCGCCACCGGCGCTCCCGATTCGCTCGCGTGCCGGCACCAGGTGGAGGAGAGCGGGAAGATGGCGCCGCGGCCCACCGGAAAGCCCGGCGGCGAGCGCATGCCGACGATCTCGTAGCGCTCGCCCCGGATGCGGGAGGCGATCCCGATCTCGGTGCCCAGCTGCTCGCAGCCGATCTCGAGCAGGCGGCCGAGTCGGGCGTCGCGGTCGAGGCTCGTCAGCGCGGAGAGATTCGAGAGCGCCCGGACCGTCTCCATGCTGTGCCAGTGGAGTGACTCGATCCGATTGCGCTCGCGCGCGGTGCGGGCGAGCGCCATCACCAGCAGGGGCGCGCCCGCGCTGCCCAGGGTCGCCAGCAGCAGCGCCAGCCCCGCCGCATCGAAGCCCAGCGGCCGCGCGCCGAGCGTCCACAGCCCGGCCGCTGCGGCCGCCGCGAGGCAGGCGAAGACCGCTGCCGCCAGGCCGGCGCGCGGCTCGTCGGCGCCGCGCAGCAGCAGCAGGGAGGCGACGCTGGCCAGGGCGCAGAGTCCGATGACGGCTGCCAGGAGAAAGTGCACGTCCGGGTCGGATCCGGTCGGAGGAGCCGGGGAGGAGGCGAAGCTAGCGGATCGCCCCGCGCTCCGGTACGGAAGCCGGATGCGCGCCCGCCGGGTCGTCGGCCTCGGTCTCTGCGTGGTGGACCACGTCTTCGTGGTGGACCAGCTCGACTCCAGTGCGGTCCGCAGCCGCTACTCGGAGCACCGGGTGCTGGCGGGCGGGATGACCGGGAACGCGCTGGCCCAGGCCGCGGCTCTCGGCTGCCCCGCGAGCATCCTCTCCTGCCTGGGAGACGACGCGGACGGGCACCTGGTGCGCCGGCGCCTGCGCTCGCTGGGCGTCGACACGCGAGGGCTGCGGCTCGACCCGCGCTCGCGCACCACCGTGGCGGTCTGCCTCGTGGAGCGCGGGAGCGGGGAGCGGCGTTTCCTGGTGGCCGACCGACGCGTCCTCGAGCGGCGGGCTCCGCGCCTCGACCTCGGGAGCATCCGCCGCGGCACGATCCTGATGCTGGACGGCCACTTCCCCGACCAGGCGCTGCGCGCCGCGCGGCGCGCGCGGCAGGTCGGGGCCCCCGTGGTCGGCGACTTCCACCGACTCGAGGTCGCGCGGCGCCTGCTGCCCTACGTGGACTACCCGATCGTCCCCGAAGAGCTGTGTCGCTCGCTCCCGGTCGCCGGCCCGCGCCAGGCGCTGCGCTGGCTGGCGGAGCGCTCGACCGGTACACCCATCGTCACGCTCGGGCGGCGCGGGGCGCTGGCCCTGCGCGAGGGCCGCTTCCAGGCCATCCCGGCACGCCGGGTGCGGGTGCGCGACACGACGGGAGCCGGCGACGCCTTCCACGGTGCCTTCGCGGCGGGCCTGGCCCACGGCCTCGACTTCGACGCCAGCGTCGCCCTGGCGAGCCGGGCCGCGGCCCGCTGTTGCACCGCTCTCGGGGGAACCGGGGCGCTTCTGCGCCGCGAGGAGGTGGCCGCGCTCAGGGAATCCGCGTCTCGAGGCGGTCGATCGCGTGGACGGGGGGCGTCTCGCCGTCCATCAGGTGCTTGATCGCGGCGTAGACGCCCTGCTGCTGCGCCACCCGCGACTGCCCGGCGAAGGTCTCGGAGCTCACCTGGAGCACGAAGTGCCCGGGCGATGCCGCGCTGACATCGGCGCGCGCGCCCGGAATCGCGGCCTCGATGGCCTCGCGCAGCTGTCGCACGACGGCCTGGGGGTCCGAGGGCTCGCTCAGGATGCGAAGGGCCATGGCTTCCTCCAGTGAATCGGATCGATCGGGATCGCGGCCCGTCGAAGCCGGGGTGTCAGGATTCGAGGCCGATCACGAGGTCGGCCAGGACGTTCAGGGCCTCTTGCCGCTGCGGCCCGGGGGGCGTCTGCTCCTCGGCCACCTGGGCTTCCTCGGACTCCGGCTCCGAGTCGCCGTTGCTCTCGGCGGCCTCGCGCTGCTGCTCCAGGACCTCGGCCAGCTCGAGGACCCCGTTCTGCTGGGCCTCTGCCAGCTTCTCCCGCACCTCGGCGAAGTCGTCGCTGCTCTCGACGCGGGCCCGCGAGCGCTCGGCCAGCTGCGCCACGAGCTCGTCGGAGAGCGGCGTCCAGTAGCCTTCGCCGTTGCCTTCCCGATTGGCGCTCTTGCTGAGGAAGGGCTTGCGGGGCTCGGCCTCCAGCGCGTAGTCCTGGGCGGCCTCGCCGAGGCCCTCGCGGCCGAAGAGCGAGGGCACCAGCACGTGGCTGCGGACGCCGCTCTTCTGGGTCGAGACCCCGCTGGGCCGGTAGAAGAGAGCGGTGGTGATCTTCAGCGCCCCCAGGCCGCGCGGCAGGTGGCGGACCGTCTGGACGGTGCCCTTGCCGAAGGTGTGGTCGTCGCCGGTGACGATCGCGCGCCGGTAGTCCTTCAGCGCACCGGCCAGGATCTCCGAGGCGGAGGCGCTGATCCGCGAGGTGTGAACGACCATCGGGCCGCTCCACAACACGGAGTCGTCCCGGTCCCACATCGGCTGGCGCCGGTGCCCGTTCTCGACCCGCACGATCTCGCCGGTCCGGATGAAGAAGCCGGAGATGCGCACGGCGTGCTCGAGGGCCCCGCCGCCGTTGGAGGACAGATCGAGCAGCAGGCCCTGGGCCCCGGCGGCCCGCGCCTCGGCCAGCAGCGCCGCCACGTCCTCCGAGCATTGGCGGCTCTCCGGGAAGTTCTGGTCGCCGTAGAAGGAGGGCAGCTCCAGCACGGCCAGCTTGATCTTGCGCTCTCCGACCGTGTGCTCGATCAGCTCCATGTTGGCCGCGCGCTCCGCCAGGTCGATGTCGGCCCGCTCGATCTTGATGTGGAAGCGCCTGGGCTTGGGCTTCTCGCGCAGGATGGTGAGGTCGACCACCGTCCCCGCCTCGCCGCGGATCAGGGCCACGGCCTCGCGCAGCGGCATGTCGATGATGTCGACCGGATCCTCGCCCTCCTGGGCGACTGCGATGATCTTGTCGTTCGGCCGCAGCTCTCCCTGGCGGTCCGCCGCTCCCTTGGGGATGATGCGCTCGGCCACGGCGAAGCCGTCGCGCTCCGAGAGCGCCACGCCGATGCCCGACAGCTTGAGCCGCATCTGGATGTTGAAGTCCTCCTGGTCCTCCGGCGAGAAGTAGTCCGAGTGGGGATCCAGGGAGACGGCGAAAGCATCGAGAAAGGCCGCGTAGAGGTCCTCGTCGCCGGTGGCCGCGGCCCGGCTCGAGCGCAGCTCGTAGCGGTGGATCAGGCTCTTCTTGGCCTTCTCGATCGGCGTGTCCGCTGCCAGGTAGCGCGCGAGCTGGAAGTGGACCAGGGAGCGATTGATCTCGTCGCGCCGCTTCGGGGTCTCCGGCTGCCCGCGCTCGTCCGGATCGATCACCAGCGAGGCCTTCGGGTCGATCTCGAAGCCCTCGTCCTCGAGGAGCTGGCGGACGAAGGCCTCGGTGCGCTGGTGGTGGCCGACCATCAGATCGCGCAGGTCGCGGAGCTGCTGGCAGTCGCCGCCGCGGGCCCGCTCGAAGAAGCCACTCAGGGAGACGCGGGCGTCGGACGCTTCGCTGGCCAGCAGCAGCGTCCGCGTGGGATCGAGGCGCCGTACGTAGGTATCGATGGTGCGTCGCTTGAGCTCCGGGGAGAGCTCCTGCCAGGTGACGTGGCCCTGCAGGTAGTGACGCATCAGGCCCGGGACGGCCTCGCACTGCAGGGGACTCTCGGCCGCGGCCACCGGCCCGGCTCCCGCGAGGGCGGTGGCCACCGCCAGACACGCGGCTCGGCCGAGCCGGGGCAGGAGCCTGGCGGCCGGGCGGAGCGGCGGGGCCGCTCCGCCTGTCGGGGACCTGGTCCAGAAGCTGCTCATCCGACCTCTCTGTCTTCGGGGTGGCGCCTTGCCAGTGTACGACCCCGAGCCGGGCGAGCGAGCTTCGCGCGTCGTTCCCCCCCGGGCGGCCCGCGTGGGCCCGCCGGGCGGGGCCGCCGATCAGTAGCGGTAGTGGGCGGGCTTGTAGGGCCCCTCCACCGGCACGCCGATGTACTCGGCCTGCTCGGCGCTGAGCTCGGTGAGCCGGAC
>CAZYOL010000109.1:0-14208 GCA_964649065.1 uncultured Spirochaetales bacterium
CCGGGCCGCGTCCTCTATGCTGCGCCTCGTGCGCGTGATCGGGCTGATGTCGGGAACCTCTGCGGACGGCATCGACGCGGCCCTGGTCGACTGGCCGGCCGGCGACGCGGCGCGACCCTTCCGGCTGCGGGCCTTCCTGGAGGAGCCCTTCGAGGCGGCCTTCCAGGCCCGGATCCACGAGCTGGCCGCAGGCCGGGTCCCCGGCAAGGACGCCCTGGGCGAGCTGGCCTCGCTCGACGTCGAGCTCGGCGAGCGCTTTGCCCGGGCCGCCCGTCGAGTGGCCCAGTCGGCGGGCGTCGAGCTCGGCGAGGTGGCGGCCATCGCCTCCCATGGCCAGACCGTGGCCCACCACCCCGAGCGTCGCGCGACGCTGCAGATCGGCGACCCCTCGGTGATCGCCGAGCGCACCGGCTGCACGGTGGTCGCCGACTTCCGCGCGCGGGACGTGGCGGCCGGAGGGGAGGGCGCTCCGCTGGCTCCCTTCTTCCACTACGCCGCCCTGGGCGACGCCGGGGAGCAGCGCCTGGTGCTGAACCTCGGAGGCATCGCCAACGTCACCTGGATCCCGCGCGCCGCGCGCCCGGAAGACGTGGTGGCCTTCGACGTCGGGCCCGCCAACTCCCTGATCGACGGCGTCGTGCGCGCGTTGGGCGAGGGCGGTGAGCGCATCGACCGCGACGGCCTGCGCGCGCGCCGCGGCCGCGTCGACGCGGCCCTGCTGGAGCGCCTGCTCGACGACGACTTCCTGCGGCGGCCTCCTCCCAAGTCGACCGGTCGGGAGCGCTACGGCAGCGCCGAGGCCGAGTCCCTGGCGCGCGAAGCGCGCACGGCGGGCCGCGGCCTCGACGATCTGCTCGCCACGCTGGTCGCCTTCACGGCCGAGAGCGTCGCCCGGGCCCAGCGCGACTTCCTGCCCGGAGTGGCCGACCGCGTGCTGGTCGGCGGGGGCGGCAGCGCCAACCCCGCGCTGATGGCGGCGCTCGCGGAGCGGCTGGCGCCGGCCCCGGTGGAGCCCTTCGACGCGGTGGGGGTCCCCGCCGACGCCGCCGAGGCCATGGCCTTCGCGCTGCTGGGGCGCAACGCGCTGCTGGGGCTGCCCAACCACCTGCCGCGCACCACCGGGGCCCGGCACGCGACGGTTCTCGGCGAGCTGGTCCCGGGCGGCCCGGGGCGCCCCGCAGCCGCGCCCTGAAGCTCAGATCTTGATGGCCAGGCCGTCGTCTGCGGTCTCGAAGGCCACCTTGCCGCGCATGTCGCTCATCTCGACACCGAGGTGGGTCAGCACGATGCGCCCGCAATCGAACTCGTCGCGGCGGTCGGTCAGCTCGTCGAGGTTCAGGTGGAACTCGAATCGATGGGTGTGATACGTGCACTCGGAGATGAAGAGGTCGGCCGGGCCCACGATGCGTGGCAGCTCGTCGAACCAGCCGGTGTCGCCCGAGTAGACGATGCGCTCGGAGCCGGTCCGGAGGATCAGGCCGTGGGGATTGACGTCGGGCTGGTGGCGGGTGGGGAAGGCCCGGGCCACCACCGGGCCGATCGGGAGCTCGCGCTCCGGGGGCAGCTCCCGGAACTCGATCGGGAAGGTCCACTCCCGGTCCTCGATGCCATAGCCCATGGCCGTGGCCAGCGCGCGGACGCGCTGCTCGATGCCCGGCGGGCCGGCGATCTGCAGCGGGCGGCGCCGCTCGTCCTCGTAGAGGGCGGCGAGCAGCAGCAGGGGAATGGCGCCGAAGTGGTCGGCGTGGAAGTGCGTGACGAGGATGGCGTCGATCTCGTTGCGCTCGATGCCGAGGTCCATCATGCCGGCGCTGGTGGTCGAGCCGCAGTCGAGGAGCACGGCTCCGCCGCCCGAGCGCATCAAGATGGCCGACTGGCGCCGACCGCCGGCGCCGAAGGCGTCACTGGTCCCGATGAAGACGATCTCGCTCAACTGGCGTCTGCTCCACCGGAGGCGGGGTCGCAGGGGTGGAACGAGCCCCCTGCAAACACGCCGTCGCCCGCGACAAGGCCGGCGGGAACCTGTTCGCCCTCCCAGACCACGGCTCGATCGAGACTAGCCCTGGGGCCGAGCACTGCGCCAGCGCCGAGCACCAGGTCCCCGTGGAAACGCGTTCCCAGGCGCTCCGCCTCGGCGTCGGCGTCCAGGTAGCTGAGGCTCCGCGGCTGCAGATTGGCCTCTAGGTACTCCCGAGGGGTCCCCACCGGCGTCCAGGCGCAGCGCTCGGGCCCTGCCACCTCGGCCCGGATGTCGCGGGCGCCCGCGGCCAGGCAGGGCGCGAGCCAGTCGTCCAGGTGCGAGAAGACCTGGCGCTCGGGCAGGCTGTCGAAGCAGCGCGAGGCGAAGACGTTGGCCCAGATGTAGACCCCGCGGGTGGTCTCGCCGCCCAGGTCGAAGCGCCGGCCGATGCGGCGCAGGCATCCCTGCGCATCGACGCCGAGCGTGCCGAAGCTCTCGGCCCGGCGATCGTCGCGCGCCAGCAGCGTCGCGGCGTCGCCGCGCTCGCGGTGGCGGGCCACCAGGGCGCTCAGGTCGACGTCCAGGATCATGTCGCCCCCCAGCACCAGGCTCGGGTCGCTCTCGCGCAGGAAGCCCGCCACGCGCCGGATTCCCCCGCCGGTTCCGAGCAGCTCCGGCTCCCGGGAGAAGTGCACCGAGACTCCGGCGGGAGCGTGCCGCCGAGCCGCTTCCTCCAGGGTCCGGGGCAGGTGGTGGGTGTTGATCACGACCTCGGTCACGCCGTGGTGCGCGAGCAGGGCGAGCTGGTAGGCCACCAACGGCAGCCCGCGCACCGGCAGGGCCGGCTTGGCGCGCAGGGCCGTCAGCGGCCGCAGCCGCTCGCCTCGTCCGGCGGCGACGATCATGCCTCGCACGGCGTCTCCGGCAGCGAGGCGACCAGCTCTGCCAGCTCGCGCAGCACGGGCTCCCGCGCCGCGGCCCGGGCCGCGGCCGCCTGCACGGCGCGCAGGGCGGAGGGGGCGTAGCGGAGGAAGCCGCGCTCGCCGCGCTCGGCGGCGGCGTAGAGGAAGCGCGCGTGGTCCTTGGCCTTGCGGCCGAGGGTGAGCAGGTCGAAGCGCTGGGCGAAGAGCTCGGGCTCCGGGGCGTCCGGCAGCCGGGGCCGGGTCCGGGCCAGCAGCGCCTCGATCCGCGGCTCCTCCAGCTCCACGTAGGAGTCGCGCAGCAGGCAGACCAGGTCGTACTCGGGCGGAGCCAGCCAGGCGCCCTGGAGGTCGATCATGCCGAGCCGCGCTCCCGGCGGGCGGCCGGCGCGCACCATCAGGTTGGCGCTCTGGAAGTCCCGGTGCGCCAGCCGGGCGGGCGCGCGGGCGCAGGCTCGGGCCACGTGGGCGAAGGCATCCGCCACGACCTCGCGCTCGGCCGGGCTCGCCGGCCGGCCGCGGGAGGCCAGGCTGAAGCGGGTGAAGAGGTCGGCCTTGTAGGCGAGCTGGCTCGCGTCGAGGCGGCGACGGAAGGCTGCGAGGTCTCCCGGGTCCACCAGGGCCTGCAGCCTGGGCACCAGGTCGCAGGCCTCGGCGTAGAGCTGCCCGCGCTCATCCGCCGACACCTCGCACGCCGCCTGCTGCAGGGAGCGCGCGCCGAAGTCCTCGAGCAGCGCGATCCCCTCCGCGCCCCCCAATCGCGCCGGCACGGGCAGCCCGGCCGCCGCCAGGAAGGCGCGGATCGGCTCGAGGGGCGGCTCGGGGGCGACGCCGGCTGGACGCCCGTGGGGATCTTCGGGCCCGTCGACCCGGGCGATCAGGCTGCGGCCGTCGGGCAGTCGCACGCGCAGGAAGCTGCGGGTGCCGAGCGAGTCGCCGATGGGCTCGAGGGCGGCGGGCTCCAGGCCCAGCGCCTCGCCGACGCAGCGGCGCACGCGTCCCCGGAGCTCGGGGTCCCGGGCTGCCACCTCTCAGAAGAAGAGCCGCGCGAAGAAGAGCGCGGCCACGACGCCCGTCGCGTCGGCCGCCAGGCAGGCGGCGATGGTGTGGCGGGTCGCGCGAACCCGAACGCTGCCGAAGTACACGGCGATCACGTAGAAGGTCGTCTCGGTGCTGCCGTTCATGACCGAGACCAGGAAGCCCACGAAGGAGTCCGGGCCGTAGGCCTGCATGGTCTCGGTCATCACGCCGAGGGCTCCGCTTCCGGAGAGCGGCCGGATCAGCGCCATCGGAAGGGCCTCCGGGGGGAAGCCGATCCATCCGGTCACCGGCGCCAGCAGGGACAGCAGGGTGTCGAGGCCCCCCGAGGCCCGGAACATTCCCACGGAGACGAGGATGGCCACCAGGAAGGGAATGATGAGCACGGCGATCTGGAAGCCTTCGCGGGCCCCCTGCACCACCGATTCGTAGACCTTCACGCGCCGGCTGAAGCCGAAGAGCGCGATGCTCACCAGGATCAGGGGCGGCAGCCAGGAGCGCAGGATCTCGCGCAGCGCCTCGGCGCCTTCGGCGGCCAGCAGCACGTGGCGCAGGCCCAGCAACGCGATGCAGGCGCCGGCGGTCAGCGCCAGGGCCACGCGCCAGCGCTCCGGGGCCTCGGCCTCGACCTCCATCTCGAGCTCCGCGTCGGCCAGGCCCGGGATGGCGTCTGCCAGGCTGCTGCCGCCTGCATCCTCTTCCAGGGCCTCCGCGCTGCGAGCAGCCGCGAAGCGCGGGCGCCGCGCCAGCCACTTGGCCGTCAGCACGCCCACGACCGTCGAGCAGAGCGTCGCCAGCACCGTAGGCACGACGATGCCCCCCACGTTCTCCGCTCCCAGGCTGGCGCGCACCGACATCACCCCCAGCGGCAGCACGGCCACGCCCGAGGTGTTGATCGCCAGGAACAGCGCCATCGGGTCGCTTGCCACACCCTTGTGTGGGTTCAGGCGATCCAGCTCGCGCATGGCCTTCAGCCCGAAGGGCGTGGCGGCATTGGCGAGGCCCAGCACGTTGGCGACCACGTTGAGGATGATCGCGGCCAGCGCGGGATGATCGGGGGGGATCTCGGGGAAGAGCCGGCGCATCACCGGGTGCAGCGAGCGGGCCAGCGACTGCATCACGCCCGCGTCGCGCAGCACGCGCATGAAGCCCAGCCACAGCGCCATCAGGCCCACCAGGCCGATGGCGATCTCGACCGCGCCCGTGGCCGACTCGGCCAGGGCCCGGTTCACCTCCACCATGCGGCCGTTGTAGGCACCAAAGGCGACCGCAGCGAGGATCAACGCGATGAAGATCCCGTTGAGCACCATCCCCCCGAATCGGCGCTCGGGCACTCGATTGCCCGCTGCGAGCCTCACGGATAAGCTGCTTCGCGTCAAGCGACCCCTTCCCCCGACCGAGGAGAGATGGATGCGACGTCGGGTCCTCGCTGCACTGGCGTGGGCCGCGCTCGGCTTCGCCTCCGCGCCGGCCGCGGGGCAGGGGGAGGAGGCACAGGCCGCGGCGCCCACGTCGGCCTGGAGCGAGCGCCTCGACGCCGCTCTCGAGGCGCGAGCGCTCACCGGCTCCCGCAGCGCGGCTCTGGTCGTCGCGCGCGACGACGGACAGGTGCTCTACGCGCACGACCCGGATCGGCCGCTGGTGCCCGCCTCCAACCAGAAGATCCTGACCGCGGTCGCCGCGCTCCGGGCCTTCGGCCCGACCCACCGCTTCACGACCGAGGTCTTCGCCGAGCCGCTTCCGGACGCGGAGGGCTGGGTGGATCGCCTGGCGATCCGCGGAGGCGGCGATCCCGCGCTGACCTCCGAGGACCTCTGGCGGCTGGCCGCGGACCTGCGCCGGCGCGGGCTCCGCGGCGTGCGCACGGCGCTGGTCCTCGACGACTCCGCCTTCGATCGCGAGCACTGGCACCCGAGCTGGGGGCCGGTCAGCGCGCGCGCCTACCACGCGCCGGTCGGCGCACTGAACGTCAACTACGGCGCCTTCGTGGCCGCCATCCGGCCGGGCGCGGCGGAGGGAGATCCGGTCGAGGTCTTCCTGGATCCCCCCGTTCCCTATTTCCAGCTGGTGAGCCGGGGGCTGACCGGCGCCGCCCGCGGCCGCGACAGCCTGGTGGTGACCCGCAGCGCCTCCGAGGGAGGCGAGCTGGTCCAGGTCTCCGGCGCGCTGCGCCTGGGCAGCGCCACCCGCACCCTGGCTCGCTCGGCGCTCGATCCGGCGGGCTACGCCGGCGCGGTGATCCGCATGCAGCTCGAGGCGCTCGGGATCGAGGTGGCCGGCCCGACGCTCCGCGGGCCGGTCCCGCCGGCGGCGGAGCCCCTGCTGGAGTTCCAGGGCAAGCCACTCGCCGAGATCGTGCGGCTCTTCGTCAAGTTCAGCAACAACTCGATTGCGGAGTCCCTCGTCAAGTCGTTGGGCCTCCGGGCCCAGGACGGACCGGGGAGCTGGCAGACCGGGATTCCCGCCCTGCGCCGGGAGCTTCGGGCGCTGGGCCTCGACACCGAAGGCCTGCAGCTGGTCGACGGCTCGGGCCTCTCCTACGACAACCGCCTCACCCCCCGCGCGCTGGTCGACGTGCTGCGCCTGGCCGGCGCCTCCTTCCGCTTCGGTCCCGAGCTGGAGTCGGCTCTGCCGATCGCGAACGGCGACGGCACGCTCGAGGAGCGCGCCGAGGGCGCCGCCCATGCCGTGCGGGCCAAGACCGGCCTGCTGACCCGCGTGACGGGCCTGTCCGGCTACGCGCGCCTGGGCGACGGCCGCGAGGTGATCTTCTCCGTGCTGACCAACGGCTACCGGGGCAGCGCCGAGCGCGCGATGGCCGCCCTGGACGGCTTCGTGGCGGAGCTGGTGCGCTAGGTACGGGCGACGGGGCCCGGCTCAGATCCGGGAGCCCGGGTGCCGGTCGTAGGCGTCGAAGACGAGGCGGGGGTAGCCGACCGGAAGCGGCGTCCCGCGCCGCAGCCGGCGGTCGATGTGGCCGGGCCCCCAGTTGTAGGCGGCCAGGGCCGTCGAGAGCCGGTCGTAGCGGTCGGCGAGCTGGCGCAGGTAGCGGACGCCCAGCCGCACGTTGACGAGCGGATCGAAGAGCGTCTGCTCGCCGCGCCAGTGGATTCCCTCCCGGGCCGCCAGCTCGGCGCCGGTGGCCGGCATGATCTGCATCAGGCCCAGAGCCCCCACCGGCGAGACCGCGAAGGGGTCGTAGCTGCTCTCGACCGCGATCACCGCGAGCACCAGCCGCGGCTCGAGAGCGTGCCGGTCGCAGGCGCGCAGCAGGGCGCGCGTCAGCAGCAGCAGCTCTCGCTCCGTGAGGCCCCGGCTGCGCGCCTTCAGCACCCGGTGGATCTCGCGCTGCCGCGGGTCTCGCGCCTCGGGCCAGGCGCTGGCCGGCGCCGCCGCCGGCGGCGCTGCCGCCACGTCCGGCAGCACCCCGGGCGCCGCAGACCAGAAGCCGCAGGAGAGTGCCCCGCTGCTGGCGAGGAAGAGCGCGGCGACGAGCCTGCGCATGCTAGAGCCCGCTCCCGAGGGGCGAGAGCAGGGGGGTGAGCCCCATGGTCTCGATGGCCCGCAGGTTGTTGACGACGGCGTAGCCCGTCCAGAAGAGCACCACCCCGAGGAAGACGCGCTTGACGGGAGCGGGGACCGCCTGGGTCGCGAGCAGGAAGCCCAGGGCGAGGACGGTGAGCACGCTGTCGAGGATCAGGCCCGGTACGAGGCCCAGCCGCTGGAAGATCCAGTCGGAGATCGGATTGGCCTCGGAGACCAGGAAGCCCTCGATCGGCGCGTGCAGGCAGAGATAGGTGGTCCAGTGGTCCGCCGCCGAGAAGAGCAGCGTCAGGGCCGCCAGGATGCGCATCCGATCTCCCATGCCCGTGATCCCCATCCGGAGCCATGGGAGCAGCAAGAAGCGTGCCTCGGCCCGCCGCAATGCCGCTGTGGCCGCAGAGCCGCGGGCTTGGGGGCTGAGCCTGCCAGTCCGCCAGGGTGCAGGAGGGCGGCGCGGAGGGAAGTCGCGTTCCCTTTTTCGGAGGCCGGGGAGCGCCGCGAGCGGGGGGCCGGCCAGGGAGCCGGGCCCCGGACCGGTCAGCGACTGCGCCGCATCTTTCCCTTGCCGAGGAGGAGCCAGTCGATCGACACGCCTTCCTTCATGGCCAGCGTGATCAGGAAGTCCGTGTGGGGAGTGGTGCCGCTCTCGTAGCGGTTCACGTTCTGCTGAAAGACGCCGAGGTCTCGGGCAAACTGCCGCTGGGAGCGATCGCCGCGAATCTGCGCGAGCCGCTCGGGAAGCTTCCGCTTGAGGCGCTCTACGGCAGCCGTCGTCATGGTGCATCCTTCTCGCTGGTGGGGGCTCGGCATCGGCTCGAACTGGCTCGAGTCCGACCCGTCCCCACGACACCGCTCACCTTGTGTTCGTATCTACACAGGATCACGTTGATGACTTCGAAGGCCCGTCCGAAGCGCGCGCAGTGTAGAGACGCAGTTGGGTTTCAGCAAGAGGATTCTCGGCGGGCGCGCGTCTTCACGGTCGTGTCATGATGAGTCGGCAGCTACGAGCTCCCCGTGCTCCGACGAGCGCGGAGCGGGGAGGCGAGGGACGCGCGAGCTCGTCCATGGCAGCCGCAACGAGTCGAGGACGTCGGGGCCTGCGCATCACCGGAGGTGTGCTGGCCGGGCGCCGCCTGCGGGCGGTGGGCGAGGGCGTCAGGCCCACCTCGGAGCGGGTGCGCGAGGCGCTCTTCGCGAGGCTCGACCCGAGCGATGCCGACGTGTTGGACCTGTACGCCGGCAGCGGAGCCCTCGGCTTCGAAGCGCTTTCCCGGGGGGCTGCATCTCTCGTATGCGTCGAACGCTCCGCTCGCGTGGTGGCCGCGCTGCGCGCGAGCGCGCGCGACTTGGGGCTGGAGCAGCGCGTCAGCGTGCGGGCCGGGGAGGCGCTGAGGCTGCTGCGGCGGCTCTCCGAGGAGGGCAGGCGCTTCCACCTGGTCTTCCTCGACCCTCCCTACGCGTCACCGCAGCTCGAGGCCGCGCTGGTGGCGCTGGACGAGGCGCGTGTGCTCGCCCCCGAGGCCCTGGTGGTGATCGAGCGGAGTCGGCGGCATCCTCTGCCCCAGGTCGCGGGCTTCGAGCTGCGCGACGAGCGCCGCTACGGCGATACGCTCATCACCCGCCTCGCGCCGACCGCAACGGCTCGCGGGGCAGAGCCGGGAGGACCGCCAGCCGATGCCTGACTCCGGGACGCAAGCCGGGAAGGGAGCCGGGGCGGTCCGAGCGCTCTTCCCGGCCAGCTTCGATCCGCTCACCAACGGGCACCTCGACCTCATCCAGCGGGCCCTCGGCGTCTTCGATCGGGTGGTGCTGGGGGTGGCGCGCAACCTCGCGAAGAACGCGACCTTCGACGTGGACGAGCGCGTGGAGATCCTCCACGACGTGCTGGGCGCCGAGCCGCGGGTGGAGATCACGACCTTCGACTCGCTGACGGTGGACTTCGCCCAGGAGATCGGAGCCCAGGTGCTGCTGCGCGGCGTTCGGGCCATGTCGGACTTCGAGTACGAGTTCGAGATGGCCCTGATGAACAAGCACCTGCATCCGGGGCTGGAGACGGTCTTCATGATGGCCAGCCAGCGCTATCTCTACGTCAGCTCCTCGCGCCTCAAGGAGCTGGTGCGCTTCGGCCGCGACATCGGCGAGTTCGTGCCGCCCGTGGTCGCCAAGCGCCTCCGCGAGAAGCTCCGGTAGCCGAGCCGGGATGCCGGAGGGCCCGGAGAGCGGCGAGCCGCCGATTCGTTTCGGGACGAGCGGTTGGCGTGGAATCCTCGCCGAAGACTTCACCTTTTCGCGGCTGCGTCGTGCGCTCCACGGGCTGGCGCGCTGGCTGCGGGAGGAGGCCGCCCCGGCCGAGCCCGCCGAGGTGGTGGTCGCCCGGGACACGCGCTGGCTGGGCGAGCGCATGACCCGGCTGGCCGTCTCGGTGCTGCGAGAGCACGGCCTGCGGCCGCTGCTGGCGCGCGGCGCCGTACCGACCCCGGTGGCAGCCCGCACCGTCCTGCGCCGCGGTGCCGCGGCGGGCCTGGTCTTCACCGCCAGCCACAATCCGCCCGAGTACCAGGGCCTGAAGGTGCTGGGTTCCTGGGGCGGCGGCATCGGTCCCGACGCGGCCCGCCGCATCGAGGCGCTGGCCGCCGCGACGCCCGATCCCGGCCCGGGCTCGGAGGCCCCGGAGCCGAGCGACGAGGATTGCGTCGAGCCCTATCTGCGCGAGCTGCTCGAGTGCGTCGACGCCGCCGCGCTGGCCCGCTCCGGTCTGCGGGTGCACTACGACGCCATGCACGGCGCGGCGGCCGGCGTCCTGGACGTGGCCCTGACGCGCTGCGGGGTATCCGTTCGCCTGCGGCGCGCCGAGCCGGACCCCGGCTTCGGCGGCTGCGCTCCGGATCCCCGGCCCGAGCAGCTGCTCCCCCTGGCGGAGGAGCTGCGGGCCGGCCGCGGGCTGCGACTCGGTCTCGCCACCGACGGCGACGGCGATCGCTTCGGCGTCGTCGACGCGGACGGTCGCGTGCTCTCGGAGAGCTCGGCGCTGGCGCTGCTGGTGGAGCAGCTCGCCAGCACGGGGCGCGCCCGGCGCGGCGTGGCCATCTCGGTCGCCACGGGCTCCCTGGTCGAGCGCGTCGCCGCGCACCACGGACTCGCGGTGCTGCGGCGACCGATCGGCTTCAAGTTCCTGTCGCGCGACCTGGTCGAGGGGCGCGCCGACGTGGCCGGGGAGGAGAGCGGCGGCTTCGCCTGGTCGCGCTTCGCGCACGACAAGGATGGAATCCTGGCGGGACTGCTGCTGGCGGAGCGGGTCGCCACGACGCGTGCTCCCCTGGCCCGGTCGCTGGTGGCGCTGGAACGACGCCACGGGGGCTCGGCCTGCGGACGCAGCGCGATCGCCTGGAGCGGGCGGGTCGAGGCGCGCGTCGAGCAGCTCTGCTGCGAGCCGCCGGAGCGGATCGCGGGCGCCTGCGTTCGCGCCGTGACGCGGGAGGACGGCCTGCGCGCCCAGCTCGACGACGGCTTCCTGCTGTGGCGCCGCTCCGGCACCGAGCCGCTGCTGCGCGTCTACGCCGAGGCGGCCAGTGAGGCGGAGCTGGCCACCCGGCTCGAAGCCGGCCGGCGCCTGGTCGAGTGCTGAGCGCGGCTGGCGGCCGAGCCGCGAATCTTCGGGTAACCTCCTCGTGTTTCGGGGGTTTTTCGAGTCTCGGGGTGGTTTCGGGTCTCGGGGCTCCTGCGAGCTTCGGGGGTTCTCTCGGGTCGCTATGGAAGAGCGCCGCATCCTCCTCGCGGTGACCGGTGGCATCGCCGCCTACAAGGCGCCCGAGCTGGTGCGCGTGCTGCGCCGGGCGGGGCACGCCGTGCGCTGCCTGCTGACCCACGAGGCCGAGCGCTTCGTCTCGCCTCTCAGCCTCCAGACCGTCTCCGGACACGCGGCGAGGAGCGAGCTCTTCGACGCGGCCGCGGAGGGCGAGATCGACCACATCGCGTTGGCGGACTGGGCCGAGGCGCTGGTGGTGGCGCCCGCCACGGCCCACACCCTCGCCAAGCTCGCCCACGGGCTCGCCGACGATCTCGTCTCGACCGTCGCCCTGGCGACCCAGGCGCCACTGCTCGTGGCCCCGGCGATGAACGTGCACATGTGGCGGCACCCGGCCACCCAGGAGAACCTGGAGCGCCTGCTGGCGCGCGGCGTGCGCAGCGTCGGACCCGAGGCCGGGGAGCTGGCCTGCGGCTGGGAGGGCGAGGGGCGCATGGCCTCCCCGGAGGCGATCGCCGGAGCGCTCTCGCTCCTGCTCGGCACCCGGGGCATGCAGGGCGAGCGGGTGCTGGTGACCGCCGGGGGCACCCGGGAGCCCCTCGACGGGGTGCGCTACCTCGGCAACCGCTCGTCCGGGAAGATGGGCTTCGCGATCGCGGCCGAGGCGGCCCGGCGCGGCGCCGAGGTCGTGCTGGTGGCGGGGCCGTCGGCCGAGGCCACGCCGCCCGGGGTCGAGCGCCTGGACGTCGTGACCGCCCTGGAGATGCGCGAGGCCGTGCTCGCGGAGCTCCCCCGGGCGACGCTCGTGGTCAAGGCCGCGGCGGTGGCGGACTTCCGACCCGCCGAGCGGCGCTCCGGCAAGATCCGCAAGGAGGAGCTCGGCGAGGACGGCGGCCTTCGGGTCGAGCTGGTGCGCAACCCCGACATCCTGGCGGAGGTGAGCCAGCGCAAGGGCGAGCGCACCGTGGTGGGCTTCGCCGCCGAGACCGGAGACGTGCTCGCCTACGCCCGCCGCAAGCTGGCGCGCAAGGGCTGCGACCTGCTGGTCGCCAACGACGTGGGCCGCGAGGACGCGGGCTTCGACGTGGACACCAACGCTGTGCACTTCGTCTGGCCGGAGGGAGAGGTCGAGACGCTGCCGCCGCTCTCCAAGGCCGAGGTCGCCTCCCAGCTCCTGGACCGCATCGAGAAGCTGAGGCGGGGCCGCCGATGAGGCGGCTGGCCCTCCTCGCGCTGGGCCTGTGGGCGCTCGGGGCCCTGCCGGCGCGCGCCGAGCACGTCAACGTCATCGAGGTGGACGGCGTCATCACCGCCGCCACCGCCGATGTCATCGAGAAGGCGATCGCCCAGAGCGAGGGGGACGGCGCCCTGGCCCTGCTGATCGAGCTGGACACGCCGGGAGGCGTGCTCGACGCGACCAAGGACATCGTCCAGTCGCTGCTGAACGCCCGGGTCCCGACCATCGTCTGGGTGGCGCCCCAGGGTGCCTGGGCCGCTTCGGCGGGCACCTTCATCACGCTGGCCGCCGGCGTGGCCGCCATGGCGCCGGGCACCAGCATCGGGGCCGCCTCCCCGGTGTCGCCGGGGCAGCCCAACGAGCGCGACGAGGAGGGCGAGCGCACCGACGTGATGGCCCAGAAGGCCGAGAACTTCACCACCGCCTTCATCGAGTCGATCGCCGAGGAGCGCGACCGCAACGTCGAGTGGGCCGTCAAGGCGGTGCGGGAGGCCGAGGCCATCGGCTCGGCGAAAGCCCTGGAGCTCGGCGTGGTGGATCTGGTGGCGCGCGACCGCGAGGATCTCTTCGCCCAGATCGAGGGGCGCGAGATCTCCGTGGGCGGCGAGACCCGCACCCTCGCGCTGGTGGGGGTGGAGGCCCGGCAGATCGAGCGCACCGTGCTCGAGAAGCTCTTCGCCTTCGTGGCCGACCCGAACGTCGCGGCCCTGCTGATGACCGGGGCCATCCTCGGTCTGCTGATCGAGTTCAATTACCCGGGCCTCTTCGTCCCGGGCGCCGTCGGTCTGTCCTGTCTGGTACTGGCGGTCTTCGCCCTGGATCTGCTGCCCTTCTCCTGGCTCGGCCTGGTCCTGATGCTGGTCGGGGTGGGGTTGATGATCGGGGAGGTCTTCGTCACCTCCTACGGCGTCCTCTTCGCCGGCGGCATCGGCGTCTTCCTGCTCGGCGGTATGATGCTCTTCGACGTGCCCGAGGTGAGCGGCGTCCAGATCTCCTTCTGGGAGGTGCTCTTGCCCCTGGCGGGCGGCGTGGGCGGCGTAGTCGGCGTGGTGGTCTTCGCGCTCGGCGGCAGCTTCCGGCGCCAGATGGTCTCGGGCGTCTCGGAGCTGGTCGGCATGGTCGGCCGCGCGGAGAGCGACCTCGACCCCGACGGTCGGGTCTTCGTCCGCGGCGAGTACTGGAACGCGACCGCCGAGGCGCCGGTCCGGGCCGGAGGCCCGGTGGAGGTCGTCGCCGTCGAGGGCATGCGCCTCCGGGTCCGGGCCGGCTCGGCCCACTGAGCGCGAGAGCCTTACAACAGGAGATTCCATGGGTAGCCTTGCAATCCTCGCCTTTGCCCTGATCCCGATCGCGTTCTTCTTCCTCGGGATCCGGATCCTCGCCGAGTACGAGCGCGGGGTGGTCTTCCGCTTCGGGCGCTACACCGGCGTCAAGGCGGCGGGCTTTCGCTGGATCATCCCGGGCATCGACCGCATGGTGAAGATCAGCCTGCGCGAGATCGTGATGGACGTGCCCCCCCAGGAGGTGATCACGCGGGACAACGTCTCGGTGAAGGTGAACGCGGTGCTCTACTTCCGGGTGCTGCATCCGGAGAAGTCCGTCATCCAGGTGGAGAACTACCTCTACGGCACCTCCCAGCTGGCGCAGACCACCCTGCGCAGCGTCTGCGGCCAGGCCGAGCTCGACGCCCTGCTGGCCGAGCGCGAATCCATCAACCAGCAGCTCCAGGAGATCATCGATCTGCAGACCGAGCCGTGGGGCGTCA
>CAZYOL010000110.1:0-14127 GCA_964649065.1 uncultured Spirochaetales bacterium
GGCCCCGGGCGGGTCGCCGCCGTCCTCGCGGGCTTCGGCCTGCTGGCCGCGGTCGTGCTCTGGGCCGCCTACGGCGGCTCCCTGGCGCGGGCCGAGGGCAGCGCCGCCGGGGGCCGGCCCCTGCCCGGCTACCTGCAGGCCTTCCTCTGGGACGTGGAGGCCAACCGGCAGGGCCGCCAGATCTACTTCTTCGGCTCGCTCGTCGACCCGCCCTGGTACGTGCTGCCCGTGGCCTTCCTGCTCAAGGTCCCTCTCGCCACGCTGGTCCTGGTGGTGAGCGCCCTCGCGCTGGCCCTGCGTCGGCCGGCCGCTGCGGCCCTCGGCTGGTGGCTCCCGATCGGCGTCTACCTGCTGGCCGCCTGCCTGCTCCTCGAGGTTCCGCTGGGGCTCCGCTACCTGCTGCCGATCTTCCCGCCGCTCTTCGTCGGGGTGGGCGCCCAGCTCGGCGGCCTGCGGGGCCGGCTGCCGCGGGCCGCGATCGGCGCCGCGCTCGCCCTCCTCGCCGTCGGCAGCCTGCGGGTCCACCCGCACTACCTGGCCCACTTCAATCTGCTGGCCGGCGGTCCGGACGGGGGCGCCCGCTACCTGCTCGACTCGAATCTCGATTGGGGCCAGGGCCTGCCCGCGCTGGCGCGCAGCCTGCAGGAAGCAGAGCCCGCACCCACCTGGATCGCCTACTTCGGCCCCGAGCCGCCGCGGCGCTACGGCATCCGGGCGCGTCCGCTGCCCGGCTGCCGGCCGGTGAGCGGGCGGGTGGCCATCAGCCTCAACGTGCTCCACGGCCTGTATCGACCCGGCGGCTTCGGGAGCCCGCCGGAGGGCTGCTACGCCTGGCTCCGGGAGCTGCGCCCCAGCGCACGGCCCTCGCACTCGATCCACGTCTACGACGTGCCGCCGGCGACAGCCCCGGGCCCGGCGCGCTAGCTCGGGAGGCCAGTGGCTGGACTATCCTGACTCGGCGAAATGGTGATCGTCGCGCTGCCCGCCTACAACGAGGAGGAGACCCTTCCGCCGCTGCTCGAGGCGATCCGGGAGTCGATGGAGGAGAATCGCATCGAGTACCGGGTGATCGTCGTGAACGACGGCAGTGTCGACGGGACGGCCCGGGCCGCCGAGAAGCTGATCGGTCGCATGCCCCTGGCCCTGGTCGAGCATTCCGTGAACCGGGGCCTGGGCGAGACGATCCGCACGGGCCTGCTCGAGGCCCTCCGCGAGGCCGAGGACCGGGACATCATCGTCACCATGGACTCGGACAACACCCACACGCCCGGGCTCATCGCCCGCATGGTGCGCGGCATCCGCGAGGGCAACGACGTGGTCATCGCCTCCCGCTACCGGCCCGGCGCGCGGGTCCTGGGCGTCCCCCTCTACCGCCGGGCGCTGTCGCGGGGCTCGAGCTGGATCTTCCGCCTCTTCTTCCCGACCCGCGGCGTCCGCGACTTCACCTGCGGCTTCCGCGCCTATCGCGCCAGCGTCGTGAAGCGCGCCTTCGCGGTCTACGGCCAGCAGTTCGTGGCCGAGAGCGGCTTCTCCTGCATGGTGGACATCCTGCTCAAGCTGCGATCGATGGGCGCCATCATGAACGAGGTCCCCCTGATCCTGCGCTACGACCTCAAGTTCGGCGCGAGCAAGATGCAGGTCGTACGCACCATCCGCGACACCCTGGAGCTGGTGCTGCGGCGTCGCCTGGGGTCCGGCGGCGGGAGCGCCGACCCGTGACGGAGCTGGAGGCGCGGCGCGTCCACGACTACTTCGCCCGCCGCGAGACCGTCGCCCAGTGGTGGACGCCCGAGTCCGGTCCGCTGGCCTTCCACTACCAGGGCGAGCTGAAGGTGCTCGGCGATCGGGTTCCCGTCGCCTTCGGCGAGCGGGTGCTCGACGTCGGCACCGGACGCGGCCGCTTCGCCCTCCACTTCGCGGGGCGCGGCGCCCAGGTCGTGGCCGTGGATCTCAATCCGGACATGCTCGAGATCGCCCGCCACAACGCCGACGAGCTGGGCCTGGCCGAGCGCCTGCGCATCTGTCCGGGCAGCGCCGAGGACCTCGAGGCCCTGGGCGAGCCCGCCTTCGACCTGGTCTCCTGCATGGAGCTCTTCGACCACCTGCCCGAGCTCGGGGCGGCGCTGCGCTCGATGCGCGCGGCGTTGCGACCCGGCGGGCGCCTGGTCTTCACCTACGTGCCCAGCGAGTCCGTCTACGGCGCCCTGGGCAACCTCTACCGCTGGTGGACCCGGCGCGCCCGACCCGAGGAGCTGCTGATCTCGCGCACCTACCGACTCTCCCAGGTGCGCCAGCAGCTCGCCGACTGCGGCTTCGCCCTCGAGCGCTGGTGGGGGGTGGGCCTGCTCTGCTTCAACGCCCAGACGCGGCTCTTCGGCAATGCCTTCCCGGCGCGCGCGCTGCTGCAGCTGGCCCGCGCCGAGGCAGCCCGGCGGCCCTACTACGCCACGCCCTGGCTCGGCCGCCACGCCGCCCACGTGGTCGGTCTGGCGCGGGCCGTCGAGGCCACGCCGTGAAGGTCTGCGTCACCATCGACATGGACAACTTCGCCGAGTACGAGAGCCTGGTGGCCGCCGAGGCGGCTCCCTCGGGCGCCAGCTTCTACGACGATGCCCTGCCGCGCTTCCTCGACCTCTTCGAGAGCCTGGGCATCCGCGCGACCTTCTTCGCGATCGGTCGCGACCTGGCCCGCCGCGACCACGCCCGCGCGCTGCGCGAGGCAGCCCGGCGCGGCCACGAGATCGGAAACCACTCCTTCAGCCATCCCTACAACTTCCGCTCGCTGCCGCGCGAGGCGAAGGTCGCGGAGATCGAGCAGGCGGAGGCGGCCATCGCCGACGCCATCGGCGAGCGACCCGTCGGCTTTCGGACCCCCTCCTGCGACGTCGACCTCGAGACGCTTCGGCTGCTCGCCGAGCGGGGCTACGCCTACGATTCCTCGGTCTTCCCGAGCTGGCTGATGTGGGCCTTCATGGCCTACGGCCGGCTCTTCGTGCGGCGCCGGGACTACCAGCTCGGCTCGGCCGGAGTCCCCTTCGCCCCGGCGCGTCCCTACCGCCCGAGCGCCCGCCGCCTGGAGCGCCCGGCGGCGGGCCACGAGGACGCCCCGGACATCCTGGAGATTCCCTTCTCGGTCGTGCCGGGCCTGCGGATTCCCTACTACACCACTTTCTTCCGCATGTTCCCGCCGCGGCTCTTCGAGCTCGGGGTGCGGGCCTACGGGCGGCAGCGAGGGGAGCTGCACGTGCTGCTGCACCTGATCGACCTGGCCGACTTCTCCTCTCACGACCTGGCCCGGGCGCTGGCCCGGACGCCCGGGGTCGGCATCGCCTTCGAGCGGCGGCGCCGCTTCATCGAACGCGCCATGCGGGCCGTCGCCGCGGCCGGCGAGGCCGTACCGTTGCGCGAGCTCGCCCGCGAGGCCCGGGCCGAGCGCGCGGCCTGAGGCCGTGCCTCCGGCTGCGAAGGGATGGCTCGCCCGGCTGCAGGATGCGGCCGAGGAGTGGCTCTACCGCGCGAACGAGCGCAACCACTGGATCTTCCGCCTCTACGACCGCGCGAACGAGCTGTGGGCGCGGCTGCTCTTCGGTCCGCTGCGGCGCCGCGCCGCCCGGGTCGATGCGCCGGTTCCGGGGCGCGGCCTGGAGCTGCGCATCCGATTCCTCACTCCGGACGACGACGAGCGATTCGCGGCGCTGCTGGCCCGCTTCGACTTCCGCTACCTGCCGCCGCACCCCACCGACCGCGAGGGCGCCCTGGCCGCGCTGCGGCGACGCAGCTACCTCACCTTCGGGATCTTCCAGGAGGGAGAGCTGGTCGGCTACCTGCTGGTGCGGCTCTTCTTCCCGCGGCGCGGGGTGACCGGCATCTGGGTGCTGCCCGACATTCGGGCCCGCGGCCTGTCGACCCAGGCCCTGCGCGTCACCGCGGCCTTCACGCGGGGCGAGGGCCTCGACGACTACGCCACCATCGCCGTCGACAACCCCTACTCGGTGCGCATGGCCGAGGCGGCGGGCTGGCAGATCATCCGCACCAACCGCCGCTTCCACGTCCTGCGCCGCGACGGCTGAGAGCGAGAGGCCTAGGGGGCGAGCGTCGCCCGCAGCATGCGGTCGTTCCAGTAGACGTCCATCGGCTGGCCGAGGTCCAGCGAGCTGGGCAGGACGACGTAGCCCAGCACCGCCTGGGCGACCTCCAGGGGGCCGGGGGCCCCGTGCAGGATGCCGAGCTGGCTGGGATCGTCGGGATTCACCTGGAAGGCCTGGTGCCCCTGGACGAAGGTCAGGTGAGGGTGGAAGGTCCCCGCTCGCTCGGCGACGGCGGTGAAGAGCAGCACCGGCCCCAGCGCCGCCCCACGGGCCTGCTGCATGCGGGTCGCGAAGGCCTCGGAGCGCGCCAGGCGAAGCACCACCGCCTCGCTCCCCTCGCTGGCGAAGGTGGCCGGGGCGCGACTCTGCCCCAGCTCGACGATCAGGATCAGGTCGCGGATCTCTCCCTCCGACAGGCCGAGATCGCGGGCCGAGCTGGGCCGCGGCTCGACGGGCTCGCGCCGGGCGGTCCGCAGCGGGGGCGCGGCCGAGACGGGCGGTGCGACCTCGGGCTCGGGGGGCGGCTGCCCGACCTGGCTGTCTCCGTAGAGCGTCGGGGCGCCCGACTCGCGAATCCGCCGCGCCGCCTCGACCAGGTTGTAGGGATTGTTCGGGTCCTGCCGCTCCTGGAAGACCTGCCAGCCGTAGGGGCGCGGCAGGTACTCCGGGCGGATCGGCGGCATCTCCTGCGGCGCGACCTCGAGGGCGGCGTCGCAGGGGATGTCGGCGGCGCGCTTCACGATGAACATGCTGCCGTCGGGACACACCCCGGTGATGGTGTCCCCCGCTGCGGCGCGCTCCGCGGCGGGCACGCTGACGGTGATCAGCGCGGCGAGGGCCAGCGCCTGGGGGAAACGGGGGGACCGCAGGGCCATCGAGCTCTCCCTGCCCTTCCCACGGCTCTTACAGTAAACCGAAAAACCTCGAACAATCAATTGGATAGCGTCTCACCCCGAACCTCTCACCCGAGCATTCACGAGCCCTCGCGGGAGCTTGCATCGGCAGCTGCGCGCCCCAGCTCTCGGCGCAGGGCGGCCAGCGCGCGGCGCTCCTCGGCGGAGGCCGGCCGGGCCTCGCCAGGGCCCAGCCGGCCGAGGCGCAAGGGGCCCATGCGCACCCGCAGCAGCCGGAGCACCGGGTGGCGCAGCGCGGCCAGCGCCCGCCGGATCTGGCGCTTGCGGCCCTCGGTCAGCGTGAGGTCGAAGCGCGAGCGCTCGGTGGCGGCGTCGTAGCGCGCCGGGCCCACCCGGGCGGGGGCCGTCCGGCCGTCGGCCAGCTCGACTCCCGCGGCGAGTCGCTGCAGCTCGCGACGCCCGATGCGACCGCGGACCGTCACCCGGTACTCGCGCTCGACGCCGTGGGAGGGGTGCAGCATCGCGTGGGCCAGCGGACCGTCGTTGGTCAGCAGCAGCAGGCCCTCGGTGTCCCGGTCCAGGCGTCCCACGGGAAACAGCCGCCGGCTCGAGTCCACCAGCTCGGTCACGATCCTGCGCCGCTCGGGATCGCGGACCGTCGACAGCACGCCGGCCGGCTTGTGGACGAGCCAGTACTCCAGGGGCTCGGCGACCACGCGAACGCCGTCGACCTCGATCCAGTCGCGCTCGGGATCGGCCCGATCCCCGAGGCCGGCGGGCCGGCCGTTCACCTGGACGCGCCCCGCGCGCAACAGCTCCTCGGCGGCCCGTCGTGAGGCCACTCCGGCAGAAGCGAGGACCTTCTGGAGCCGGGCCCGCGCCACCGGCAGGGCGGCTAGTGCGGCTTGCCCGTGGGCTCGGCCTCCGCGAGGACCTCGGCGAGCTCGCCGGAGAGCTCGGCCTCCGGGGCCTCGCCGGAGTGCTCGCCCCGGGCCGCCTCCTCTGTCCCGGCCGCGTCGGGCGCGGCCGCGTCGGGCGTCGCCTGCCGCGCGGCCGGCTCGCCCCCTTCGGGGGCAGCCAGCTGGGCCATCTCTGCCGTCAGCTCCTCGATGGACCGCAGGCTCGGCAGGTCGTCCAGCTTCTCGAGGCCGAAGATCTCGAGGAAGCGCCGGGTGGTCCCGTAGAGCAGGGGCTTGCCGGGCACCTCCCGGTGGCCGGCGATGCGCACGAGCTGGCGCTCGAGCAGGCCCTTCAGCGTTGCGCCCACATCGACGCCGCGCACGTGCTCCACCTCGGCCCGGGTGATCGGCTGCCGATAGGCGACCACGGCCAGCGTCTCGAGTGCCGCCCGCGAGAGTCGCAGCGGGCGCGTGGGCAGGAGCCGCTGGACGTAGTCGGCCAGCTCCGGCAGCGTCCGCACCTGGTAGCCGCCGGCCACGCTCGCGATCTCGAAGGCCCTGCCCTGCTGCGCGTACTCGGCGTTCAGCTCCTCGACCCAGTCGCGCACGTCGCCCGGCTTGGCCCGGGGCAGGATCTCCGCCAGCCGCGCCGCGCTCACCGGCTCGGGCGAGGCGAGGATCAGCGCCTCGAGAATGCGTCGCTTGTCCAGGCGATCCATGGAGCCCTCACATGATCTCGGAGATGCGCGCCACCCAGGCGCGACTGTCGCCGAGGCGGAGCAGTCGAATCGGCCCGGCGGGAGCCCCGGAGGCCGCCTCTCCCTGGTAGACCCGCAAGGCCGCCAGGCGCGTGAGCTCGAGGATCGCCAGGAAGGTGGTCACGACCACGGCCCGGGACGGCGAATCGCCGCTGTCGCGCAGGGTCTCCTCGAAGAGCAGCGACTCGTGGTCTTCGAGGGCGTGCATCACGGCGATCATCCGCTCGCGGACCGTGATCCGCTCGACCTCCACCTCGTGGGCCGCGCCCGTGTGCGGCTTCTCCGCCAGCACCCGGCGCAGGGCGTCGACCAGCTCGAAGAGGCCGACCTCGATCTCGCGCTCGGCCTCGGGCGGCCGCTCCGGCTCGGGTCCGCGGGCCTGGAAGACTTCGCGGCCCAGCAGCGGGCGCGCCCCCAGCTCCTGCGCCACCTCCTTGAAGCGCTGGTACTCCAGCAGCCGCGCCACCAGCTCGGCCCGCGGGTCGGGCCCCTCCTCGGCCTCCTCGCCCGGCTCGGGCGGCAGCAGCATGCGCGACTTGATCCACGCCAGCGTGGCGGCCATCAGCAGATAGTCGCCGGCCACGTCGAGGTTGACCTCGCGCATCAGCTCCAGGTACTCGAGGTACTGATCGCACACGAGGGCGATGGGAACGTCCGTGATCTCGAGCTCGTTGGCCCGGATCAGGTGCAGCAGCAGGTCGAGCGGCCCTTCGAAGAGCGGCAGCCTCACCGCCACGCGGGACGCCGCTGCGCCCTCGGCGCCGGACGTCCGCGCGGCGCGGGCCTCGCCCGCTTCGTCGATCGAGGAGATCATGGGGTCGCGCTCTCGAGCGGCCATGTGGGGGGGAGGAAGACCCGCGCAGTATCGCCGACCCCGCGCCTCTACGCTAGCGCCCGGCGCCGCGGCCGCGCGGTGGCCGGGCCACCTCGCGAGCCAGGGCCAGGGCCTCGTCGCGGCTGCGTACGGCCCCGTCGAGGTAGGCGATCCGAATGCGCCGCAAGGCGCGACCCACGACGGGCCCGCCGAGGCCGAGGGCCACGAGATCCTCCCCGCCGACCGGCGGGCGGCGCGTGCGGTCCTCGACGGCCCAGCGCTGGATGCGCCGGCGCACCGGGGGCGGCGCGCTGGCGAAGACCGCGTGCAGCAGATCGTCCGGGTGCTCGTAGAGCGCGGCGTCGGTGGGCCCGCGGCCCCGTGCGCGGGCCAGCTGCCGCAGCGTCGTGTCGCGGCTGCGCGGAAAGCGCAGCAGCGTCTCGGCGACCTGCCCCCGGATCGCGAAGCGCTGCAGGGTCCGCCGTCTCAGGCCCGGCCCCAGGGCCGCCAGCCACAGCGCCAGACCCGACACCCAGGGGCGCCAGCGCGCCGCCCGCCACGGGGGCTGCGCAACCGCCTTGCCCAGGCGCCGCACCGGTGCCACCGCCCGAGACGGAAAGGACAGCCCCGGCTCGATGGCGGCCAGCACGTGCCACTCGTCCAGCAGGCGCAGTGCCCGCGAGGGGTCCAGACCCTGTCGGGGATCCTCGAAGAGCTTCACGATCTCGCGGCGCAGTCGCTCGCCCGAGACGCGCCCCGTGGCGCCGTCGCGCAGGGCGTCGCGCAGCGCGGCCCGGGTGGAGCGGGTGAGCGAGAAGCCGAGGCGCGGGGCCAGACGGGCGGCGCGCAGCGCCCGGGTCGGATCGTCGTGGAAGCTCCGGCCGTGGAGGACCCGCAGCCGGCGCGCCTCGAGGTCCGCGAGGCCGCCGGCGACGTCCACCACCGCCGGATGGGCCTCGACCGCCGCCCGGGAGAGCGGCAGGGCCAGCGCGTTCACGCTGAAGTCGCGGCGCCGCAGGTCCTCCTCCAGGCTGCCCTCCTCGACGCTGGGAAGGGCCCCGTCGTGCGCGTAGCTCTCGCGCCGGGCCGTCGCCAGGTCGACCGCGGCCTCCGGGCCGCGCAGCGTCACGGTTCCGAAGCGTCCGTGGCTCGTGACCCGGAGCCCGACCCCCTCGCTGCGCTGCGCCAGCTCCAGGGCCCCGACGCCGCCCTCGCGCTCCACCAGCAGGTCGACGTCGTGCACGGGCCGCTGCAGCAACAGATCTCGCACCGGGCCTCCGACCAGGTGCACGCGCAGGCCTTCGGCGTCGGCCCGGGCGAGCAGCGCCCGCACCACCCCGGCCGCGGCCTCCGGGAGCGCCTTCAGCGCCTCGGCCGCGGCCGGCTGCCTCATCGACTGGGGCGCTGGGCACGCCGTCCGCGGGGATGGCGGCGCTCCACGGTGCGACGCAGGCGGGAGCGATCCACATGCGTGTAGATCTGGGTCGTCGAGAGATCGGCGTGGCCCAGCAGGGTCTGCACCACCCGAAGATCCGCGCCGCCTCCCAGCAGGTCCGTTGCGAAGGCGTGGCGCAGCACGTGCGGAGACACGCGATCCCGCGGGATCCCCGCCGCCAGGGCCAGCCGACGCAGGCGCTCGAAGAAGTTCTGGCGGCTCATGGCCCGGCCCCGGCGCGACAGGAAGACCGCCTCGGACACGCGGTCGGAGCGCGCGCTCAGCTGGGGCCTGGCCTCGGCCAGATAGCGGGCCAGGGCCTCCTGGGCCGGCTCGCCCAGGGGCACGAGCCGCTCGCGCCCGCCCTTCCCGCGGACGCGCAGCAGGCCGGTGCGCAGGTCGAGACCGGAGAGCGGCAGCGAGACCAGCTCGCTCACCCGCAGGCCCGCCCCGTAGAGCACCTCCAGCATGGCGCGGTCGCGCATCCCGAGCGGCGTGCCGGGGTCCGCCGCCTCGATCAGCGCCGCGCTCTCCTCCGGCCGCAGCACCCGGGGCAGCGGGCGACCGATGCGCGGCGTCTCGACGCCTTCGGCCGGATCCTCGCGCAGTGCACCCACCGCGCCCAGGTGCCGCAGCCAGCGCCGGACCGCCACCAGGGTGCGCGCGCGGCTGCGCGGTGCCAGCCCCCGCCCTTCCAGGGCCTGGGCGAAGGCCGAGACGTGCTGGCGCCGAATCGCGCCCGGCTGCGACACCCCGCAGCCCGCCAGGAAGCTCCCGAAGCGCTCGAGGTCGCGGGCATAGGCCTCGACGGTGCGCGGCGAGAGACCCCGCTCGACGGAGGCGTGCACCAGGAAGGCCTCGACGGCGGCCTGCAGCTCCGGGGCCGAGCCGGGCCGGTCGCCCGCCGACTCCGGCGGCGACGCGCCGCTCCGCCTAGTCGCCACCCGCCGCCCCTCGTCGCTCGACGGTCGCGAGCAGCGCCTCGCGCAGGCGCTCGAGAGCCTCCGGGTCCTGGATCTTCTTGCGCTCGGGGTCCTTCAGATAGAAGGTGTCCGAGACCTGATCGAGCACGCGGCCTGCCTTGGAGATGTAGATCTCGTAGCCCTGGTCGGCGATCACCCGGGTCAGGGAGTAGAGCAGCCCCAGCCGGTCGTCGGTGACGACGTCGACGACGGTGTAGAAGTCCGAAACCGAGTTGGAGATCTCGACCTGCGAGGGGAGCTGGCTCTTCACCGAGACCTCCCCCAGCCGGCGGCCTCGGCGCCGGAGCAGCTCCTCGGTGTCGAGCTCCCGGCGCAGCACCTTCACCAGGGAGGCCTCGACGTCGGCCCAGGTGAGGGCCTCCTCCTCCACTCGCTCGGAGGGCGTCGTCACCCGGTAGATCTCGAGGGCGATCCCCGAGCGCGCCGTGTAGACGTTTGCGCCGAGGATGTTGATGCCGTGGGCGGTGAGCGTACCCGCCACGTCGGCGTAGAGGCCGTGGACGTCCCGGGTGCAGACGATGAACTCGGAGAAGCCGGCACGCATGCGCCGCCAGGCCGTCGCCAGCAGGCGCTCCTCGTCGCCGAAGTGAAAGACCACCGCGGCGTGCCGGGCGATCTGGGGCGGCGTGTGGGAGACGAAGTAGCGGCGCGGCATCATGTCGAAGTAGGCGCGGATCTTCGTATCCGGCAGCCCGAGGCTGCGAAGCTCGCTGGCGGCGGCCTCGCGACGCTTCTCGACGCGCCGCTCGATCCGCTCCACCGCCTGCTCCTCGTCCTTCGAGCCGGTCTCCAGCATCTCGGAGCTGCGCTCGAAGAGCTCGCGCAGCAGCTGCCCGCGCCACTCGGTCCAGCCGCCGGGCGAGGAGGCCCTCACGTCGGCGAAGGTGAGCAGGTAGAGGTAGTGGAGATTGGTGCGATCCCCGACCCGCTGGGCGAACTCCCGGATGATCTTCGGATCGGAGAGGTCGCGGCTCTGGGCGATCTGGCTCATCAGCAGGTGAAGGTCCACCAGGAAGACGACCCGCTCGATGCGCTCGGGCTCGAGGCCTATGCGCTCGAGGCAGCTGCGGCTGCGCTCCGCTCCCTTCCGCGAGTGATCGCCGCCGAAGCCCTTGCCGATGTCGTGGAGCAGGCAGCCCAGGAAGAGCACGGGGCGGTCCTCGACGCTCCGCATCAGCTCGCTCAGCTCGGGGAGCTCCTTCTCGTGCTCCCCGAGCAGCAGTCGCCGCAGCTCCTCGACCAGGAAGATCGAGTGAACGTCGACGGTGTAGGTGTGGTAGATCACGTGCTGCCAGCGGCAGACGATGTGCTCCCACTCGGGCAGGTAGCGGGCCAGCAGGCCCACCTCGTTCATCGCAATTAGCGAGCTGGTGACCCGCTTCCGGGCCTCGAGGATGCGCAGGAAGAGGTCGCGCGCCGCCCGGCTGCGCTGGAAGCCCTCGTCCACCAGGAAGAGGTTCTCGCGCACCAGGCGCAGGGCCTTGCGCGTCAGTGGCACGTCCTGCTCCTGGGCCACCGCGAAGGCCTCCAGCAGCCGCGTGGGCTGCTCGCGGAGCTGGCGGGCGTGGGGGATCTCGAGCTGCCCGTTGGCGATGCGGAAGCCGCCGGCCAGCTCCTGGACCCGCCGGCGCTCCGGGCGCCGGACCCGGGCATGGCACTGCTCCATCACCAGCGAGGAGGCGTTCCGGATCGCCAGCGCGTGGCGGTAGTACTCCCGCATGAAGCGCTCCACCGGCAGCTCGCTGGGCCCCGCCGCATGCCCCAGGAACTCGGCCATGTGCTCCTGCAGCTCGAAGGAGAGCTGGTCCGTCTTGCGGCCGGTCTCGCTGTGCAGCTCGTTGCGGGCCCGCCACAGGAAGTCCAGGGCCGCGTCGTACTTCTCGAGCTCCTCCTCCGTCAGCAGGCCCAGGTGCAGGAAGTCGGCGCGCCCGCGGGCCGCGGGCAGGGAGGCCACCATGGTCCAGAAGGCCGCGTGGTAGTCGCGCAAGCCTCCCGCGCTCTCCTTCACGTTGGGCTGGAGCAGGTAGAGCGTGTCGCCGTACTGCTCGTGCCGCTGGCGCAGGCTGGCGATCTGCTCCTCGACGAAGCGACGCGGCGGGGGCAGGGCCTTGCGGCGCACGCTGTCGCAGAACTCGTGGAAGAGGACTCCGCTCCCGACCAGGAAGCGGGGTGCCAGCAACGAGGTCCGCACCGTGGGATCCTCGCGCGCCAGGGCCACGGACTCGCGGATGGTCCGGGTGGCGCCGCCCACCGTGAGCTTGGCGTCCCACAGCCAGTACTGCAGCCGTTCGGCCACCGAGGCCACGTGGGGGGTCAGCGCGTCGCGGTAGACGAAGAGAATGTCGAGGTCCGAGTGGATGGACATCTCGCGCCGGGCGTAGCCGCCCACGGCCAGCACGCAGAAATCCGTCCCCGCCTCCTCCCCTCCGGCGAAGGAGCGCTCCTCCGCGCACTCGAAGAGGCGCCGGACCATGCGGTCCATGTGATCCGAGTGGGCCTCGTTCACCTGCTGGCCCGAGGCGCCCGAGCGGTGCAGCCGGATCAGGTGGTCGCGCAGCTCGTGGACGTAGGCCCGGACTCCCTCGGCCACCTCCCGCTCGGAGCGGCCGTGATCCGAGCCGGGCTCGGGAACGAAGGAGTCGAGGCCGGGCGCCCTCACGGGATTCCGCCCAGCGCCACCCGCTGGTGATCCTCCCGATAGCGCTCGACCCCCTGGGCGATCTGCTCGGCCAGCGCGTCCAGGTAGGCGTTCTCTCGCAGCCGCCTGGCCTCCTCCCGGTGGGTCAGGAAGCCCGCCTCGACCAGGATCGAGGGCATGTCCGAGAGGAAGAGCACGTAGAAGGGCCCCTTCTTGACCCCCAGATCGGCCGGCCGCTGGCGCCGCGGCATGCCGGCCAGGATCTGCTCGTGCACCCGCGTGGCCAGCCGCTGGGACTGGGGTGAGAGCTCTTCGACGTGCAGCTTGGCCAGCGTGGCCTGGAGCACGTTCACCTCGCGCCGCGAGATGCCGTTCTCGCGCGCGGCCAGGGTCATGGCGTGACGCTCGTAGCCCTCGTCCAGGAAGTAGGTCTCCAGGCCCTGCACCGAGCGGCGCGGTGCCGCATTGGCATGCAGCGAGACGAAGAGATCGCCACCGGCGCCCTCGGCGATGGCCGTGCGCTCGACCAGGTCGACGCTGCGGTCGTCGGTTCGCGTGTAGACGACCCGGAAGCCGCGCTCCTGGAGCCTGGCCCCCAGCGCCCGGGCGAGCCGCAGGGTGACGTCCTTCTCCCGCAGGCCGCCCACGCCGATGGCGCCCGGGTCCCGGCCTCCGTGGCCGGCGTCCACCACGACGGTCTGCACCGGACGCCAGCCGACCGGGAGCCGGGCTGCATCGCGGGCGGACTCCCGGCCCGCGATCGCCCGGGCCCGGTCCTGGGTCCCGAAGACGTCGATCACCAGCCGGTCTGGCTGGTGGAGCAGCAGCAGCCTGTGGCGGGAGTAGTTGTCGACGTCTATCACCACCCGGGTCCGGGTCAGGGTGTTCTGACCCAGCCGCACCTGCTGCAGCAGGCCATCCGCCACGGGCACCCCCTGCTCGAAGCGGCGGCCCACCCAGACGCCCTCGACGTCGAGGTAGAGGCGCTCCGGGCGCCCGGCCTCCGGATCCGCGGGCAGCGTGCGGACCTCGGTCTTCACGGACCGATCCAGCTCCACGACGACGCGCGTGTAGTCCGGATAGGACCAGTGCCGCACGTCCAGCACGTCGCCCAGGCCCTCGGGCCGCTCGACCCCGAGCAGCACCGGGACCAGCAGGGCCAGCGCGACGACGCCCGACCGGCCCCTCACGACTCGTCCCCGCTCAGATCGCCCTTCAGCCGGGTCAGGGCCTCGAGGGCCTCCAGCGGCGTGATCCGCTCCGGATCGAGGGAGCGCAACGTCTCCAGCACCTGGGTCTCCGCGGGGGGCAGAGGGCGGCCGGCGGTGAAGAGCCCGAGCTGGTCGTCCCGATTGCGCCGGGGCGCCCGGGGCGCGCCCTCGGCGAGCCGGGGCCGACCCCGCTCGTCCAGCTCTCCACCCTCTAGATTGCCGAGAATTTGCCGCGCGCGCCCGATCACCGCATCCGGCAGCCCGGCCAGCCGGGCGACCTGGATCCCGTAGGACCGACTGGCCGCCCCGGGCACCAGGCGGCGCAGGAAGATCACCTCCTCGCCCCACTCGCGGGCCTCGAAGTGCGCATTCGCGGCCCGCTCGAGGGTCCGCTCGAGGTCGGCCAGCTCGTGGTAGTGGGTGGCGAAGAGGGTGCGCGCCCGCAGG
>CAZYOL010000111.1:0-14089 GCA_964649065.1 uncultured Spirochaetales bacterium
TGTCGAAGGAGCGCAGGGGCTCCTTCGGCACCTGCGCCTCCAGCCAGGCGCGCGCCTCGCGCCGGAAGGCCTGCTGCGCCTCGGTGTAGTCGAGCTTCATCGGTCCTCGCCTTCGAAGACCGCCTCCCGCTTCTCCACGAAGGCCTGGCGGGCCTCCTCGGAGTCCGGAGAGGTGTAGAGCTCCAGCGTGAAGCCCTGCTCGAAGCGGTAGCTCTTCTTGATGTCGAGCAGCTCGATGCCGTTCAGCGACCACTTGGCCAGGCGCAGGGCGCGCGGGCTCTTGGAGGCGATCTTCCGCGCCAGGGCGAGGGCCTCCTTGCGCAGCTCCTGGCGCGGCACCACCGACTCCACCCCGCCCAGGCGCAGCGCCTCCTGGGCGTCGATCGACTCGCCGGTGTAGAGCATGCGGCGCGTCTTCTGCATGCCGAAGAGGCGCATCAGGTGGGTGGCCGCGCCCAGGGCTCCGCGATCGATCTCGGGCAGGCCGAAGCTGGCGTCCTCGGAGGCGATCACGAGGTCGGCGGCCCCGGCGATGCCGATGCCGCCGCCCAGGCAGTAGCCGTGGACCGCCGCGATCACCGGAACGGGGCAGTCGTAGACAGCGGCGAAGCTGTCGTAGCAGCCCCGGTTCACCTCCACGATCTTGCTCGGCTCGGCGGCCAGCTCCTTGACGTCGACGCCGGCCTGGAAGCCGCGCCCCTCGGCACCGATCAGCAGGCAGTGAACGTCTTCGCGGCGGCCCAGCTCGCCCACCCCGTCGGCGAAGGCCCGCCAGCCGGCGCTGCCCAGCGCGTTCACGGGGGGCTCGTCGATCACCAGCATGCCCACCCCGTCGGAGACCCGGCTGTGGATCGGCATCTAGGCCCCCAGCCTCTTGAGGGTGCGCTCGGCCTCCTCGACGATGCGCCGCACCAGCTCCTGGCAGCTCGGCCGGTCCTCCAGGACGCCGGTGACCGTGCCCGTCGGCAGGTAGCCGCGCACGGGGTCGCCGTCGGTCATCGCCGTCTTGGCGAGGATCGGCGCGTTGGCGGCCATCAGCATCTGCGCCCGGCTGAGCTTCTGGTGGCGGCGCATGGCCAAGGCGGATCGCAGCAGCTCGGAAAGGCTGGCGCCCGAGACCCTGCGGTAGGCCAGGGCGCTGGAGAAGGCGCGCCACAGCAGGGTGAGCGGCCCGCTGCGCTCGAGGCGATCGACCAGCTCGTTGCGAACCACGCGCTGGGGCAGGCCGTCGATCTGCCGGGTCACCAGCACGTCGTCGACGCCGGCGGCCAGGTAGCGGTCGAGGGTCACCCGGGGCACCGGGCTCTCGGCGGTGAGCAGGAAGCGCGTCCCCATGGCGATGCCGGCGGCGCCGTAGGCCAGGGCCGCGACCAGCCCGCGGCCGTCGCGGAAGCCCCCGGCGGCCACGATGGGGACGCCCACGGCGTCGACGCACTCCGAGACCAGCAGCGAGGTGGGCACGTTGCCAGTGTGGCCCCCGCCCTCTCCGCCCTGCACGATGATGGCGTCGGCGCCCAGCTTCTCCGCCTTGGCCGCGTGGCGCGGGCTGCCGCAGGTGGGCATGCAGACCACGCCGGCCGCCTTGAGCCGGCCGATCAGCTCGGGGTTCGGGGCGCGGTTGTAGCCGGCCGCCTTGACGCCCTGGCGGATGATCGCGTCGGTGACGAGCTCCGCTCCGGGCGCGTCCATCAGGAAGTTCACGCCGAAGGGGCGCTCCGTCAGGGCTTTGACCCGCTCGATCTCCGCCTCCACGTCCTCCGGACGCAGGGTGGCCGCCGCCAGGAATCCGAAGGCGCCGGCCTCACAGGCCGCCGCCACCAGCCCGGGCGTGGCGACCCAGCCCATGCCCGTCTGCACGATCGGGGTGGGGACGTCGAGCAGGTCGCAGAGCGGGGTGTGGAGCACGGAGGACATGGGGGGCTCAGCCCGGCACCTCGCGATCGCGCAGGGCCTCCGGGTCGAGCACCTCGCGAAGGATGCGCAGCTCCTCCTGGCTGGGGAGGCGCGTCTCGGGCACCGAGCCCTCGATCGCCAGCTCGAAGGAGGTCTGCTCCACCACCTCGTCGACCGAGACGCCCGGGTGCAGCGAGGCCAGCCGCATGCGCCGATCCTCGGTGGCGAAGTCGAAGACGCCGAGGTTCGAGATCACCTGGCGGATCTGGTGGAAGCGGGCCTGCTCTCCCAGCTCGCGGGCGCGGTCGTAGCCGAGGCCCGAGACCACGTCGACCTTCTCGACGAAGGTCCTGGGACTGTGATCGGGAACCCAGTAGCTCGTGGTGTGGTGGATGGTGTTGCCGGGCGCGCCGCGCATGCCGAGGAGCTGGGCCTTGGGCCGCGCGTGATCGCCGATGCAGGCGAAGTTGTGGTTGCCGTAGCGATCGATCTGGCTGGCGATCATCACCACGTGCCGGCGGCCGTTCCAGAGCAGGTCGAAGACGCGGCGGAAGGGCAGCCAGCCCTCGACGATCGGCTCGGCATCCCGCGGGCCGGAGATGGGCGCGACGTCGGCGCGCAGCGAGGCGATGCCGTCGGTCATGAGCAGGTCCGGCTCGTGGGTCAGGCGCGCCAGGCGGGCCCCGAGGGCCGGAACCGTGCCGAAGCAGCTGGCCAGGATCTCGCCGTCGCCCCGGAAGGCGTCGGAGACCGCGGCCGCGCAGACCTCTGCCCGAGTCGCCGCCTTCATGCCGACTCCCGGCGCCAGGCCGTCACGGCCTCCTGGTAGGCCGCCTCGCTCTGCAGGGACAGGAAGCGCTCGGCAAAGCGCCGCCAGGCCTCAGGGTCGCGCGCCGCACTGGCGTAGGCCCGCTGGAAGGCCTCGTCGCGCCCGTAGTCGGGCGGGCACTCGGTGAAGTGAGCGCCGCCCGGCGTCTCGATCACGCCGTCGACCATGCTGCGGTTGAGGTGGAGCGTGTGCAGGGAGCCCGCTTTCATCAGGTCCGAGGTCTCCACGATCTGCTCACAGCTGACGAAGCGCCGCGCGGCGGCCAGGCAGTAGAGATCGTCGAAGTAGGGATCGGGCCCGAGGAACTGGGCGTTGCCCCGGGCGTCGGCCCGGTTGGCGTGGACGAAGGCGAAGTCGAGCTTCAGGGCGGGCATCGCCACCAGCTTCTCGCCGTCGTCGTAGGGCGAGCGCACGGTGCGCAGGCCCGGGTGGATGCGCAGGACGTCGGTGCCGAGACCGGCCCGCGTCGGCAGGAAGGGCAGCCGCAGCGCGGCCGCGTAGAGCCCCCACTGGAGCATGCCCTCGTCGAGCTCGGCCGCCTCCAGGGCGCCCGCCTGGCGCGCCTGCCGGAAGTGGGGCTCCAGCGGAATCGAATCCAGCGAGACGAAGCCGTAGGTCAGCTTGCGGATCTTGCCGGCCGCGCAGAGCAGACCGATGTCGGGCCCGCCGTAGGAGACGACGGTCAGGTGCTCGACCGGCGAGCGCAGCAGCTCGCGCACGATCGCCATCGGCTTGCGGCGGGAGCCCCAGCCCCCGATCCCGACGGTGGCCCCGTCGCGCAGCTCGGAGACCGCCTCCGCGAGGGTCGTGCGCTTGTCCAATGAGCCTCCGGCGCGGAGCCTGGCGATCCCCGAGGGGCCCAGGCCCTCGGGGGCCGACGCCGCGAGCGTACCCCGACCCGCTGGGAGACGAATGATAACGAGACGTATCGTTTCCGTAAACGCGGCCTGCGGATCGCTGGGCGCCCGTCGGGCCAGCCCGGTAGACTCGCTCGGGCGAGAGGACCCGCCATGCCGCTCCGAGCCCTCGTGCTGCCGCTGATCGCGCTCGTGGTCCCCGCCGCGCTGCTGAGCCGCTGTCCGCTCCCCGAGCCCCCGGGCCATGCGCTCTTCGCCAGCCCGCAGTTTCGACCGATCGTCCTCAGCGAGCGCGGCGACCGGCTCTACGTGGCGAACACCACCAGCAACAGCATCAGCGTGATCCGGACCGTCTCGCGGCGGCTGGAGGCCGAGATTCCCGTGTGCCTCGAGCCGGTCAGCCTGGCCCTGCGGCCGGGAGATCGGGAGCTGTGGGTCGCCTGCCACCTCTCGGATGCCGTGGCCGTGATCGACACCGACCGGCGCAGCCCGAGCTACCTGCGGGTCACCGCAACCGTGCAGGATTTCGACGAGCGCTGGGCCACCCGCTTCGACGAGCCGGTCGGGATCGCCTTCGCCGACGCCAACAAGGCCTACGTGGCGCTCTCCTCGCGCAACGAGATCGCGGTGGTCGATCTGGAGGAGGGCGACTGGCGGGTGCGTCCCGAGCGGATCCGGATCACCGCCCAGGAGCCGCGCGCGATCCAGGTGCGCGACGGACGGCTCTACGTGGCCGCCTTCGAGAGCGGCAACCAGACCGAGCTCTCGGTCTGCCCGGAGGCGGACGGAAGCGAGCAGTGCAGCGCCGCCTTCTTCGAGCTGGCGGGAGCGAGCTCGCCGAACGATCCGGACCTCGTGCGCCACGTCGTGGTCGACCCGGATGTTCCCGACCGCGACGTCTTCGTCTTCGACACCCGCGACGAGAGTCCGGTGGACGTGATCTCGGGCGTGGGAACGCTGCTCTACGGTCTGAGCGTCGACGGAGCGGGGCGGGTCTGGGTTCCCCATACCGAAGCGCGCAATGCGGTGAACGGGCTGGCCGGCCAGCCGCTGGCGGCGCTCGACAACCGCGCCTACCTGAACCGGATCGCGCGGCTCGACTGCAGCGGCGAGCGCTGCCGCTTCGATCCCGCCAGAGACCTGATCGAGCTGGAGCCCTCGCCCCCGGCCCGGCCCGCCGAGGGCTGGCAGCTCGCCACACCCTACGCCGTGGCCCTCTCCACGGACGGATCGACACTCCTGGGCATCGCGGCGGCCTCGAGCCGCCTCTTCAGCCTGGACGCAGAGACCGGCGCGCTGCTGGACGTCATCGACGTGGGCGCGATCCCGCGCGGCCTGGCGCTGCGCTCGCGACGCCGCAGCGGGGCACCGCACACCGCCTACGTGCTCGATACGCTGGACAACACGGTCACCGTGGTCGACGTGCGCAACCCCGAGGCGCTGCGGCGGCGCGCCACGATCCCGGTCGGGCAGGACCCGACCCCGGAGGAGATCCGCCTCGGCCGCATCGCCTTCAACGATGCGGGGGCCTCCTCCTCGGGGACCTTCGCCTGCGCCAGCTGCCACCCCGACGGCGAGGGCGACAAACTGCTCTGGCGCATCGGTGGCGCCTGCACCGAGGAGCTCGATCCGGCCTGCGGCGACCTGGAGCCGCGCGTCAGCCAGGCGATTCGGGGGCTGCGCCACAGCGTGCCGCTCCACTGGGACGGCAGCCTCGGCGACCCCTTCGGCGGCCCCAACGGCAGCGTGGGCCGCGACGCGGACGGGGGCATCGACTGCCAGCTCGGGGACGCCGATCGCGACTTCGACTGCTTTCTGGACCTGGTCCGGGAGAGCCTGGGCGGCGTGATGTGCGACCCGGCGGGCCCCTGCCCCCGCGGTGGCCGCGAGCTCGACGAAGCCAGCCGGGGCCACATGGCGCGGTTCCTGGCCAGCGTCTGGCATCCCCCGGCGCGCTCGCGGGCTGTCGACGACCGGCTGTCCCCGTCGGCCCGCGACGGCTTCTCGGACTTCTTCGTGGATCAGGGCGGCATCGGGCCGGGAACCTGCGCCGACCCGGGGGGCTGTCACGAGCTGCCCTTGATGGGGGGCACGAACGGGCGGGGCGCCTTCGATGCCCCGAGCCTGCGCGGGCTGACGGATCGCTGGGTGCACTTCTCGATCGGCACCCCATCCGCCGAGGAGATGCTCCGGTACACGAACGATCCGGATCCCTTCCCGCCGTCCGAGTTCCCGTGGGACCCCGCGCAGGGATTCGACGAGCGCGTCACCTTCGCGGCCGGCTTCCTGATCTTCCGCCCGGTGCTCAACGTAGGGCCCCGGGACATCTTCCAGATGCTCGAGGAAGCCAGCACGGGCACCTCCGGGGCCACGGGAAGGCAGGTGACGCTCGACGAGCGAAGCCTGGGTCCCGCGCGCGAAGCGGAGACCCTGGCCCTGCTGGCCGCACTGGAGGCCGCCCACGAGCGCGGCGTCGTGAACCTGCGCGGGGAGCAGAGCCGCCTCGGGCGCCGGCGCGCGCAGTGGACCGCCGTGGCCTACCTCGGGGGCGGCCGCTATCTGGCGGGCATCCTGGAGCGGAGCCGCGACGAGCTGCTGGAGGCAGCGCGCGAGGGAGAGCTGCTGCTCAGCCTGACGGCCCACCTGCCCTCCAGCTTCGGCCGGGGCGTGCACCGACAGCCCCTGCTGGCCCTGCTCTCCGAGGGACCGGGGGAGACCGGGAACCCGGACCTGCCCCTCCTGCCGGTGGACGACCCCATCGAGCTGCGTGGGATCGACATCCGCCGGGGATCCCAGCTGCTGCTCGACGGCGCCCCGGCGCAGGCGAGCCTCGAGTGTCTCGACGGCGACTACGTCGACGGCTTCTGCGAGAGCCAGCGGGTCCGCATCCACTGGTCTGCTCTCCCGGGCTCGGAGGGCCTGCACCTGCTGCAGGTGCAGAGCCCGGCCGGCCCCCTCAGCAACGAGCTCCCGATCTGTGTCGGGGCCGTCGCCCGCTGCCGCTAGAGCTCGCCTCCGGGGGGCCGCCTGGGCGCCGAAGCGGGCGAACCTCGCTGGCTGCCGCCTCGCTGCTCTGCCTCGGGGCGGCGAGCCTGTCGCTGGGCTGGCCGCCCTGCTTCCCCGCCGCCTGGGGATTCAACCTGTGGCAGTACCTCCCAAGGCCCGTCGTGGCGGGCCTCGCCGCCGGGCTCGGCCTGCTCCTGTGGCCGTCGACGCGCGAGTGGCTCGCAGGCTGGGCGGAGCGCGCCGGGGCCCGTCTGCGGCTGGCCGGCCTGGACTGGCTGTGGCTGCCGGGCCTCTTCTGCCTGTTCTGGTGGCTCCGGGAGCGTCAGCTCTACGGCGATTCGAACGTGCTGATGCTGATGGCTGCGCGCGGCGCCTGGTTCCTGGTACCGGACCCGGGCGCCACCTTCCTGTTCCGCCTTGCTCACGTCAGCGCGCAGCTGCTGGGGCTGGAGGCCCTGGCGGTGACCCAGCTCTTCGTCTGCCTGGCCGGCACGACCGCCGTGGGCTGCTTCGCCGGCCTGGGGGCACAGCTTCCGCAGAGCCGCCCCCATGCGATGGCCGCGCTGGTGCTGTGCGGGGGCGTTGCCCGCACCTTCTTTGGACACGTCGAGGTGTATGCCTTCGTCGTCGCCGCCGCGGGCGCCTACCTCTGGGCGGCCGCGGCCTTCCTGAGCGGTCGGGGCTCGTGGTGGCGGCCCGCCCTGGCCCTGGGCTGCGGCCTGCTGCTCCACTTCTCCTTCGCCTTCCTGCTGCCGAGCCTGCTGGTCCTCTATGCGCTGGCGGGCGCCAGGGAGCGCTGGCTCCGGCGCAGCGCGGCGGGCCTGCTGCTGGCAGCGCTGCCCGGCGCGCTCTTCCTGCTCGCCCTGCTGCTGGCCGGGCGCGAGGAAGACCTGCTGCGGGCCTGGAGCGCGCTTCGGGAGATCTCCGGCGCGAGTGCCGACGAGAGTCGATGGCTCCGGTGGCCCTGGCAGCCGCCGGGGCCGGGCACGGACTTCCCGATGCTCTCCACCCGGCACGGCAAGTACCTGCTGAACGCGGCCTTCGTGCTCGCCCCCGCCGGCCTGCTGCTGTGGCTGGGGCAGCTGCTGCGCCGACCCCGCAGCCTGGTGGAGCGTCCGCTGGCGGCCTTCCTGGCCTCCGCCAGCCTCGGCACGCTGCTCTACGCCCTGCTGTTGCGCCCGATGTGGGGTCCCTACGACTGGGATCTCTTCAGCCTCGGCGCGGTCTGCCTCGCCTCCTGGGCCGCCTGCGCCTTCCTGACCGGCGCGGACGAGGACCGGAGTCGCGGGCTCGTGACGCTGGCGGTCGGCGCCAGCCTGCTCCTCGTCACGTTGCCCTTCGTCGCGATCGGCATGGGCCTGGGTCGACCGGCGGGCCCCTTCGCGGAGACCTTCGAGCGGCGAGCCGACGAGACGATTCGCCAGACCCTGGAGCGCGCCATCGAACCCTGGCTGTAGACTGCCCGCCGTGTCGCGCGCCCTGCTGCTCCTGGGCTCCCTGCTCTTCTCGCTGGGGATCACGGAGCTCACCCTGCGGCTGGTCGAAGGGCGTGCGGAGTCGAGGCCCTTGCACGGCCTCCACGAGGCGCGGCCGGAGCAGCCCTGGCTCTACGGCCTGCGGGCGGGAGCCACGCGGCGGGTGCCCGGACCCCGGGAGATCACCTACGCCATCAACGATCAGGGCTTCCGGGATCGAAGCTACCCCGAGTCGAAGCCGCCGGGTGGCCAGCGCATCCTGGTCCTCGGCGATTCCGTCACCTTCGGCTTCGGCGTCGAGCTCGAGGAGGTCTACACGGAGCAGCTGGAGCGATCTCTCGCGACGCGCGAGCCCCCCACCGAGGTGCTGAACTTCGGCGTCGGCGGCTACAACCCCTACAACGAAGTTGCGCTCTTCGCGGACCGAGGAGCGCGCTATCAGCCCGACCTCGTGCTGATCCAGTTCTGCATCAATGACCTGAACGCTCCCACCCTCCACTTCGACGCATCGACGCAGCTGGCGCTGGGCCGGGTGCCCGATGGCGCCTTTCCCGACCCCGGCCTGCGCCCGGCAGACCCCGGCCGGCCCTGCGCCGGGCTCCGCCTCTGCGCGCGCCTGCAAGAGCTCTGGAAGCGCGGACGGGGTCTCGACGCCCCGCAGCTGGAGGCGGCTTTCGCGCCGCGCGTGGGCACCCGCTATCGGGTCGAATGGGAATGGCTCGAGGCGCGCTACGCGGAGCTGGAACGTCTCGCGGAAGGGATCGGAGCGCAGTTCGCCATCGTCGTCTTCCCCTATCACCCGCAGCTGGAGGGAGAGGAAACAGACCTCCTGCAGAGACGCTTTCGCGCCCTCGCGTCCCGCCGGGGCTGGAAGCTCGTCGACCTGCTGCCGGCCTTCCGCCGTGCCTCGGCCAGCGCCGAGACGGCGCTCTTCCTGGACCTCTGGCACCCCTCGGCGGCCGGGCACGCCGTCGCTGCCCAGGCCCTCCTGGACGGACTTCAGGAGCTGGGACTGCTGCGCTGAAGGCCGGAGCTGCGACCTCCGAGCCGCTCGGCGACTTCCGCGGCCTCGAAACCCGCCTCTTGGATCCCCTTCAGGTGCGGGAGCACGGGCCGTTTGAGCGCCTGCATCTCGGCCACCTTGCGCAGGAAGAGGCGAGCGGCGACCTGGTGGTCACCGGAGCCGTCCGGATCCGTGAGACCCACCAGCGAGTAGTCGGTATTGACGTTGCCCAAGCCGAAGAAGGAGTCGGCAGAGCGCGGCACGGTGAAATCGAGGCGCGTGTGATCGTCTACGACCAGCGGTCCATCGCCTGCAAAGCGGGCCAGCGCCTGGCCCGTGAAGACGAAGTGCTCCAGGAAGTCGAAGGCATCCTCGATTCCGATGGAGGCCAGATCCGTCGCCACTTCGCCCCGCCGGAAGGCCTCTCCGAGACGGACCAGATCGGGGTCGTGGGGCTCTGCGCTGCCATTGATCACCCAGGAATAGCCTGCCGGCCCGTGCCAGACGGAGGTGTGGGGGAAGACGTCGGCCACGGTACGCAGCAGCAGGCGCAGATCCTCCGTCGGCGTCATCACGGTATTCACCCAGATGCTGAAGATCCCCTGAGGTCCCAGGTGGTCACGGGCGAGCTCGTAGAACTCCCGGGTGTACAGGTTCACGACGCCGGCGGTGTGCAGCTCGGGCGGATCGAGGCGGATCACATCGAAGCGCTCCTGCGTGGCCAGCAGGAAGTTGCGCCCGTCGTTCACGACCAGGGAGATGCGGGGGTCGTCCAGCACGTCGTGATTCGTGGAGCGGAAGAAAGGGGCCGCATCGGAGACACCCGGGCTCAGCTCGACGCAGATCGCCCGATCGATCGGGTAGCGACCCACGGAGCGCAGCGTATTCCCGACCCCGAAGCCGATCTGCAGGACGCTCCGAGGAGCCCCGTGCAGGAGCATCGGGATGTGGGCGTACATGCGATCCTCGACCACCGTCCAGGTTCCGGCCGTCCCGCGACCGTCGCCGTAGCGGATGGTGCGCTCCCCCGACGGGGATTCCGTCACCATGACCGTGTCGGTCACTTCCTCGCGGTAGAAGAGGATCTTTCCGTAGCGGTCGAGATACTGGCCCAGCAGCAGGTCGCCGGGAACCCAGGCAACGGCCAGAGCCCCCGTCGCGAGGGCCCCGACGAGCCCGGCGGCGCGCCGCCTCCCCTCCAGAGCGAAGATCAGCAGGCCGCCTCCCACGAAGGCGTTCAGGAGGATCAGCGCCAGAAAGGAGCGCCCGACGCCCAGGGCCGGCAGCACGAAGAATCCGATTCCGGCTGCCCCCAGGATGGAGCCGAGCGTGTTGCACAGGTAGGCGAAGCCGATGCGGCGGCCGAGACTGTCCAGGGAATCCACCACGGTCCGCGCGACGACGGGGAAGGTCGCACCGAACAAGAAGGTGGTCGCAAAGAGGGTCAGCCCCGCCTCGATGAAGACCAGGCCCATCGCGTGGGCCCAGGAGGTGATCCCGCCCATGGCGCCCGCCCAGGAGCCGATCAGGCCGTCGAAACGCAGGTAGAGACAGAGGGCGCCGATCACCGTCGCTGCGATGACCAGCTGGATGCCGCCCAGCAGGGCCAGGGGATTCGGGCTGCGGTCGGCCGGGCGAGCGGCACAGGCGCTGCCGAAGCCGATTCCCGCCAGAAAGGTGGCGAGCATGGCACTGTAGGCGTAGGTGGAGTTGTGCGTGAAGTGCTCGAGCGCCCGCGTCCACAGGACCTCGTAGCCCATGGCCGTGAAGCCGGACACGCCGAAGGTCGCCGCCGCCAGCAGACTCGACAGGGGCATGCGCGAGGGAGCCGCGTCGCCTTCGCGCGCGGCCGGGGCCGCCGGCGTCTCGAAGGACCACACGCAGGCCACGGCGGCGATGGCGACGTTCAGCGAGGCCGCAACGAGGGAGGTGGCACTGAGACCCCACTGGGGGACCAGGAGGAAGCCGGCTGCAATGCAGCCGGAGACCGCGCCCAGGGTGTTGGCGGCATAGAGCGCTCCCACGCCGCGGGCCACCGCGCCGCGCTCCTGGACGACCACGCGGCTGAGGAAGGGCAGCGTCATCCCCATCAGCGTGGTGGGGACCAGCAGCACCGCGAAGGCGAGCAGGAAGCGGAGCAGCAGGAAGACTCCGGACGACTCGCCGAAGCTCTGGTGGAGCGCGACGTAGGCCGGCCCCAGGCGGGGCAGGAGCCAGAGGGTCAGGAGGCCGCTGGCCGCGATGCCCAGCTCTGCGAGGCCGAAGGCCAGCGCCGGACGGGGCAGACGGTCTGCGATCCGCGCGGCGATCGCCGCCCCCAGCGCCAGGCCCGCCATGAAGGCGCAGAGGACGGTCGTCAGTGCATAGACGGTGACGGAGAGCGTGAGCGAGAGCAGGCGGATCCAGACGACTTCGTAGGCGAGGGCAGCCGCTCCGGAGCCGAAGAAGAGCAGGAGCAGGGCCGCCGAGCGCGTCATGGGCGCCTACTATAGCGATGCGGCCTTCCCCGGCGGGGCGACGGCCGCCGGCGGCCTGACCCTCAGCGGAGGAGCAGCCGGCTGCCGTGGGAGGCCCCGCACGCGGCGCGGGCACCCTGGAAGAGCAGCATTACATCGAGCTGGAGCGCCTCGAGGACGGCCACTGGTGGTTCGTCGGCAAGCGCCTGATCCTGGCCTCGCTGCTCGACTCCGACCCGGGCGGACCGCTCCTGGACCTGGGCTGCGGAACCGGGGGCGTGCTGCGCGAGTGGAGCCGCAGGCGGCCCTGCGTCGGCATCGACCGCTCGCCGTTCGGGCTGCGCGTCTGCCGCGACAAGGGCTTCACGCGCCTGGCCCGCGGCAACCTGGACGAGCTGCCCTTCGCCGAGGAGAGCTTCGACACCCTGGTGGCCCTGGACGTGATCGAGCACCTGGACGACGACGTGGGATTCCTGCGCCGCGCCCAGCGGCTCTGCCGGCCCGGCGGGCGCGTGCTGATCGCCGTCCCCGCCTTCCAGGCGCTGTGGAGCCGGCACGACGAGACGCTCCACCACCGGCGGCGCTACACCGCCCGCCAGCTGCTCCGGGTGGTGCGCAGTGCCGGCCTGCTCCCGGAGCGCACGACCTACACGAACTTCTTCGTCTTCCCGGTCGCAGCGGCCTGGCGCATCCTCTCCTATCGGCTCGGGCTGGGACGCTACGGCCCCTCCGGCGACTTCTGGTCGATCCCGGGCTTCCTGAATCGGGCCCTGATCCACCTCTATGGGCTCGAGAGCCAGCTCTTGCGCCGGGTGGATCTCCCCTTCGGCGTCTCGGTCGCCTGCCTGGCGAGGCGCCCGGAGCCGCCGACGTGATCTTCGACCACGCCCAGGCCCGGCCGGACGCCCTGGCCGTCGACGATCTCCGGCGCCGGCGCAGCTGGTCCGAGCTGGCGAGTCGGGTCTCACGGCTGGCGCGCTGGCTGCGCGAGCTGCGAGGGCTGGGCGTCGAGGACGGCGTCGCGCTGCTCATGCACAACCGGATCGAGATGCTCGAGGCCGTGCTGGGGGGGATCCTGGCCGGCATCTGGGTGACGCCCATCAACCGCCACCTGACCCGCGACGAGGTGGCCTACGTGATCGCCGACTCGGGCGCGCGCATGCTCTTCTGCGACGCCGAGCACGAGGAGCTGGCCCGCGAGGCCGGAGCCCCGGAGCTGGTGACGCTGGGCGGGGAGCTCGACGCCCTGCTCGAGCCGCTCTCGGACGCGCCCCAGCCGCTGTCGGGGCCGGCGGGGGGCTGCATGATCTACACGAGCGGCACCAGCGGTCGCCCCAAGGGCGTGCGGCGGGCGCGCCCGGGCAACCTGGGCGAGGCCCTGGCGCGCCAGGGAGCCCGCGGCGCCGCCTACGGCCTCGACGGCAGCGGCCCGCACCTGGTGACGGGCCCCCTCTACCACGCGGCGCCGCTGCTCTTCGCCCTCTACGACCAGGCGAACGGGGCCCCGGTCGTGATCCAGCCCAGGTTCGACGCTGCACAGTGTCTGGAGCTGATCCAGGAGCGCCAGATCCGTCACAGTCACCTGGTGCCCACCATGTTCGTGCGGCTGCTGCAGCTGCCGGAGGCCGAGCGGCAGCGCTTCTCCCCGGACTCGCTCTCCCTGGTCCTGCACGGAGCGGCGCCGATCGCGCCGAGCGTGAAGCGGCGCATGATCGACTGGTGGGGCGAGATCCTGGTCGAGTACTGGGGCGGCACGGAGGGCGGTGTCTGCACCCTGGCCAGCTCGCGCGAGTGGCTGGCGCATCCGGGCACGGTGGGCCGCGCCATCGCCGGCTACGAGGTCTTCGCGGTGGACGAGTCGGGAGCGCGGCTGCCGCCGGGCGAGGCCGGCACGCTCTACAGCCGCCTGGTGGGCGGAGGCGAGGCCTTCGAGTACCACGGCGATCCGGCCAAGACGGCCCGCGCGCACCTGGCCCCGGGCACCTTCACCCTCGGTGACGTGGGCCGGGTCGACGCCGAGGGCTTCGTCTACCTGGTCGACCGGCGCTCCAACACCATCATCTCCGGCGGCGTGAACATCTACCCGGCCGAGATCGAGCACGTGCTGCAGGAGCACCCGGCGGTGGGCGACGTCGCCGTCTTCGGCATTCCCGACGACGAGTGGGGCGAGACGGTGAAGGCGGCCATCGAGCTGGCGCCGGGCCAGCGGGGCGGCGAGGCGCTGGCCGCGGAGATCCTGGCCTTCGCCCGGACCCGGCTGGCGGCCTACAAGGTGCCGCGCTCGATCGACTTCGAGGCCGAGCTGCCGAGGCACCCGACCGGCAAGCTGCTCACGCGCCAGCTGCGGGAGCGCTACTGGCGGGGGCGCGAGCGGCACATCTAGCTGCCGGGAAATCGAGGCCCGGGTGTGGTAGAACCTGTTCCACTGAGCTTCGATCTGGAGGACGGCCATGGCCGACGATGTCGCGATTCTCGGGGTGGGCATGCATCCCTGGGGCAAGTGGGGCCGGAACTTCGTCGAGTACGGCGTCGCCGCCCCCCGCGACGCGCTGGCGGATGCCGGTATCGAC
>CAZYOL010000112.1:0-14040 GCA_964649065.1 uncultured Spirochaetales bacterium
CCATGTGCCAGTCGTGGAAGCGGCGCGGGTGCACGCCGAGGAGCTGCGCGAAGAGACCGAGCACCATGAGGCGCACGATGTGATGGGCGTAGCCGTGGTCGAGTACGGACTGCAGGCCTTCCCGGAGGCAGCGCATCTCGGTCTGGGCGTCCCAGAAGAAGGGGGGCAGGTCGCGGTCCTCGCAGTCGAGCGCGTTCTTCTCGATGTAGTCCGGCATGAAGTGCCAATAGATGCCGCGCACGAACTCGCGCCAGCCCACGATCTGCCGGACGAAGCCCTCCACGCTGTTGAGGGGCGCCTCCCCCGCTTCGTAGGCCGCCACCGCAGCGGCCACGCAGGCTCGCGGGTCGAGCAGCTTCAGGTTCAGGGCGACCGAGAGCCGCGAGTGGAAGAGGAAGGGCTCACCCGTCCACATGGCGTCTTCGTAGGCGCCGAAGTCCGGCAGCCGCTTGCGGACGAAGTCGCGCAGGAAGGTTCGCGCGTCGCGACGCGTGACGGGCAGATCGAAGTGCTCGAGGCTCCCCGGGTGGTCCGCGAAACGGGCCTCGACGAGAGCGAGCACCTCGTCCGTGAGCGCGTCGGGCCGGAAGCGTCGCGGCGCCGGGATCCGGCCGGGCCCCTCGCGGCCGAAGGTCTCGCGGTTCTCCTCGTCGAAGTTCCAGCGTCCGCCCTCCGGCTCGCCGTCCTCCCCCACGAGGATGCCGTGCTCGCGGCGCAGCGTGCGGTAGAAGGTCTCCTGGACGAGCTGCTTGCGCCCATCCGCCCAGCTCGAGAACTCCCCGGGAGCGGAGTAGAAGTGCCGGTCCTCCCGCATCTCGAGCGTGACGTCCAGCCTGCCCGCGGCCTCTTCCAGCGAGTCGAGCACCCGGAAATCGCCCGGTCTGGTGAGGATCAGCTTCTCGGGTCGGAGCTTCCGCACGTCCTTCGCGAGCACCGCGGCGAGGCCGGCGCCGCGATCCTGCGAGCGCCGGCGAGGCAGCTCGCTGTAGTGCACGGGGATGCCCCGCTTCCGCAGCTCTTCCCGGAAATGACGCATGGCCGCGAAGAAGACGGCGATTCTCAGCTTGTGGCAGCGGACGTGGGTCGCCTCTTCCTCGACCTCCGCCATCCAGACGGCGTCGCGCTCCGCGTCGAAGCCGTCGAAGGCAGCGGCCTCGGGATCGAGCTGGTCCCCGAGGACCAGCACCAGGTGACGCGGGCGGCGCGCTACCACGAGGTCGGCCGCCTCGAGGTGCTCGGGATCCGCCGCTGCATCGGCCGCTCCATTGCGCTCGGACCCATTGCGCCCAGACGGTAGGCACAGCCCCTCCCGAGGTCCAGGCCGGCGGCTGCCGTCCTGCGGAGGCGGGCGAGGGCCGGCCTCGACTGCTTCCAGATCGCGATCTCGAGGAGCCCCGCGTCCCTCTCGGACCAGGCCGCGTCCACCCGTGCCATGGACACGAGCGGGAGGCGGCTCGGCGCTCGACGCGGCGGCGGCGATCTCCGGGAGGCCGGAGGAGCCAATTTCGCTAGCTTCGAAGCCAGCGCACACCGGGTATTCGACTCCTGAGCCATGAGTCCCGTCCTCGTCCAGCTCCTGACGCTGAGCTTCGGGATCGCCGTGGTCGGTCTGCTCGTCCTCGTCTGGGCGATCCGCTCCGACCAGTTCCGGCGGCTCCGCGAGGGCTCGCGCGTGATCTTCGCGCCCGGCGAGCAGAACCGCACCGAGGAGCCCGCGGTCCAGGACATCGAAGCCCTTCAGCAGGCGCTCGGGGTCGAGCCTGCCGCGCCGGCACCTGCTGCGGAGATCGAGGGGCGCGTCGCCGCCGATCGATCCTCGCGCGAGCCGACGCTCTGGTTCGTGGTCTCGGCGGTGGTTTGGCTGCTGATAGGATCGGCCGCAGGGCTCGTCGTCTCCATCAAATTCCACGAACCGGATTGGCTCACGGGTTCCGCGGCGCTCACCTTCGGGCGCCTGCGCCCCTTCCACCTGAACGTCGTGGCCTACGGCTGGCTCTCGATGGCGGGCATGGGGGTCGCGCTCTGGCTACTTCCGCGCCTGCTGCGCACCCCGCTGCGCGGCGGCCGCTATGCCGTCGCGGGCGCCGTCCTCTGGAACGTGGGCATGGTGGCGAGCGCCGCCGCCCTGCTCGCCGGCTGGACCGACGGCATCGAGTGGCTCGAGTTCCCCTGGCAGCTCGACGGCTTCTTCGTCGTCGGTGGCGCCCTCGCCGGCGTACCGGCCCTGCTCACCTTCCGCGAACGACGGGTCGAACACCTGTACGTCTCGGTCTGGTACATCGCAGCGGCGCTGGTCTGGTTTCCGATCCTCTTCGTGATCGCGAACCTGCCGAACGTCCACTTCGGCGTGGAGCACGCGCTCGTGAACTGGTGGTTCGCGCACAACGTGCTCGGCCTCTGGTTCACGCCGCTCGGTCTGGCGGCGGCCTACTACCTGATCCCGAAGATCGTCGCGCGCCCCATCCATTCCTACGAGCTCTCGCTCCTCGGCTTCTGGTCGCTCGCGCTCTTCTACAGCCAGGTCGGCGTTCACCACCTGATCGGCGGCCCCGTCCCGACTTGGGTGGTCACGGTGTCCATCGTGACGAGCGTGGCGATGGTCGTGCCGGTGGTCGCCGTCGCCGTGAACCACCACATGACGGTGATCGGGCGCTTCCGCGCGCTGCGCTACTCGCGGGTGCTCCGCTTCGTCGTCCTCGGCGCCATGATGTATACCGCGGCCTCGCTCCAGGGCTCGCTGACCGCTCTGCGCTCCCTCAACACCGTAACGCACTTCACCCACTACACCGTCGCGCACGCCCACCTCGGAGCCTATGGCTTCGCGTCCTTCGTGTTCTTCGGCGCGATCTACTTCCTGATGCCACGCATCACGGGGCGCGAATGGCCCATGCCGAGGCTGCTCGACGTGCACGGCGGCCTGGTCGTACTCGGCTTCGGCACCTACTTCGTGGCCCTCAGCCTCGGCGGCTGGCTTCAGGGCCAGGCCATGCTCGATGCCTCCCGGCCCTTCATGGACTCCGTGGTGCTGACGAGGCCCTATCTCATCGGGCGCAGCCTGGGGGGCGGCTTGATGGTCCTCGGACACGTGGTCTTCGCCGTGCACCTCGCGGCGCTGCTCCTCCGAGGCGGGGTACCGCGCGAGTCGGTCACGCTGACGCGGGAGAAGCTCGCAGGAGTACCGTCGTGAACAGTGCGCTGGGGCTGATCTTCGGCTCCGCGGCGATCCTGGTCTTCGCGGGATTCGTGCTCGTCGTCGCTCCCGGGATCCAGGTTCGCGATCTCGAGGCGCCCCCGGGCCTCGAGCCCTACACGGAGGAGCAGGCCGCGGGACGCGCGCTCTACGTGTCGCTCGGCTGCGTCTACTGTCACAGCCAGCAGCCGCGAGATCCCGGACAGGCGCCCGACGCGGAACGCGGCTGGGGCCGGCCGACGACTCCGGCCGACTACGTATACGACTATCCGCACGTGCTCGGAACGATGCGGACCGGACCCGACCTCGCGAACATCGGCGTACGCCAGCCGAGCGAGGCGTGGCATCTCATCCACCTCTACCAGCCCCGCGCCGTGACGCCCTGGAGCATCATGCCGGCCTATCCCTTCCTCTTCCGGGAGGTGGAGAGCCCGGCTCCGGGCCAGATCAGCGTCACGGTGCCGCCGCCCTGGGGGCCGACCGACCGCACCGTGATCGCGACCCCCGAGGCCATCCAGCTCGTCCGCTACCTCCAGGCCCTCGACCGCTCGTATCCGATCCCGGCCCTTGCGTCCGAGAAGAGCGCGGTGGATGCGAGATGAGCACGCCCGACGACGCGGGCGGAGGACCGCAGCAGAGGGAGGCCAACGAGCCGCTCAACCTCCTGGCGATCGAGCGCGAGGAGCAGGAGCCGACGGAGCAGCGCTGGCGGGCGCCGGCCTTCATCGCCTTCGTGACGGGCGCGATCTGCGCCTGGGGAATGTTCTACTTCTACGAGTACGCCGACCTCGGCGGCGATCAGCTGCTGGGGGACGCGCGCACGATCACGGCGGCCGCGACACCCGCGGAGGAGGCAGGCGCAGCCCCCTCGCTGGCCCTCGCGACGGCCGAGCCGGAAGGGCCCGACGGGGGGGCCGTCTACGCCTCGATCTGTGCGGCCTGCCATCAGGCGACGGGGCTCGGGCTGCCGCCCGTGTTCCCACCTCTCGCTGGAAGCGAGTGGGTCGCGGGCGACCCCCGACGGCTCGCCGCGCTGGTGATCCACGGCCTCTCCGGGCCGATCGAGGTGCTCGGCCAGCGCTACGAGGGGGTGATGCCGCCCTTCGGCGTGCAGCTCGACGACGCGGAGATCGCCGCTGCGCTGAGCTACGTGCGTTCGTCGTGGGGTAATCGCGCAGAGCCGGTCGCGCCGGCCCTGGTCGCCGAAGTGAGAGCGGAGCTCGCCGGTCGAAGAGAGGCGATCGCCGGGGGAGCCGAGCTGCGGCGCCTCTTCCCGTGAGTGCCGCCGCCGAGCCGCTCCTGCTCGACGTGCAGGGCCTCTGGTGCGGGAGCTGCGCGCGCGCCGTCGAGAGGGCACTCAGCCGCGAGCCGTCGGTCCGCCACGCCCGCGTCTCCTTCGCGACCGGCACCGCCGTCGTCGAGACGGGAGCGGACGGCGCGGACATCGGTCGACTGACCGAGATCGTCGACAGGCTCGGCTACCGCGCATCTGCTCACGCTCCCGGGCGCCGCGCTCGGGATCCGCATCCCGGCCAGCTGCGCGACCTTCAGGTCCGTGTCGCCATCGCCGCGCTCTTCTCGATGTGGACGATGGTGGCGAGCCTCACCCTCTACCTGAGTGGACCGGGAGAGATTCCCGCGGAGACGCGTCGCCTCCTCGCAACCGCTTCCGGCCTCTTCGCAACGCCCGTCCTCTTCGGCGCGGGCTCGAGCGTGCTGCTCGCCGCATGGCGCACGCTTCGTGTCGGCGTGCCGGGAATGGACTTCCTGATCGCGACGGGCGCCCTCTCCGCGTACGCCCTGTCGATGACGCAGCTCGCGCGCGGGCTCGACGAGGTCTGGTTCGACACGTCCTGCGCCCTGCTCCTGCTGCTGCTGCTCGGTCGGATCGTCGAGCTCGGCGTACGCCGGCGCGGTGTCGACGCGGTCGAAGGTCTGCTGGCGCTGGCTCCGAACCTTGCACGCGTGGCGACGCCGGAGCGCGGGCTCGAGACCCGGGCCGTGGCCTCCGTCCGCGAGGGCGACGAGCTCGAGGTGCGGCCCGGCGAGACCTTCCCGGCCGATGGCGTCGTCCGCGCGGGCCGCTCGAGCGTGGACCGCGCTCCGCTGACGGGGGAATCTCTCCCGCTGGCGGTCGCGCCGGGAGATCCGGTGCACGCGGGCTGCCTCAACGGAGAGGGGGTCTTGCGCGTGCGGGTGACCCAGCCGCTCGGCGAGCGGCGAATCGACCAGGTGGCCGCACGGGTACGGCGAACCCTCGATCAACGCTGTGAGCTCCACGCCATCGCGCAGCGCTTCGCGGAGCGTCTGGTGCCCTTCGTGCTCCTCCTTGCGGGAGCCGTCCTCGCAGGGGTCGGCCTCGCCACCGGCGATCTGGCAGCGGCCACGCTGCGCGCGGTGACGGTCCTGGTGGTCACCTGCCCCTGCGCCCTCGGGATGGCCACTCCCGTGGCGCTCCTCGTCGCCGTGGGTGAGGCCGCGCGCCGCGGCATCGTCTTCCGCGATCCGGATGCGCTCGAGCGGGCAGCGCAGGTCGACACCGTCGTCTTCGACAAGACGGGAACGCTCACTCGGGGGCGACCCTCGGTCGCCGGCGTCCACCCCGCGCCCGGAGTGGCGAAGGAGACGCTGCTGGCGCTCGCCGGGGAGGCCGAGGCGGGCAGCGGGCACCCCCTCGGCGAGGCGGTCTGGCGGGCCGCGGGGCGACCCGACGGTCGCTCGGGGGAGCGCCGCGAGCTTCCCGGCGCGGGCCTGGTCTGGGAGCGTCGCCGGCAGCCGCGGTTCCGAATCGGCTCCCGTCGCTGGCTCGAGGGCAGCGGAGTGGTCGTGCCGCCGGCCCCCTCGCCTCCGGGGAGCCAGCTCTCGGAGCTGTGGGTCGCGGAGGGCGATCGGCACCTCGGCTGCATCACGCTCGAGGACGAGCCTCGCAGCGACGCGGCTGCGACGCTCGCACAGCTCGAGGGAGAGGGCTTCGATCTCGCGCTGCTCTCGGGCGACACGGCGGGGGCTGTGGATGCGGTCGCCATGCGCCTCGGCGGCCCAGCGGTGCGACGAGCGGGCTGCCGGCCGGAGGACAAGGCCGCCTGGATCGCGCGCCGCCAGGAGGCGGGGGCCCGCGTCGCCTTCGTGGGCGACGGAATCAACGACGCGCCCGGCCTGGCCGAAGCCTTCGTCGGGATCGCCGTCGAGGGTGCGACTCCCGTCGCGACGGAGAGCGCGTCGATCGTGCTCCAGGTCTCCGACCTGCGTCGCGTGGCCGACGCGATCGGCCTGGCGCGGGCGGCACGGCGCACCATGGCGCAGAACCTGATCTGGGCCGTCTCGTACAACGCGCTGGCTCTTCCCCTCGCCGTGTCTGGCTGGATCCGGCCGGAGTTCGCGGCCATCGCCATGGCGGCGAGCTCGCTCAGCGTGGTCCTGAACGCGCTGCGTCTTCGGGGCGCCACGCCGGGCTTCTCGGGGGGGCGCAGCACGAGCACGAGCCATCGGTCGCTCGCGGCCCCGTCGGGGGAGAGCCGACCCTGCTCCGTACGGGCTCGTTCGAGCACGCCCGCCGAGGCGAGCTCGGCCGCGCGGGCCTCGTCGTAGCCCAGGATCTCCGTGAGGATCTCCCGGTCGTCGCGCCCGACCGTCGGGATCTCGAGGCGAATGCGCGCCGGCGTACGCGCGGGCTTCGAGCGGGTGTCCTCGACGAGTGTGGGCCTCGCCCGACTCGAGCCGCACGGCGTGGCCGCCTGACCGGAGCTGCGGGGCGGAGCAGGCCGCTAGCGCCCTTCGAAGTGGGCCGTGCGGCGCTCGACGAAGGACCGAACGCCCTCCTTCGCGTCCTCGCTCGCCATCAGCCGCTTCTGCGTCGGCCCCAGCGCCGCCACACAGGCATCGAAGCCTTCGACGACGAAGCGCCGAGACGACGCCTTGGTCTCCTGGACGGCGAGCGGCGCCAGGGCCGCGATCTGCTCGGCGATCTCGATGGCACGGTCGAGCTGGCTGCCCGCCGGCACCACCTCCTGCACGAGGCCGATGCGGTGCGCCTCGGCGGCGTCGAACTCGTCGGCGGTCAGCAGGTGGTACATCGCGTTGCCCCAGCCGCCGCGCTCGACGAAGCGGATCGTGGCGCCTCCCGTCGCGTGGATCCCGCGCTTGGGCTCGAGCTGGGAGAAGCGACAGTCGTCGGCGGCGATCACGATGTCGCCGGCCAGGGCGAGCTCGATGCCGAGGGTGAAGGTGATGCCGTGGACGGCCGTCACGATCGGCTTCCGGCAGGCGCGCCCGAAGCCGACCGGGTCCACCGCGCCGCTCCCCGCGCCCCTCTCGCCCTCCTCCATGCGGCCGGTCCACTTCGGCAGGTCCAGGCCGGCGGTGAAGTGCTTGCCGTGCCCGAAGAGCACGCCGCAGCGGAGGGCGTCGTCCTCGTCGAGACGCGTGATCGCCGCGACCAGCTGGCGCGCCATCGTCGGCGTGTAGCCGTTGTACTTGGACGGGCGATCCAGCCCGATCAGCAGCAGGTGGCCGCGCTCTTCGACGCTGATCGCACCTTCGTCTTCGGACATCGCTCGACTCCCTGGTGGCTTCGCAGGCTCGGGGTCGCCTCAGAGGGCGAGTCGGTCGGCCAACGCTTCGCGGTGGTGGCTCGCGTCGCCGAAGAGCAGCTCGCTGGCCTTGGCGCGCTTGAAATAGAGATGGGCGGGGTGCTCCCAGGTGAAGCCCATGCCTCCGTGGATCTGGATGTTCTCCGCCGCAGCGTGGCAGTAGGCCTCGGAGCAGAAGGCCTTCGCCATGTGGGCGGCCTCGTAGACGGCCTCCCACGAGCCCTCGCCCGAGAGGCAGGCATCCGCGGCCTGGCTGGCGTGGTAGGCCGCCGTCTTGGCGAACTCGACGTCTACGAGCATTTCCGCGCACTTGTGCTTGATCGCCTGGTAGGAGCCGATCGGGCGCCCGAACTGCAGGCGGCCCTTGGCATAGTCGGCCGCGGTGTCGAGGCACCACTGGGCACCGCCCACCTGCTCCGCGGCGAGCACCACGAGCGTCAGCGCCAGGCTGCGCTCGAGCCCCTCGCGGGTGTCGCCGTCGCTGATCCTGCTGGCGGGCGTGCCCGCGAAGCCGAGGGCGGCCAGCTTGCGCGTCTGATCGAGCACGGGGATCGGGCTGCGCGAGAGGCCCGCGGCGTCGCCCTCGACGCGGAAGAGCTCGATGCCCGCGCTCGTGCGCGCCGCCACCAGGATCGAATCCGCCGTACCTCCGTCGAGCACGTGCTGCTTGGTGCCGTCGAGGGTGTAGCCCTGGTCCTTCTTCTGGGCCTGCATGGCGATGTCGGCCACGCCCCAGCCCGCTTCCGCATAGGCCAGCGTCGGCCGCGTCGAGCCAGCGGCGATTCCGGGGAGCAGCTCCTTCTGGGCCTCGGGGGTGGCGCAGTGGAGCAGGGCGTGGGTCGCCAGCACCGCGCTCGAGAGGTACGGCGCGCAGAGGAGGGCGCGCCCCATCTCCTCCGCCACGATGCCGAGCTCCACGTAGCCATAGCCGGCACCCCCGTGCTCTTCGGGGACGATGAGACCCGTGAGCCCGACCTCTTCGGCGAGCTGCTGCCAGACCCCGTCGTCGAAGCCCCGCTCCGTGGCCATCTGGGCGCGCACCGCCGCTTCGTCGGATCGATTGGCCAGGAACTTGCGTACGGTCGCGCGCAGTGCCTCGTGCTCTTCGGTGAAACCCTGCATCCGGGACCTTCCTTCGCTCTGGGGCGCTCTCGCGACCGATTCTCGGCTCGCCACTGCCCGGGAGCCTGGATCGAGGAGGCCTGCGACGCCGCGCGCCCTCGGCCGCCTAGCTTCGCGGGACGTCCTTCCAGGCCACGTCCTTGTCGACGCGGGGCTCGCCGGGCAAGCCGAGCACGCGTTCGCCGAGGATGTTCTTCATGATCTCACTGGTGCCGCCCTCGATCGAGTTCGCGCGCGACCGGAGGAACTGGTACTTCGCGTAGGCCTCCGAGCCTTCGTGGAGGCCCGACGCCTGACGCAGCTCGTAGCCTTCCTCGAAGGCCAGGCCCTTCGCGCCGAGCACGTCGATCGCGAGCTCCCACATGCGCTTGGCGCTCTCTGCCTGGAAGAGCTTGCCGACCGAGCCCTCGGGGCCGGGGTTGCCGGACCTGGCCGCGGCTGCGGCGCGTGCCGTGGTCAGGCGAAGCAGCTCCTGCTCGATCCAGGCCCGGGCCACGCGGTCGCGCAGGATGGCCTTCTGCGCCGCCGAGCCCGCGGCCGGATCGCGCTCCTTCCACAGCTCCACCAGCTTCGAGATCGCGCCTCCCCCCTTCTTCTTCGAGCCGGCGCCGCCGATCGCGACACGCTCGTTCATCAGCGTGGTGATGGCAACGCGCCAGCCCTGGCCTTCCTGGCCGAGCATGTTCTCGGCCGGGATGCGAACGTCGTTGAAGAAGACCTCGTTGAACTCCGCCTCTCCGGTGATCTGGTAGAGGGGACGCACCTCGACGCCGGGGCTCTGCATGTCGACGACGAAGTAGGAGAGGCCGTCGTGCTTGGGTACGTCGGGGTCGGTGCGGGCGACGAGCATTCCCCACTTCGACAGATGGGCGACGGTCGTCCAGACCTTCTGGCCGTTCACGACCCACTCGTCCCCGTCGCGCACCGCTCGGGTCGAGAGCCCGGCGACGTCGGAGCCGGCACTGGGCTCGCTGAACATCTGGCACCAGATCTCCTCTCCGCTGAAGATCTTGGGGAGCCAGCGGCGCTTCTGGGCGTCGCTCGCGTAGGTGAGCACGACCGGCATCCCCATGCCGATCCCGATGATGCTGGCCGGCGGATCGTCGTAGAAGACCTTCGAATGCCGGAGGATCTCGTCGCGCACCACGTAGTTCATCTTCGGCGAGAGTCCGAGGCCGCCGAAGCCCTCCGGGAAGTGCACGAGAGCGAGGCCGTGCTCGTACTGCTTCTCGCGGAAGGTCTGGGAATCCGTCTGCTCGGGATGGATCTCGTCGAGCAGACTTCGGACGCGGGCGCGCAGCGCGTCCTCGTCGATGGATGCGAATTCGCTCATGGGGCGAAGCGACCTCCGTTGGGCACTCGGATCGAAGCGGGCCGCTCCGGGCCCGCGTGGCGGCCGACGCCTGGCGAGTATACAGGAGGCCAGCGCGGCGCTGGACGACTGCCGGTCCCGGCCGGGCGAGGGCGGGAGCCCCCCGCCCCGCCGACGACGAGGCCCGCCTGCGCCCCTTCCTCAGCCCGGGGCGGAAGCAGCGCTCCCGCCCATGAGATCCAGCAGCTTCGGAAGCAGCCTGCGCATGCTGATGACCTTCACCACCTCGAGACCCTTCTCGCCCTCTCTGGCGATCGGGACGTGGCGGATCTTGCGGTCCATCATCAGCTCGAGAATGTCGACGACGTTCGCGCTCTCGGGCAGCCAGAACACTCCCTTGGAGGCGTAGTTCTTGATCGGGTCGTTCCAGCGGTCCTCGCCGTCTACGACCATCCGAGGCGCCACCTCCAGGGTGAGGTCCTGCTCCGAGAGCATCGCCACGAGCGCGCCCTCCCGGGTGACGGCCACGGCGCCGACGCTCCGCTTCCGCGTGAGCATGCGGCCCACCACCGCCCTGACCGTCTCGTTCTCGTCCGCCGTCACCAGGGGGTTGGTCTGGATGTCGGCCTGATTGACGGAGGAGAGTGCCTCTCGGTCGGCGTCGCTCATCGCGTCGTGGGCGCACTTCATCCAGATCTCGAGTCGCGCCAGGCCGACGGGAATCCCGGTGTCGTCGTAGGGCGGGTCGGCCCGCTGGATGAAGGGGACGTGCCGAAAGCCGCGCGCCTCCATCAGCCTCCCCACCTCGGCGAAGGAGTCGTCGAGCGTGAGCGTGTCCGGGTGGGTGCGCATGTAGTCGTGAACCTGAGCCTCTGCGTCGCCCTGGATCGGATGCTCGGCGAGCTTCCGGAGGACGTCTCGGCTGCTGTAGACGCCCTGGAGCTTGCCGGTGGCGGCGTGCGTAACCAGCAGGCAGGCCACCCGGTCCCGCTGGAAGCGACTGAAGACGTTGCGGAAGGGCTGGTTGGAGCGAAGGGGCGAGAGGAAGGCCGGCTCGAAGACCTCGCGGACCGGCGCTCGACCGATGGACTGCAAGCTCATGGATTCCCTCACCCTCTCAGGGCCTGGAGCGGCGGGTTGCACAGAAGACCATCTTCTCTCGTGACATCGTGTCGATGTCGTCGAGGGAGTAGCCCGCCTCGAGCAAGAGCTCTTCCGTATGCTCGCCGTGGACCATCGCGGGCGCAGGGTCGAACTCGGCCCCGTCGTAGTTCGCGATCAGCATCTCCTCACCATCCGATGCCACGACCGGGGCGATCATGTTCCGATCTCGCAGGATGGCGTCTTCGGCGACGTCTTCGAGATGCACGTGCTGCTGAGCGGGAATCTTTCCCACCAGCTTCACCACTTCGTCCGGCGTCATCTGCTTGGTGCGCTCCTCGATGGATTCACCGATCTCGTCCCGGTGATGGAACATCTGCCAGGAGTCCGTGCAGTGCTCTGCGAGCGTGTCCGCGCCGAGGGTCTCGCCGAGCGCCCGGGATGCAGCGGTCGTGACGGCGCCGATCACCACGTACTGCGGCACCTTCTCGCCGCTCTCCCTTTCGAGGGGCTTGCACTCGAAGTTCCCGAAGCTGGGGACGAACCAGTGGCGGTCGTGAGGCTGGCGATCGAAGCCGCTGGTACCCATCATCTCCCGGAAGCGCGGGGTCCAGGCCGTCGTGCCCATGTATCCCTGCCCCTCGACGGCGATTCCCAGGAGGGTCACGTCGTACTTCAGCCCGATGCCGGTCTTCTCGGCGATTCGGATGCCGGTGGAGACGTAGAGAGCGGCGCGGCACGCGGCCCAGTGGTCGATGACCGAGGGCCCGCCCAGGTTGGGGATGCCGTCCTGGGCGCGCTGGTAGGTGTAGCCCGCGCGGGCGACGGCCGTGTGGTGGAGACCGAGCCGGCTGGTTCCGTCGTAGCTGCAGTTGACGGCGACGGTGCGCGGGTCGATGCTCTGCAGGTGCTCGTAGGAAAGGCCGAACTTGTCCTGGAGGGCCTCGGCCAGATTGGTGACCCGGGCCTCGAAGCGCTTCTGCCGGGCGATGCGCCGGATGACCGAGATGGCCGTGTCGCTCTCGAAGTCGAGCGCCAGGGTGCGCCAGCTCACCCTGGAGCCGGGGATGGCCGCCCCGTAGTTGGTGGCCTCGTTGATCAGGCTCGCCCTCCGGGGCTGCCCCTCCTCGTCCTCGAAGGGCAGAATCAGGCGCGAGCCGTCCACCTGGCGCACGTTCTCGATCTCGATGCCGCTGTGGAGTGTCCGCTCGAGGTTGACCTTGACGCGCCCCTTGAAGACGTGAGTCCCCACGAGGAGGACGAGTCCCGCCGTGTAGTTCTGGATGGCCTCCAGGGCCATCGCCTGCCGGATGTTCATGCCCGTTCCTCGAACGCGATGGGGGTCTTCAGGGTGTCCGAGATGGACGATATCCCCTGAGCCTGCGTGGAGCTCCGTGCCACGGAGCGAACTCTCGAAGCTCCCTGCCGGCGGCGGGGGCGATCGATGTCGAAGCGACAGCCGGGTGCACCATCGAGACAGCAGGAAAGGTGCCGCACGCGGGCCCGCGGCGCGACGAGGGCCCGGAAGAGCCCCTCGAAGATGGCCACGTGCCACACGCAGCCCGGAATCGCGATCGGGTTCGCGAGGATCTCGACCCGGTCGGGCGGCCCTGGCCGCGCCCGGAAGACTCCCGAGCCGGCGAAGGTCCAGGCGTTGGCGCCGATCGCGCGCAGCAGCATGCGCGCGGAGAGGGGCTGCGGGAGCAGCCTCAGGGCCGCGCGCGCCGCGGGCGGGATCCGGTTCGCCAGCAGGTACTGCGCGGTGCGTTCACCGGCCTCGGCTGCGACGGCGGCTGCCTCGCCTGCTGCCAGGCAGCCTCGGAGCGAGCGGAAGAGGCGGTCCACTGCGCGCTCGTCCACCATTACCTGGGGCGGCTCGTCGAGCCATTCGCGCAGACCCGCGGCCGCGAAGACCTGGACGGCCCGGGCTTCGCCGCGCTGCGCTCGCAGCGCATGCCCCAGCTGGATCACCGCGTTCGGCCCGACGCGGGAGCCCGGGCTGCCCCCGCTGGCTGCGGCCGGGGAAGCGGGCTCGCGGCTCCCCTGGGCGGCGGCCGCCGTCACGCACTCGCCTCGGGAAGGCCGCGCTCGCGCCGAAGGGCAGCGTCGTGGAGGCCGAGCTCCTCCTCCGAGAGCTGCTGGTCTCCGCCGCCGCAGACCTTGGCCTCGGCCCGCGCCGACCGGCCCCGAGCGGCACGGTCGGCCGCGGCCTCCCAGTCTTCGAGCTGGGCGGCTGCGACCTTGCGGGTCTCGTCGAAATGGAAGTCGACCGACTTCTTCGACTGCGGTCCCCAGTAGTGGACCTTGCCGAGGTCGTAGAACTGGCGCCGGAAGCCGGCCTTGGCAAAGGCCTTGAGGCAACCCAGCAGGTAGCGCCGCCGAAAGCCGGTGCCTCGCCAGGGATAGTGGAAGAGCGCCTTGCGCATGTAGAAGCGCCGATAGTTGTGCATCACGCGATCGAGCAGCTCGGCGCGGTCCATCGCCTCCGGCTTCATGATGGGCGTCACGAAGTTGTATTTCGAGAAGTCGAAGACCTCGACCTTGTCGCCCAGCTCCTGGAAGAGCGAAGAGAAGGGCCACGGCGTGTACATGGCCCAGTTCGCGAGATCGGGATTCCAGGAGCGTGCCATCTGGTAGGTCTCTTCCAGCGTCTCACGCGTCTCGTTCTCGAGGCCGACGATGAATTGCGCCTCGATGAAGATGTCGGCGTTCCGGAGCAGCTCGAT
>CAZYOL010000113.1:0-14001 GCA_964649065.1 uncultured Spirochaetales bacterium
TGTAGCTGCTTTCGCTCGAGTGGCTTGACCACGATCCCGCGCCAGCTCTCGGACGGCCGGATCAGGGCCGCGTACATCAGCTTCAGCACCGCCCGCTCGCCGAAGGCGTTGGCGACGATCTTCATCCGCCGACGTTCCTCGCCAAAGAGCCGCTCGAGCAGGTTCGTCGTGCGGATCACCCGGCGATGCGCGATCGGGAAGCGCAGGTGCGCGATGCACGCCTCGAAGTCGTCCAGGAAGCATTTCACCGCGGACGGAAGGCGCTTCTCGTACTCCTGGACGAGGACGTCGCGCAGCATTCGCGCCACCTCGCGCGAGGGCGCCTGGTAGGCCGCCTTCGCCTTCTCACGGAACTCCGGCCAGTCCGCTTCCGGCACCTTCGACTGCAGGTCGCGCATCCGGTGCGCCAGACAGCGAGCCCGAGCCGAGCGCGGGAAGCACTCCTCGACGGCGCGGATCAGCCCCGGCGCGCCGTCCGTCGCGATCAGGAGCGGGTCGCCCAGGCCGCGGCGCTTGAGATCCTGGAAGAAGGCCCGACAGCTCTCCGTGTCCTCCTTCGTCCCCGGAGAGAGGTGCAGCAGCACCTTCTGGCCCTCCACGGTGATCCCCCAGGCGCACAGCGCGGCCTCGCGCCGCTGGCCGCCGTGAAGGCGCTCCGCGATCCCGTCCGCGAACAGATACGCCACGTCGTACTCGGACAGGTCCCGGCTCGCGAAGGCCTCGTACTCCTCCCACAGTCGCTCCGTCACCTGGCTGACGGCCGTGCGCGACAGCAGCGAGCGACCCTTGCTGTCGCGCAGCGCCGCCTCGATGTCCCGCGTCGAGAGCCCTCGGGCGTACATCTCCACGGCCAGGTCCTCGAGCGCCTCGGTCCGCTTGCCGAGCTCGGGCCGAAGCCGAGAGCGGAACGGCTCGTCGAGCCCCCGCACCTGCGGGACGCCGTACTCCACCTCGCCCTCGGCGGTCTTCAGACGGCCTGTCCGGTAGCCTCCCGACCCCTCGCCGCCGCGCTTGTAGTAGCCGCGACCGAGGCGCTCCTCGACCTCCGCCTCGAGCAATTCCTCGATCAGCTTTCGCACGCCGAGCTGCTGGAACGAAGGGCCCTCCCGGTGCGTCTCCAGCGCGTTCATCAGCTCCTCGATCCGCTCGCTCGTCTCACGCGATGCCGGTACTCTCCGACCCAAGGGGATGCCTCCTCGTCGCCGGCGCCAACCGCCGGTTTGTTGGTTTCAGTCACCAACGAGGTTGCATCCCCCTCCTTTTTCCAGCAATTCTCGGACATCACCCCCACATGCTCGCCAGCCTAATCCCCTGGACACGGCCGCATTGGCGAGGAAGGTTTGTCAGATGGAGTCAGGACCGAGCGAAAATCAGGTGAAGCAGAGAGCCCCGAGAAATCGGACACTCACTTGCAGTCCTCGCGAACGAACCGAGTACGGTTCTTGTTTGTTGCAAGCTGACACTCCCCTTTCACCCAGCCAGATCGAGAACCGCATCATTAATCAAGACTTCTTCTCCGCCGCAAGCCACTTGCCCCACAGCTTCGCTGATCTGCTTGTGCTCGACCCGCCCTACAACCTCTCCAAGGTCTACAACGGGCGGCCATTCAAGGTTAAGGATGCGGACTCGTACCGTGCATGGTTTCGTCACACATTGAAACTCCTCGCGCCAACTCTGGCACCCAATGCCAGCATCTATGTGTGCTCCGATTGGAAGACGTCGACCCTGATCGCGCCACTCCTGGAAGAGACTTTCCAGGTTCGAAACCGGATCACTTGGGAACGCGAGAAGGGACGCGGGGCCAAGTCAAACTGGAAAAACAACACCGAGGACATTTGGTTCTGCACGCGATCCGACGACTACGTGTTCAATGTCGATGCTGTGAAAGTGAAGCGGAGGGTCCTCGCCCCGTACCGGGACTCCTCGGGGAATCCCAAGGACTGGCAAGAGGGCCCGGACGGCAGCTACCGCCTAACGCATCCGTCCAACATCTGGACGGACATCACGGTACCTTTCTGGTCGATGCCGGAGAACACCGACCATCCAGCGCAAAAACCAGAGAAGCTCATTGCGAAACTTGTGCTCGCGAGTTCCAATCCAAGTGACTTCGTTCTTGACCCATTTCTCGGAAGCGGAACTACTGCCGTAGTCTGCAAGAAACTGGGTCGCCGCTTCCTCGGGATCGAGCAGGAATTCGAATACTGCTGTTGGTCCGCTAAGCGGCTCGCCATCGCTGCAGACGAGCGAGAGATCCAAGGCTATTCCGGCGGGGTCTTCTGGGAAAGAAACAGCCTTCGCGATCAAGAGTCGCGCCGCACGGACCCACCTACGCAACAAACGCCGAGCCTCTTTGGTGACTAAGCCCCTCAACTCTTTGGCATCGTTCATCAGTCGGCACGATGGGATCAAAGACAAGAGTCGACTCTGCGACCTCGTCGTCAAGAAATTCGAGCTTACTCGCGACCGGTCGGTGTATTACCGACGTGATTTTGCGATTCGGTTCAGCTCGGCCGCATCTTCCAATTTCTCGAATACCGTGTTGTCGCTCTCGAAGCTTCAGAAATATGATGATCGTCCATTCGTCGTCTGCGTAGTCACGCCAGCACGGAACTACCTGCTGCTCGCAAACACCACAATGCTTCGGAAAATTAGCCACAGCTCCAAGCGGCTTCGTGAGGACAATATTCGTGGATCATTCAATGGGTCGGATATATCACGAGAACTCGACGGTATACCCAACACGCCCGAGAACCTCTCGCGGCTGTTTGACATTCATGCTGAAGTAGGATTCGAAGAGAACCTTCCACGATTGGTCGAAGCCACAAATGACATCGTCCCGACTGGCGTTAAATTCGGCGTGACAGATGCCAACGCTCCTGCCATCCTCGCGTCGCCGATTCGCGCAAGTGACTTCGTAGAGTCGGAAGACGCGCTGCGATTGAAGGAAGAGCTGGATCAAAAGGTGGAGAACTTCTCGAAGGAGATCTTGCTCGCCGCACTCATCGAGAACGTGAACGTGCGTGGGCGTGTAATCGAGTACCTGATTGCCGGGGAGGATGACAAGCTCCGCGAATCGCTCGTCACCGCGTTGCGGAGTGGGGACTCAGAGGGTCTCCCCAGGATCAAGACAGACAATACGCTTGGCGACTACACCCGAATCTTCGAGCGGTTCCACACGGAAACGGATGTGAAGACGAAGATCATGGTGCTCAACTCGAACCCAAAGGCGTACAATCTCGACAAGATCCTCGAGTTTTTGGCCAACGATCGTTCTGTGTTCATGTTCTATTTCGTGGGAGTTGACGCGGTCAAGATCGTCAACACCGCACTGGTATCCATGTTTCAGAGGCGACTACTCGCTGCCACAATCATGCTCAAGCACTGGGCGGGCAGAAACTCGCGGGGGGTAACCCAGTTCGACGGCAGAGTCGTTGGTGAGTTGATTGAGAACCCGGATTCGGAGATAAACGTCGCTGAGTCAGTCGCTTTCTTGAAGCGGATTGTCGACCTATGAATGGCAGCGAACCGCATCATTGGCGGAACCAATGGCCCCCGGTTCAATCCAAAGGAGATTGAGCGAGTGCGTGTCGTCGAGTGGTCCGATCTTCCCCCTTTTCGCTCACAGCGGGCTCAGCGTGCGTCGGAGACCCCCGCGCTTGCAGAACGCTGCAGATACAGCCGATCTTTATAGGGCCCCCCGGTACGATCTGATCCGGTGTTGACCGGTAGTGTGTCCGGTTGGCGGGTTCGCGCGTATTCTCTTTGGCCAATACAGCGTTCCCCCGTGGGACAGACACCGCGACGCGGCTCACTTTCGCGCGCTGCTACTCAGATCGATTGGCCGATCTCAATCGACGGAGGACCGGCATTTCTGAGAGAGTCGGCTTCTTACATAACGAGATCTGATTGAATATCGACTCGGCCTCCGTTGAGGCCCTTCCTCAGATCTCTCGCAACCGCCGAGTTTCGGAGCCTCGTCCGGCTCCTGCACCTCCGGGCTCCGTGCCCGCTGAGATGTAGTCACGAAGGAAGAGGCGAGCTGTCCTCCGTGCCCGCTTGAGGATCTGACCTGCCCCCCAGAAACCGGCCGGAGTAGAATCGTAGTTCTCCTCGGAAAGGACGGAGGAGGACATGCGGAAGAGTCGGTTCAGTGAGGAGCAGATCGTGGAGATCCTGAAGCAGGCGGAGGCCCGCTGGAAAGTCGGGGACCTCTGCCGGGAGCACGGGATCTCGGGGGACACCTACTACCGCTGGCGGCGGAAGTACGGCGGGATGAGCGTGCCGGATGCCAAGCGGCTGAAGGGCCTCGAGGACGAGAATCGGCGGCTGAAGAAGCTGGTGGCCGATCTCACGCTCGACAAGGAAGCGCTGAAGGACGCCCTGGGCCGAAAGTGGTGAAGCCCGCAGCGCGGCGGCGGGTCGCCCGCCACTGGCGAGAGCAGTCTGGCCTCAGCCAGGACCGTGCCTGCGGGCTGCTCGGGATGCATCGGTCGACGTTGCGCTACCGGCCGCGGGAGTCGCGGGACGGGGAGCTCCGCGAGCGCCTTCGGGCGCTGGCGGCCGAGCGGCCTCGCTTCGGCTACCGGCGGCTCCACGTGCTGCTGGGTCGCAAGGGCTGCGAGATCACCCACAGCGGCTGCACCGGATCTATCGGGAGGAGGGCCTGGCCGTGAGGAGAAAGCTCCGGAGGCAGCGGGCGGAGGTCCGAGGCAGCCGAAGCCCGTGCCGGAGCGGCCCAACGAGCGCTGGTCGATGGACTTCATGAGCGACACGCTCTTCAACGGCCCGGTCTTCCGGACGCTCAACCTCGTGGACGACTTCGGCCGGGAGTGCGTGGCCATCGAGGTGGCCCGCTCGATTCCCGGCACCCGGGTGGCTCGGGTCCTCGACCGGATGCGGGCTGAGCGCGGGCTGTCAGAGGTCCTGGTGGTGGACAACGGCCCGGAGTTCACGAGCCGGGCGCTGGACGAGTGGGCCTATCGCCACGGCGTGCGGCTCCACTTTATCCGGCCCGGCAAGCCGATCGAGAACTGCTTCGTCGAGTCGCTCAACGGGAAGTTCCGGGAGGAGTGCCTGAACGAGAGCTGGTTCACGAGCCTGGAGGATGCGCGAGCGAGAATCGAGGCGTAGCGTCAGGACTACAACCAGATCCGGCCCCACAGCAGCCTCGGCAATCTCCCGCGGGCGACGCTCGCCCGGGAGCGCGGCGGCCTCACGGCCGCCTAAAGAAGAGGAGAAATCTACGATTTCTCTACGGCCAAAAGAGGGGGGCAGGTCACGAGCACCTCTGCCGGGATCACGGGGTCAGCCAGGAGACCTTCTACCGCTGGCGTCGGAAGTTCGGCGGCATGGAGGTCTCGGACGCCAAGAGCCTAGGAAGAAGAAGCGGCGATTCTCGGCTCGGGGTCCGATAGCTCGATGCTACGTCAAGCAGGGGCGTGAGGGGTTCAGGCCCCGCAGCAGGATCCGACCCCGTCCCCGGTGGGAGCGAAGCGATGAAGGGGGTTCGAATCCCTCCCGGCGTGCCAGTCATCCTCAAGTACCTACGTCGTTGCCGAGCAGGAAACGGGCCTTGGGACTGAGGGTCTGTGAACGCGCGCCCCGCTCGGCGCGCAGGTTCCCTTTTCGGATCGAATGAATGCGCGTTCGAGCCGTAGCGGGGCGACTAATCTGATCGGGGATCGCGGCGGAGTGACGGCCATGGCTGGACTCGCTAGACCCGCAGAAGAACATCGACGTGTGACCGGATCTGTCGTCCATCTTCGCAATACTTTAGTGGGTTCTCCGGGGCTCGATCGCCCGGACACCACGTTCGGAGGAACGATGGTTCTCAAGACCGCCGATACCCTCCAGCGATCGACCGCTCTCGTCCAGGAGCCGATCGCACACCTCTCGGACGATGGCCGTGAGCATTCCCTGCTCGACCATCTCGAGGCGGTCGGCGCGCTCGCGCGCGACTTCTCCGCCAAGTGGGGAGCGGAGGCCTTCGGGGAGGCAGCCGGCAGGCTTCACGACCTCGGAAAGTACGCCCCCGATTTCCAGGCGCACATTCGTGCCGCCGCGGGACAGCCCGAGCAGCGCCGAGACGCGCACCTCGAGACAGCCCGGGACGCCGCGGCGCCGGTGGCTCACGGACGGGTCGACCACTCCAGCGCCGGGGCCCTCCATGCACGGGAGGTCCTCGGGCTTCCGGGAGAGGCGCTCGCGTTCGTGATTGCGGGGCATCACGCGGGCCTCGCGGACCAGCCCGCACTGCTGGGCCGTCTCGAGAGGAAATCGGGCCGGCTGGCAGATGCACTGGCCGGCGGTGTCCCCGACGAGCTCCTGCGGGTGGGTCGGCTCGAGCTTCCCTTCCCGCGAAGCGGCGCCGGCACCGCGGACCGCGAGCGGATCGCACGCGAGCTGGAGTTCTGGATCCGCATGCTCTTCTCGGCGCTCTGCGACGCCGACTTTCTCGATACGGAGGCCTTCTTCGATTCGTCCCGGGCTCGCGCGAGAGGACTCTCCGCTACCGCGCGGATCCCCGACCTGCTCGCGAACCTCACAGCCCACGTCGACGCGAAGCAGGCCACGGCCGCGCCGACCGAGGTCAATGCGGTCCGCCGAGACGTACGCGCCGCAGCCCGCGAGACGGCCTCATCGCCGCCGGGCGTCTTCACGCTCACCGTTCCTACGGGTGGAGGCAAGACCCTCGCCGCGATGGAGTTCGCCCTGGCCCACGCGCTGGCGCACGGCCACGACCGCGTCATCGTCGCGATTCCCTACACGGCCATCCTCGAGCAGAACGCCGAGGTCTATCGCGAGGCGCTGGGAGATTCCGAGGCGGTCCTCGAACACCATTCGAGCACCGATCCACTTCGCGAGACAGCGCGCTCGCGCCTCGCTTCCCAGAACTGGGACGCGCCCATCGTCGTGACCACGACGGTGCAGCTCTTCGAGAGCCTGTTCGCTCGGCGGACGTCGCGCTGCCGGAAGCTCCACAACATCGCCCGAAGCGTGATCGTGCTCGACGAGGCCCAGACGCTGCCGCCGGGCCTTCTCGAACCCACGCTCGAGATGCTGGACCTTCTCGTGGCCCATTACGGAGCGAGCCTCGTCGTCTGCACGGCGACGCAGCCGGCATGGCGGCGGAGGTCGCCCGGGAGACCCGGGTTCGACGAAATGACGGAGATCGTGCCGGAATCGGTTCGCGCGTTCGATCGCCTGCGACGCGTGGAAGTCCGCTGGCCCGAATCGCTGGCTCCGATTCCATACCCGCAGCTCGCGGAGAGCGTCGCCGAGCACGACGATGTCCTCGTCATCACGCACCTGCGCCGAGACGCCCGGCTCCTGACGGAGCTCCTCGACGAGCGCCTCGGCACGCGAGCCACCGTGCACCTCTCCGCGCTGATCTGCCCGGAGCACCGCACGCGCCTCCTCGCGGAGGTGCGGGAACGGCGCGCGGCCGGTGAGCCGATCCGAGTCGTGTCGACGCAGCTCATCGAGGCGGGCGTGGACATCGATTTTCCGGTGGTGTTCCGGGCCATGGCCGGGCTCGACTCGCTCGCGCAGGCGGCGGGGCGTTGTAACCGGGAAGGCCTGCTCGAGCGCGGGGAGTTCCGGATCTTCGTCCCCGAGACGGCTCCGCCGCCGGGCGTGCCCCGGATCGGCCGGGCGATCAGCGAGGCGATGCTCCGAGCGGATCCGTCGCTCGACCTGCTGTCGAGCTCGCCCCACCGTGCCTACTTCGATCGGCTGTACGGTGCCGCGGATACCGATGCGAAGGACATCCAGCCCGGGCGCGCGAAGTTCCAGTTCGAGCAGGTCGCAGCGAGGTACCAGCTGATCGAGGACGGATGGTCCGCGCCCGTCGTCGTCCCGTTCGGGCGCGCTCCGGACCTCCTGGCAGAGCTGCACAGGTTCGGCCCCACGCGGGCGCGGCTCCGCGCGCTCGGCCGTTTCTCCGTGAACGTCGAGAGGCGGCTCGTAGAAGGCTGGCTCCGCGAGGGGAGCGCCTCATCCGATCCGGACAGCGGTGTCGTCTCGCTGGCGAACCATGTTGCGGTCTATGACGACCGCTTCGGACTCATTCCGGAGGCGGTGTCTTCCGGGGCCGACCCGGCCGCGTTGATCATCGATGGGTGAGGCTTCGATCCATGTCCACTGAACGACACGACCGGGCCGCTCGCGAGTTTCGCGTGAGGGTGCGTGGCCCCATGGCCTGCTTCACGCGACCGGAGCTCAAGGTCGAGCGGGTGAGCTACGAGGTGATGACGCCTTCGGCTGCACGGGGCGTCCTGGAAGCGGTGCTGTGGAAGCCCGCCATCGAGTGGAGGGTACACGCAATCGAGGTGCTCCGCCCCATTTGTTGGATCAGTGTACGACGGAACGAGGTGAAGAGCCGGGCCGTCCCCAGCTCCCGGGGCATCGTGGTCGACGACGACCGCGCGCAGCGCAACACCGTGGCGCTCCGGGACGTCGACTACGTGATCCGCGCGAGCTTCGCGATGACTCCACGCGCCGGTGCGGATGACAATCCCCGGAAGTTCGAGGAGATGTTCATCCGCCGGCTCCAGCGGGGGCAACAGCACAGCCCGCCGTTTCTCGGCTGCCGTGAGTTCGCGGCCGCGGTCGAACCCGGAGACGGCGCACCCCAGCCGATCGATGACGGGGTTGACCGGCCGCTCGGCTGGATGTTCTACGACTTCGACTGGAGCGGCTTTGGTGAGGCGGGAGATCACCGCGAGAGCGAGGCCCGGACGCCGCTCTTCTTCGAAGCGCGGCTGGCGAGCGGCGTGCTCCACGTTCCGCCCCGCGAGGTGGTGCGGGGTGGTGAGGAGGGCGCTCGATGATCCTGCAGGCGCTCGTGGATCTCGCGCGCCGAGAGGGCCTGCTCTCGGATACGAGCCTTCGAATGCGGCCGGTCCACTTCCAGCTCGTCATCTCGCCGGATGGGCGTCCGCTGGGGCTGATCCCTCTCGGAGAGGAGGGGAAGGGGCTGCCTCTCAAGGTCCCCGCGGTCCCCAAACGCAGCGTCAACGTCGCGCCGGCCTTCCTCGTCGATACGGCCGAGTACGTACTCGGCATCGCGAAGTTGCGCGGGGCGGCATCCCCGAGCGAGGGCTCGATCGCTCGGGCCAGCAAGTGCCACGAAGCATTCGTCGGACGGGTGTGTGCCGCAGCCGATGCGACTGAGGATGCCGGGCTGAAGGCGGTGCTGTCCCTTTTGGACGGCAACGAGCAGGCTCCAGGTGAAGCGGTAGAGAAGATCCGGGCGATGGCTGCGGATCACGAGTGGACCGGCGACGAGTGCATCGCGATCGGAGTCGATGGGGACCCGCGCACGTACGTTCACGACCGTGAGGCGGTGCAGGTGTACTGGGCGGGGGAGTACGCCAGATCCGGAGGCGAGGGGCCTGCACGGCGTTGCCTCGTGACAGGTGAGCTCGTCGAGCCGGCGAGGCTCCATTCGGCGATCAAGCGGATCCCCGGTGCCCAGAGTTCGGGGGCGAGCCTCGTTTCCTTTAACGAACCCGCATTCTGCTCTCATGGCTTTGCGCAAGGCGAGAACGCTCCGGTCTCCGCCGAGGCGATGGAGGGATACACACGAGCGTTCAACTGGCTCCTCGAGCGGGAGGGCGAGCGGCGCTTCAGATCGGGAGTCACCCTGTCCTCGGACACCGTCATGCTGTTCTGGACCCGGGAGGGGCACGAGATCACCAACCTGCTCGTCTCGCTCCTCGCGCCGGAAGCGGATCGCGGCGAGGATCTACGGGCGGTGTTCGAGGCCGCGTGGAAGGGGCTCAAGCCGCGCGACGTCGATGCGACCCAGTTCTTCGCCCTCACCGTCAGCGGAAACGCTGCCCGCGTCGTGGTGCGCGACTGGATCGAGACGACCGCTGCAGAGGTCAAGGACAACATCCGTCTCTACTTCCACCACCTGGCCCTGGCCGGGGCAGAAGGCGAGCCGCTGCCGATCGCACGGCTTCTCACGGCCCTCGAAGCAGCTCCAGGAGCGAAAAGGGAAACGCAGGGGTTGCCGCCGGCTCTGGCCGGGCGACTCGCGCGGAGCGCGCTGTGCGGGACGCCACTTCCCCGAGAGATCCTCCACCTTGCGCTCGCCCGGCTCAGGGTCCCGCCCGGAGAGCGCGAATGGCGTGGAACGCTGGCCGTGCGGGTCGGTCTCATCAAGGCAACCCTGCTCCGACTTCACCCCAACCAGGAGATCACCGTGGCACTGGACGAAGCCAATCGCTCGATTCCCTATCTGCTCGGCCGGCTCTTCGCGGCCGTCGAGAAGCTCCAGGCCGATGCCCTCGACGATGTGAACGCGACGCTCCGCGACAAGTACTTCGGGTCTGCCTCTGCAACGCCCTCGCTCGTCTTCCCCCGGCTGCTTCGCGTGTCTGCCCACCACGCGAGCAAGGCCGAGGCAAATAGGCGAGGGCGGGCGGAGCGCGTGAAGGCGGAGATCGTCGATTTGCTGCCCGCAGAGGGCGCGTTCCCGAAGGTGCTGGACCTCGAGTCCCAGGGGATCTTCGCGGTGGGGTACTACCACCAGCGCCAGGCGTTCTTCACCCCGCGGAAGACGGAGGCCGGTTCACAAGCCGACTGACAGGGTCAGTTCCGACAGAAGGGCGGCCTTCGCCCGCCAACCCCAAGAGGATGAACATGCCCACGATCGAGAACCGCTACGACTTCGTCCTGCTCTTCGACGTCCAGGACGGCAACCCCAACGGAGACCCGGATGCCGGGAACCTCCCGCGCATCGACCCCGAGACCGGGCACGGCCTTGTCACCGACGTCTGCCTCAAGCGGAAGATCCGCAACTACGTCGCCTGCGCGAAGAGGGAGAGCGCCGGATTCGACATCTTCGTGCAGGAGAAGGCCATCCTGAATCAGCTCATCGAGAAGGCGTACGCGGACGGGGGCATCGATCTCGCCGCTTCTCCGATGGACAAGAAAAACGGGAGCAAGCGCAAGACGCCGGGGAAGGCCCAGGGCGCAGAGGTGGACGCCGGCCGCCGTGCGATGTGCGAGCGTTACTTCGACGTCCGGACCTTCGGAGCCGTGATGAGCACCGGCCCCAATGCCGGTCAGGTCAGGGGGCCCGTCCAGCTCACCTTCGGTCGCTCGGTGGACCCGGTCGTGACGCTCGAGCACTCGATCACGAGGATGGCCGTGGCCACGGTGGAGGAGGCCAAGAAGCAGGGTGGCGACAACAGGACGATGGGGCGAAAGAACACGATCCCGTACGGGCTCTATTGCGCCCACGGCTTCGTGTCGCCTCCGTTCGCAGCGCAGACCGGCTTCTCCCAGGCAGACTTGGACCTGCTGTGGGGGGCGTTGCAGAGCATGTTCGAGATTGACCGGAGTGCGGCGCGCGGCCTGATGACGACACGCGGGCTCGTCGTCTTCCGTCACGAGTCGGCTCTGGGGAACGCGCGCGCTGCGGATCTCTTCGATCGTGTGTCGGTGAAGCGCAAGGGGGAGGCGCCACCGCGGGCGATCGCCGACTACGAGATCCGCGTGGACGAGGACCAGCTCCCGCAGGGGGTGGCCGTCGAGCGGATCCTGTAGAGCAGCGCGGTGCGGAACGCCTCCGAGGACGATGACCTCGTTCCCATCTCGGCCCTCCAGCACCTTGCGTTCTGCCCTAGGCAGTGCGCTCTCATTCACGTCGAACGAGTCTGGGCGGAGAACGAGCTGACGGCGGAGGGCCGTGTCGTTCACGAACGGGCCGATCTGCCGGGGCTCTCCGGGGCGGGGCGCGTGGTTCGGGCGCTGGAGCTCCGCAGCGAGCGACTCGGCCTCTCTGGCAGAGCCGACGTCGTGGAGTTCCTTCCGCCAGGGGAGCCGGGCGGCGCGGAGATCCCGTTTCCGATTGAGTACAAGCGCGGTCGTGCGAGCCATCGAGAGGCCGATCGGATCCAGCTCTGCGCGCAGGCGATGTCCCTCGAAGAGATGCTGGGCACCGAGGTGCCCAGGGGCGCCGTCTACTACCACGGATCGCGGCGACGCGTCGCTGTCGAGTTCGATGCGAGCCTCCGTGCCGAGACCGCGAGGCTTGCGACTGTGCTCCACCGCACGATGGCCGACGGTTCGGTCCCGAGGGCAACCGAGATGCCGAAGTGCCGCCGCTGCTCGATCCGGGAGATCTGTCAGCCCGACCGGCCCGGCGGGGAGACTCCCGACGACTTCCTGGCAATGATCGCCCTCGAAGCCGACGGGCATTCTCGCTGATGAACGTCCTCAATACGCTGTTCGTATTGACGCCGGGCGCCTATGTGGCGAAGGAGGGGAGGAACCTCCTGGTTCGCGTGAACGGCGAGGAGCGGATCCGTGTGCCCGTCCACGGGCTCTCGTCGGTGGTCTGCTTCGGCCACACGATGGTGAGTCCTGCGGCGATGGAGATCGGTGCCTCCGCCGGAGTTCTGATCTCGTTCTTCTCGCGCACGGGCCGCTTCCTCGCGAGGGTCGAAGGGGCGGGGCGCGGAAGCCTATTGCTGCGCCGGGCCCAGCTTCGCGCCACGGAGGACGCGGAGGCGATCGTTCGCGTCGCTCGCTCGGTCGTGGTCGGCAAGATCTCGAACTGCCGCCAGGTTCTGCTCCGGCGGGCCCGGGAGGCCGCCGATGACGAGGCGGAGCGGGCGCTCGGCACTGCGGCGGATCACATGAGCCGGTTGCTGCCGTCGGCGCTTCGCGCGTCCGGGATCGACGAGATCCGCGGCTACGAGGGAGAGGCGGCCGCGACCTATTTATCGGTGCTCGAGAGGTGCCTCGCGGTGGACGGCTTCTCGTTCTCCCGACGCACCAGGAGGCCCCCGCGCGATCCGATCAATGCACTCCTGTCGTTCGCGTACGCGATCCTCGCGAACGACTGCGTCGCGGCCCTGGCCGGAGTGGGCCTGGACCCGGACGCGGGATTCCTCCACCGCGATCGCCCGGGGCGTCCCTCGCTGGCCCTGGATCTGATGGAGGAGCTTCGCCCCGCGCTCGCGGATCGCCTGGTCGTTGCGCTCGTCAATCGCAGGCAGGTACGACCCGGGGACTTCGTCGAGCACCCTACGGGAGGAGTGTCAATGAGCGATGCGGCTCGCCGGAAGTTCCTCGAAGCGTACCAGGCGCGGAAGCAGGAAGAGGTGAGCCATTCCTTCCTGGGTCGCACGGTGCCCTGGGGGCTTGTTCCGCATCTTCAGGCGAGGTTGTTTGCCAGAGTGGTGCGCGGAGACCTGGAGTCCTATCCCCCGTTCGCGCTGAGGTAGCTCGTGTTCGTGATCGTCACGTACGACGTTTCCACCGTGGATCGCGCCGGTAGGCGCCGCCTGCGCCGGATCGCGAGGGCGTGCCTGGATTGGGGGCAGCGAGTGCAGCTCTCCGTATTCGAGATCGAGGTCGACAAGGCCCAGTGGGTCACGCTGCGAACGCGCCTGCTAAGGATCCTCGACCCGGAGCAGGACAGCATCCGCTTCTATCTCCTCGACGCGGACGCAAGAGACAGCATCGAGCACCACGGAACGAAGCGTCCAAGGGATCTCGCTGGACCGCTGATGGTATGATACGGGGCCGTACCCGCGCAGACGTTGTGCGATCGCAACAGGCCGGGAGGCTTGCGCTTTCCACAAGAACGGTGAGTTCCGGTCGTAGTTGCGCGCTCCGGGGCTAGTGGAAAATGGCTGTGATCGGGGTTCGCGCAAAACCCAGGAATCTCCCCTTCTGGACGCGGAGTTGCCGCACGGGAGTCGCCGCCCTCGTAGTCGCCGCCCTCTTCGGAGGGCGGCGTGGATTGAAACTGGCCTTCGGTCCCCGGCTCTCGCCAGGCGACCGGTCGCCGCCCTCTTCGGAGGGCGGCGTGGATTGAAACTCGCGGGATCGGGGTCGATACTCGACATGCGGCCCGTCGCCGCCCTCTTCGGAGGGCGGCGTGGATTGAAACATGGGCGCCTATCAAACCGGCACGTCGGGCGCGGTCGCCGCCCTCTTCGGAGGGCGGCGTGGATTGAAACACGGACTACGCCTCGG
>CAZYOL010000114.1:0-13985 GCA_964649065.1 uncultured Spirochaetales bacterium
AGTTCTACCAGCTCGATGTGGAGATGAGCTTCGTCACCCAGGACGACGTCTTCGCGGCGGTGGAGCCCGTGCTGCACGGAGTCTTCGAGAGCTTCGGCAGCCGACCGGTCGGCGAGCGGCCCTTCCCGCGCATCCCCTACGACGAGGCGCTGCTGCGCTACGGCTCCGACAAGCCCGACCTGCGCAATCCCCTCTAGATCTGCGACGTGAGCGCCGTCTTCGAGGGCTCGGACTTCGCGGTCTTCCGCAAGGCCATCGACAAGGGTGCCGTGGTGCGCGCCATCCCGGCGCCCGCCACCGCCACCCGCCCGCGCAGCTTCTTCGACAGGCTGATCCAGTTCGCCCAGTCCCACGGCGCGCCGGGCCTCGGCTACGTCGTCTTCGAGGAGGCCGGGGCCAAGGGTCCGGTCGCCAAGTTCCTGGGCCCGGAGCGGCTGGCGGCCCTGCGCGAGGCCACCGGGCGCGGTCCCGGCGACGCGGTCTTCTTCGCCTGCGCCGAGGCGGCCGAGGCGGCCCGCATCGCGGGCCTGGTCCGCGCCCAGCTCGGCGAGCAGCTCGAGCTGCTGGACGAGGACCGCTTCGCCTTCTGTTGGATCGTGGACTTCCCGATGTACGAGCTGGCCGACGACGGCCAGACCCTCGAGTTCAGCCACAACCCCTTCTCGATGCCCCAGGGCGGCATGCAGGCCCTGCTCGAGCAGGACCCGCTGCAGATCAAGGCCTACCAGTACGACATCGTCTGCAACGGCATCGAGCTCTCGAGCGGCGCCATCCGGAACCACCTGCCCGAGGTCATGGTGAAGGCCTTCGAGATCGCCGGCTACAGCCGGCAGGACGTCGAGGAGAAGTTTCCCTCGCTCTGGAACGCCCTTCGGTACGGAGCGCCTCCCCACGGCGGCATCGCGCCGGGCATCGACCGCATCGTCATGCTGCTCTGCGACGAGCCCAACCTCCGCGAGGTGATCGCCTTCCCGATGAACCTGCGCGCCGAGGATCTGCTGATGGGCGCCCCCTCCGAGGTGCCGGAAGAGCACCTGCGCGAGCTGCACCTGCGCATCGCCCCCTCGGCCCGGCGCGGGCCGGCGGGAGCCTAGCCGGCTTGAAGATCGGGCTGGTCGGCTTTCCCGGAAGCGGCAAGAGCACCGTCTTCGGCGCCCTCACCGGCATGGCCGTGGAGACCGGCTACGCCTCGCGCTCCGGCAAGGGCAACGTCGGCACGGTGAAGGTGCCGGACTCCCGGGTGGACGCGCTGGCCGCCCTCTTCTCGCCCAAGAAGACCACCTACGCGGAGATCGGCTTCACCGACCTGGGCCAGCCCGGTGCCGAGGGCCTGGATCGCGCGACGCTCGTCGCGATGCGCGACGCCGACGCCCTCTGTCAGGTGCTGCGCGCCTTCCCCGACGAGGCCGGCCAGAGCCCCGACCCGCTGCGGGAGATCGCCGAGCTGGAGACGGAGACGATCCTGGCGGACCTGGAGATCGTCGAGCAGCGGGCCGCCCGGCTCGCCAAGGATCGCAGCGACCCGCGGGAGCTGGCGCTGATGCAGCGGCTCGTCGAGGCCCTGGAAGCGGAGACCCCGCTGCGGCGCCTCGAGCTCTCGGAGGACGAGCGCAAACAGATCTCCGGCTACAACCTGCTCTCGCTGAAGCCCCTGTTGCTGGTGCTGAACGTGGCCGAGGCCGACGCCGCCGAGCCGATTCCCGCGGCCGTGCAGCACGCCGCGGAGACGCGCGGGCTGGGCGTCGTCCAGCTGTCGGCGGCGATCGAGATGGAGATCGCCCAGATGGATCCGGCGGAGCAGGGGGACTTCGTCGAATCCCTGGGCCTGGAGGAGCCCGCCCTCGGCCGCTTCATCCGGGCCGCCTACGCGCTGATCGACCTGGTCTCGATGCTGACCGCCGGCCCCGACGAGTGCCGGGCCTGGGCGATCCCCCGCGGCACGCCCGCACCGCGCGCCGCCGGCAAGATCCACTCCGACATCGAGCGCGGCTTCATCCGCGCCGAGGTCGTGGCCTGGGGGGATCTGGTCGAGCTGGGCAGCGAGGCCAGGTGCCGCGAGGCCGGCAAGCTGCGGGTCGAGGGCAAGGACTACGTGGTCGAGGACGGCGACGTGGTCCACTTCCGCTTCAACGTCTGAGCCCGGCCCTGCGGCGGGACTGGTGGCCGGCGGGCGGCGCGGCTACGGTATCTGACGGGTCGTCAGATTTCGGGCCGACGGGCCCAGCCTCGAACACCCCGTTCGGGAACCACCCGTTCGGGCACCACCCGTTCGGGCACAGCCCCTTCGGGCACCACCGGGAGGAAGCCCCATGCAGCTCGAAGACATGATCCTGGTCTCCGTGGACGACCACGTGGTCGAGCCGCCCGACCTCTTCGACCAGCACCTGTCGCCCGAGTGGAAGAGCAAGGCGCCGCGGGTGGAGCAGAAGAACGGCACCGACGTCTGGGTCTTCCAGGGCCAGCCGATCCCCAACATCGGCCTCAACGCCGTCGTCGGCCGCCGCCCCGAGGAGTACGGCGTGGAGCCCACCCGCTACGACCAGATGCGCCCCGGCTGCTACGACGTCCACGAGCGCGTCCGCGACATGAACGCCAACGGCGTCCTGGCCTCGATGTGCTTCCCCTCCTTCCCCTCCTTCTGCGGAGCCCTCTTCGCCCGCCAGAAGGACAAGCAGCTCGCCCGCGTGATGCTGCAGGCCTACAACGTCTGGCACATCGACGAGTGGTGCGGAGCCCATCCCGGCCGCTTCATCCCCCTGGCGCTGCCCCCCATCTGGGATCCGGAGCTGATGGCCGAGGAGGTGCGTCGGGTCGCGCGCAAGGGCTGCCACGCCATCAGCTTCACCGAGAATCCCTCCAAGGTGATGCCGGATCTCCCGAGCCTGCACAGCCAGCACTGGGATCCCTTCTGGAAGGCCTGCGCCGACGAGGGAACCGTGGTCGCGATCCACATCGGCTCGGCCTCGGGCATGCAGTTCACCAGCATGGACTCCCCGGTCGACGTGATGATCACCACCACCCCGATCAGCATCATGAACTGCGCCGCCGACCTGCTCTGGTCCCACGTGCTGCGGAGCTTCCCCGGCCTCAAGATCGCCCTCTCCGAGGGCGGCATCGGCTGGATCCCCTACTTCCTCGAGCGGGCCGACTACGTCTATGGGCACCACCGGGCCTGGACGAATCAGGACTTCGGGAAGAAGCTGCCGAGCCAGGTCTTCCGCGAGCACATCATCACCTGCTTCATCGACGACCGCGTCGGCGTGGAGGTGCGCGAGAAGGTCGGCGTGGACGTCATCTGCTGGGAGTGCGACTACCCCCATTCGGACTCCACCTGGCCGCGCGCCCCGGAGATCCTGTGGGAGAGTCTCCAGGGCGTGCCCGAGCAGGACGTCCACAAGATGACGCACCGCAACGCCATGCAGCTCTTCCGCTTCGACCCCTTCTCCCTGCGCCCCGCGGCGCAGTCGACGGTGGCGGCGCTGCGGGCCGAGTCCCCCGACGTCGATCTGGCGCCGCACTCGGCGGGGGGCAGCGCGCCCACCGAGGGCCAGCGGGTCGTCACGGCGGGCGACATCACCCGCCAGCTGGCGGCGCTCTACGCCCCGGCGGAGTGACGTGAGCGAGCTGCGCATCTACCACAACCCGCGCTGCAGCAAGTCGCGCGGCGCGCTGGAGATCCTGCGCCGCCGCGGCCTCGAGCCCGAGGTGGTCGAGTATCTGAAGACACCTCCGGACCGCAGCACCCTCGCCGAGCTGCTGACGCAGCTGTCGGGGCCACCCTCCGAGCTGGTGCGCGAGGATGCCCGCTTCGCCGAGCTCGGCCTGGGTCCCGATGCGATCCGGACGCCGGAGGCCGTGGTGGAGACGCTGCTCTCCCACCCCGAGCTGATGCAGCGCCCGCTGGTGGTCTGCGGCGACCGGGCCGTGCTGGCCCGGCCCCCGGAGAAGGTGGAAGAGCTGCTCTAGTCGCGCGAAGCTGTGCGCGGATGCGGGGCCGGAGCTTCGGCGCAGCGCTCCTGGTGCTGCTCTTGGTGGGAGGGGCGCTGCGCGCGGCGGTGCTGGCGGCGAGCTTTCCGCCGCGACCCAACGGTGACGAGCTCTACTACGTGGGCACCGCCGTGAATCTGGCCGAGGGGCACGGCCACCTCTTCAACAGCCGCCAGCGGGCCTTCCGGCCTCCGGCCTGGTCCGCCCTGCTCGCTCCGCTGGTCGACGTGGAGCTGCGCCAGACCCGTCTCGACCCGGGCGAGCTGCTGCCGCGCCTCGACCGGCTGGATCCGGCGGCCCCGGACCCGGAGCTGCGCCGCTTCCTGGGCCCGCTGCTGATGCTGCCCCTGGCGCTGGGCGCGCTGCTCGTGCCGGTCAGCGCCCTGCTGGGCCGCGCACTCTTCGATGCCCGCAGCGGCCTGGCCGCCGGGGCCATCGTGGCGTTCCAGCCGACGCTGGTGGCCTTCAGCCACTACCTGCTCTCCGAGACGCTCTTCGCGCTGCTCGTGACGGGAGGCCTGGCCCTCGCCGTGGCCTGCCGCGACCGCGCCCGCGACGCCCGTCCACTCGCTCCGGCCCTCGCCGCCGGGGCCGGGCTGGCCCTGGGGGTCGCCGGACTGACCCGGGAGCTCGGCCTGGGCGTGGCCCTGCTGTGCGCGCTGTGGCTGCCGATTGCCTCCCCCGGCTCCGGCCGACGCCGCGCGCTGTGGGCCGCTGCGCTGCTGCTCGCAGCCGCCTTCCTGGTGGTGCTGCCCTGGAGCTGGCGCAACCACCAGCTCTTCGGCCGCTGGGTCCCCGTCTCGACCGTCGGCGCCTTCGCCGCAGCCGAGGGCAACACCTTCGAGAGTCCGGACTGGCTGGAGGGCGCGGGCCCGCGCCGGCGCGACTTCAAGATCCGCTTCTTCCAGATCGACGGCGAGATGGAGCGCTGGGACTTCGCCCGGGCCTACACCCGCGAGCAGATCGCCGCGGAGCAACCCCACTGGCTGCCGCGCAAGCTCGTGAAGAGCATGGGGCTGCTCTGGACCCCGGACTCGCTGCTCCTCGATCGCCTGCGGCGCGGCCTCTACGGCGAGATCTCCGGGCTCCTGCTGCGGCCGCTGCTCGTGCTGCACCTGCTCCTCTACGCCCTGCTGCTGGGAGGGGGCGTCTGGGGCCTGGCCGCCTGCGCGGGCTCGCGCCGCGACGCCCTCGGCGTCTGGGTGCTGGCCGCCGTCTGCGCCGTGCACGTCCTCGCCAACGCGACACCGCGCTTCCGGGTCCCCTGGCTCCCGCTCCTCGGCGTGTACGCCGGCTACGCGCTGCTGAACGCGCGGACCCTGTGGGCGTCGCCGGCACGCCGCCTGCTCTGGGCACCGGCCGCCGCCCTGCTCTTCGTCGGCTGGTCGGCGATCCCCTACTTCGCCGAGGGCGCCCGGGAGCTGTGGCTCGGCACGGCGGTCGCGTCCGCGGCAGGAGGCTCGGAGTGAGCAGGATGTGGAGCGGAGGGATCGGCGCGCTGCTCGCCCTCGCCCTGGCCGGGGTTGCGGGCGCCACTCCGCCGGGCTCCGGGGCGCTGCCGGGCGCTCCGCCCCACAGCGCCGAGCTGCGCGAGCGCCTGGCCGCCGCCCTGGCCGCCGAAGGGCCAGGCTACGTGCCGCGGTCGCGCCACCGGCATCCCGACGGCTCGCCGGTCTACACGAACCGGCTGCTGCTGGAGACGAGCCCGTATCTGCGCCAGCACGCCCACAACCCGGTCGACTGGAGGCCCTGGGGCGACGAGGCCTTCGCCGAGGCGGCCCGCCTCTCGCGCCCGGTCCTGGTCTCGATCGGCTACTCGACCTGCCACTGGTGTCACGTCATGGAGGAGGAGAGCTTCGACGATCCCGAGATCGCCGAGCTGCTGAACGCACACTTCATCGCCATCAAGGTCGACCGCGAGATCCGTCCGGACATCGACAGCGTCTACATGGCCGCTCTGCACGCCATGCGCGGTCGCGGGGGCTGGCCCCTCAACGTCTTCGTCACGCCGGACCGGCAGCCCTTCTTCGGAGGCACCTACTTCCCGCCGGAGGACCGCGGGGGCCGGCCGGGCCTGGCGACCATCCTGCGCACGCTCGCCGAAGACTGGGAGAAGCGCCCCGAGCGCTCCGCCGCCTTCGCCGAGCGCCTGCAGCTGGCCGTCCGCGCCCGGCTGGAGGCAGCCGTGGCCACCCGGTCGGGCATTCCCTCGCCCCAGGTGCTCGAGCGGGCTGCCGACGAGGCCCTGAGCCACTTCGACTGGCAGAACGGGGGGCTCGAGCAGCCCGTCAAGTTCCCGGGCACCACGCCGCTGCGCTTCCTGCTGCGCCACCACCGCCGCAGCGGCAGCTCCAGGAGCCGGGACGCGGTTTGGCTGAGCCTGGATCGCATGGCCGCCGGCGGGCTCCGCGACCAGCTGGGCGGCGGCTTCCACCGCTACTCCACCGACGCCGAGTGGCACGTCCCGCACTTCGAGATGATGCTCTACGACAACGCCCGGCTCGCCCTCGTCTACACCGAGGCGTGGCAGGCCAGCGGGCGGGACGCCTACGCGGAGGTGGCCCGCGGCATCCTCGACTACCTGCTGCGCGAGATGGCCGCGCCGGGGGGTGGCTTCTACTCGGCCACCGACGCGGACAGCCGACGGCCGGACGGCGAGATGCGGGAGGGCTGGTACTACACCTGGACGCCGGCCGAGATCGAGGCCGCGGTGGGCAGCGATCGGGCGCCGGTGGTGCAGGCCTGGTTCGGGGTGAGCGAAGAGGGAAGCCTCGAGGGGCGCAGCGTGCTGCGGCGGATCCGCAGCGAGGCCGAGGTCGCAGCGGCGCTGGACATCGAGCCCGAGGCCCTGCGCAGCGCCGTGGAGAAGAGCCTACCGCTCCTGCGCGCAGCCCGCGCCGAGCGACCGGCTCCGCTGCGCGACGAGAAGGTCCTGGCCGCCTGGAACGGCCTGGCATTGTCGGCCTTCGCGCGCGCCGGCCTGGCCTTCGGAGAGGCCAGGTACCTGCGCGCGGCGGAGCGCTGCGCCGAGTTCCTGCTCGGCCCGCTGCGTCCGGACGCGCGCCTGCGCCGGGTCTACCACCGGGGCCGCGCCGAGGGCACCGCCTTTCTCGAAGACTACGCGGCCGTGATCGGAGGCCTGATCGACCTCTACGAGGCCTCCCCCGAGCCGCGCTGGCTGCGCGAGGCCCTGGCCCTGCAGGCGCTGCTCGACCGCCACTACGCGGACGCCCAGGGCGGGGGCTACTTCGCGAGCGCCGAGGACGGCGAGCAGCTGCTCGCCCGCGAGAAGCCCATCGAGGACGGCGCCCTGCCCTCCGGACAGGCCCTGAGCGCCCTCAACCTGCTGCGGCTCGCCGACCTGAGCAGCGACCTGGCCTACCGGAAACGCGCAGACCTCATCTTCTCGGCCGTGCAGCCGCTGCTCGAGCGCCACGCCGGCTCCTTCTCGGAGCTGCTCGTCGCCCTCGACTACCGCCACGACACGGCCAAGGAGATCGTGCTGGTGAGCCCGGCCGAGCCGGCCGACGTCGAGCCGCTGCTCGGCCGGCTGCGACGCAGCTTCGTCCCGAACCGGGTGCTGTCGCGGGTGACCGAGGGCCCCGACCTCGAGGCCCACCAGGCCCTGGTGCCGCTGGTGGCCTACAAGCGCGCCCGGGGCGGGCGCCCGACCGCCTACGTCTGCGAGAACCGGGTCTGCCAGCGTCCGACCGAGGATCCGGAGGTCTTCGCCGAGCAGATCGCCCGGGTCGAGCCCCTGCTCCCCGAGGCCGCCGGGGCCGGGCCCTAGCAGGCCTGCCGGGCCACCGCGTCGCGAGCGGCCGCGGCCAGGCCCAGCGCCAGGGCCGGGCCCGCGTCCTCGTGCTTGAAGAAGGCGAAGGCCTCGCTCCAGGGCTGGCGACCCATCCGCTCGGCCCACGGCCGCAGATCGGCCTCCCGGTAGCTCGAGCGGCGCAGGCGCAGGTAGCCCCAGCTGGCCGTGGGATCGAGCTCGGCGGGCGCGTCGTCGTGGTCCACCCCCACCAGCGCCAGATTCCGCTCGGCCAGGCGCTCCCGCACGGCCGCCTCCGCCCAGGAAGGGTGCCGAAACTCGAAGGCCGCCCGGGCTCCTTGCGGCAGGAGCTCGAGAAACTTCTCCAGGCGCGGGAGGTCGCAGCGCAGGTTCGGGGGCAGCTGGAACAGGATGGCGCCCAGCCGCCCTCCGAGGACGCCGAGGCCCTCGAGCAGATAGGCGAGCTCCTCCTCGACGTCGCGCAGGCGCTTGCGATGGGTGATCCGCTGCGACGCCTTGACGGCGAAGCGGAAGTCCTCGGGGACGGCCGCGGCCCAGCTCTTCAGGACCTCCCGCCTGGGCATGCGGTAGAAGGTGTTGTTCAGCTCGACGGCGCCGAGCCGCTCCGCGTAGAAGCGCAGCATCTCGCGATCGGGCAGCTTCTCCGGGTAGAAGGCTCCCTTCCAGGCCTTGTAGTGGAAGCCGCTGGTCCCCGTGTGCAGACGCATCGACACGAGGGTAGGTCAGCCTCCGGCACCGGGCGCCTCCGGGTCGAGGCGCTCGAGCAACGCCTCCAGCAGCTCGTCGACCTGCACCGGATCCCCCAGCACTCCGGCCATCGGGTCGCCGCCGCGGCGCAGCCGCGCGACGGCCGTGGCGATGGTGAAGCGACCGGGGTCGAGGCGTGCGTTCAGCTGGCGCGGCGTGAGCGGCATCGAGACCGGTGCCCCCGGCCGCGGTCGCACCGACAGCGGCGAGGCGATCAGCTTGCCGCGGCCGTTCTGGAGGGCGTCGACGTAGACCCGCTGGCCGCGCGCGGCCAGCGGCCGCGCCACGGTGGCCAGCGCGGGGTGCTCGGCACAGACGACCCGGGCCAGTAACTCGGCCAGCCGCCGCGCATCGGCGTGATCGAGGACGCCCGCCAGCGGCAGCAGCACGTGCAGGCCGTCCTGGCCCGAGGTCTTCCAGAAGTGCCGCGCCCCGAGCGCGTCGAGGAGCCGGCGCAGGCCCCGGGCGAGCTCGACCACGCGGGCAAAGGGGGCCTGCTTGGGATCGAGGTCCAGGATCAGCCAGTCGGGGCGCTCGAGGTCGACGATCCGCGCACTCCAGACGTGCAGGGGAATGGCCCCCGAGTTCACCACGTAGAGCAGGGTTCGCAGGTCGTTGCAGACGAAGTAGTCGGTCTGGTCGATGCGCTCGCGAAGCGCCCATTCAGGGGTGAAGTCCGGCGCATTCTTCTGGTAGAAGTGCTTGCCCTCGATCCCGTCCGGATAGCGCGTCAAGACCACCGGCCGGTCGCGCAGATAGGGCGCGAGCCAGGGCCAGACGGCCTCGTAGTAGCGGAGGAGATCGCCCTTGGTGTAGCCCTCGACGGGCCAGAAGATCTTGTCCTGCCGGCTGAGCGAGAGCTCGGGCGCAGGCGGCTCCGCGGAGGCCGGCGGCGCGTCGCGCTCGGCGGCGGGCGCGGTCGGGCCCGGAAAGGCCGAGGGCTCCGCGTCCTCGAGGAGCCCTCGGAAGACCGGCTGCCGCAGCAGCCCCGCCTCGGTGACCTCGGTGTAGTGCAGCTCGCAGACCCTCGACGGCCGCACGTAGAAGCTGCCGCGAGGCCGGGGGGCGGGGGCCCCGCGGAAGGCGGGGGCGTCGATGCGCTCGCCTTCCAGCTCGGGCAGCAGGCGATCGATCGCGGCCTCGGAGAGCCCGGAGCCGACGTTGCCCGCGTAGCGGAGCCCCTCCCCTTCCAGCCCGTCCGACCCCTTCGACCGCCAGGCCAGCATCAAGGAGCCCAGCGCCCGGCGCGAGCCCCGACCCGGTACGACGCCGACGATCGCGAGCTGCGCCCGGCGCGGCAGCTTCCACTTGAGCCAGCTCGTGGAGCGCCGCCCCGCCTCGTACCGCGAGTCGGCGCGCTTGGCCACCACGCCCTCCAGCCCGTGCCGCTCCGCCACGCGGAGCAGAGCCAGCCCGTCGCCCTCCACGTGATCGGCGAGACGCAGCGGGCCGCGCGGCGGAGCCAGCTGGGCCAGCAGCTGCTTGCGGCGGTGCAGGGGCAGGCCGCGCAGGTCGCAGCCGGCCACCCCCAGCAGATCGAAGGCGAAGAGGACGACGGGTACCTCGTGGACCAGCCGGGCGACCAGCTCGGGATCGACCTGGGTGAAACGCCGCTGGATGCGCTCGAAAGAGGCGCGGCCGCGTTCGTCCAGGGCGACGATCTCGCCGTCGAGCAGGCAGTCCGCCACCGGCAGGTGGCGGGCGGCCCGGACGAGCTCGGGGTACACCGCGCTGCGCTCGCCGCCGCTGCGGGCGAAGAGGCGCAGCTCGCGGTCGCGCTTGGAGAGCAGCACCCGCACGCCGTCGTACTTGAGCTCGAAGAGCCAACCCTCGCGGGAGAAGGGCTCGTCCCCCCGCGTCGCGAGCATCGGCCGCAGCGCCGCCGCGTCGAGCCGGCGGCGCGGGGCGCCCGCAGCCCGGGCCGCGCTCGCGAGCTCGGCGTCCCGGCGGACGCCGTCCCGCAGCTCCTCCACGGTCAGTCCCGACACCACCGACTCGGGCTGACGCTGCGTGATCTCGGGGCCGTCGACCGGCTCCGCTCCCTTGTAGAGCAGCAGCCAGTCGCGGCCCTCCGAGCGCCGGGTCCGGACCAGGGCGAAGCGGCCCCGGAGCTTGTGGCCGGCGAGCCAGAGGTCCAGCTTGCCGCTCTCCAGGCCTTCGGCGGGCGCTCGTCCGTCCACGGTCCGGTAGCTCCCGGAGTCCCACAGGATCATGGCCCCTGCCCCGTAGCTGCCGGCCGGGATCAGGCCCTCGAAGTCTGCGTACTCGAGGGGGTGGTCCTCGGTGCGCACGGCCAGCCGGCGCGCCCGCGGGTCGAGGATCGGCCCGCGGGGCACGGCCCAGCTCACCAGCACGTCCTCGATCTCGAGGCGCAGATCCCAGTGGAGGCGCCGCGCCGCGTGCTGCTGCACCACCATCTGGCGCGGGGCCCCGGGCTCCCGGGCAGGGGCGCTGCGCTCGTCCCCAAAGGGCTCCGGGCTCCGCTCCGGATCGCGTTTCGCGCGGTAGCGCTTCAGATCTCGCATGGCCGGTCGAAGCTATGGTAGGCTGCTCGGCCCCCTTCGAGGAGCGTGGATGCCTGCTCGCGCGACGTCCTCTGGGACCATCTCCTTCGGCCTCGTCTCGATCCCGGTCAAGGTCTACACGGCGACCCAGTCCAAGGCGGTCCGCTTCAACATGCTGCGGCGCAGCGACAAGTCGCGTCTCAAGCAGCAGTACGTCGCTGCGGCGGACGGCGAGGTGGTGCCCCGCGAGGAGATCGTCAAGGGCTACGAGTACAGCCGCGGCCAGTACGTGGTGATGGCGGACGAGGAGCTGAAGGCCCTGGAGAAGAGCACGGACCAGTCGATCGAGATCGAGGGCTTCGTTCCGATCGAGACGGTCGACCCGATCTACTTCGACCGCTCCAACCTGCTCGGCCCGGACAAGGGTGGCCACAAGGCCTACGCCCTGCTGCACCGCGCGATGCAGGACTCGGGCAAGGTGGCCGTGGGGCGCTTTGCGAGCCGGGGCCGCGAGCAGCTCGTCCTGCTGCGCCCGATGGGAGCCGGTCTGGTCCTGCACGCCCTCTACTACGCCGACGAGGTGCGTAGCTTCGACGACATCGAGCTCGGCGAGACGGGCAAGATCAAGGAAGGCGAGCTGGAGCTGGCGCAGCAGCTGATCGACCAGCTCGCCGAAGACGACTTCGATGCCACCCAGTACGAGGACGAGTACCGGCGCTCGCTGGTGGAGACCATCGAGCGCAAGGTGGCCGGCGAGGAGATCGTCGTGGCGCCGGCCGAGGAGCCGCGCGAGCAGATCATCGACCTGGTGGCGGCGCTGAAGAGGAGCCTCGCCGAGAAGCGCGGCGAGGCCGCGCCGGCACGCAAGCGCAAGCCCGCCAAGGTCAAGCGACCGGCCAGCGGAGGCCGCTCCAAGAAGTCGGCCACGCGCTGAGGCCCGACCGCCCGCGGAGCGCAGGGGTCCGCCGAAGGTGAGCCGTACCGTCTCGATCGCAGAGGCCGCCCGGCTGACGGGCGTTTCCGAGCGCACCGTGAGGGAGCTGGTACGCGAGGGCCTGGGCGCGCCGTCGTCGCCGTCCGGCCGGCGCTACGCGCTGGAGTTCCGGGAGCTGGTGGTGCTGCGGGCGACCGCGCGCCTGCTGGAGCAGCGCGTCCCCCGGCTTCGCCTGCGGCGGGCGCTGGCGGCCCTCCGGCGCCAGCTCCCCGAGGATCTCCCCCTCTCCGGGGTGCGCTGGCTGGCCGATGGCGACGAGGTCGCCGTCTGCGACGGGCGCAGCACCTGGCAGCCGCTGACCGGCCAGACGCTGCTGGACTTCGGCCCGCCGGGCGGCGGCGCGGCCCCGCTGCCGCAGCCTCCCGGCGAGGAGCTCGGGCCGCGGGCCCAGGACGAGCTGGCCCGGGCGCTCGAGCTCGAGGAGCGCGATCCCCGGGGCGCGGCCCGTGCCTACCGCCGCGCCCTGGAGCTGGATCCGGACCTGAGCGACGCCCGGATCAATCTCGCCCGCCTGATCCACGCGGGCGGCGATCCGGTGGAGGCCGTGGCGATCTACCGCGAGGCGCTGGACCGGGATCCGGACGATCCGATCCTCCACTACAACCTGGCGCTGGCCCTCGAGGATCTCGGCGAGCCCGGCGCGGCCCTCGACCACTACGAGACGGCGCTGGTGCGCGACCCGGCGTTCGCCGACGCCCACTACAACGCCGCCGGCCTCTGCGAGCAGCTGGGTCGGGCCGTCGACGCCCTCCGTCACTACCGCAGCTACCGGAAGCTCGACGAGTCGCTCAGGGACGGCTGACCTGCCCGGCGAGCCCGTGGGTCTTCTCGTAGCGCTCCCAGAGGTCGCGCTGCTCGAGGATGTCCGGCTCGATCCCCACCCAGGCGGAGACCCGCTGGATCTGGGCGGCCCACTCGCCCTCGTCGAGCTCGAAGCGCGAGGTTCCCAGCGAGGAGCGGCGCGAGACGCGGCTGCGCGGCGCCGAGGTGGGGCTGGCCGCCACCCCCCCGATCACCGCCTCCAGGACGTAGCGCCCGCCGGCCTCGGCGTACCAGGCCACCCGGCTCGGCTGCGAGGACTCCGCGTGGCGGGTGGAGCTGCCGTCCGGCGAGAGGTCCGTCTCGCGCAGGAGGTAGTGCACCTCCAGCTCGTAGACGCCGGGCAGAACCTCCAGGCAGAGCGGGAAGTGCCAGCGCTCGTGGCGCGCGGGCTGGGGCTCGCCTCCCTCGTGCACGCGGATGCTCACGACGAAGGTGGAGCGGTCGGCGTGGCAGAGGACGGCGACGTCCTCGAGCGGCAGCATCGGCCCGGTGTAGAAGCGAAACCACTTCTCCGCCGGCTCGTCCGGACGCAGCCAGTCGGAGACCAGCCGCCCCGGCTGGCCCCAGAGGCCGTCCGACCGGCAGCCCGGCACCAGCGCGAGGAGCACCGCGAGGGCCGCCAGGCGGGTTCGTCCGCTCACCGGGCGAATTTGTACCCGCTCCGGGCGGCCTGTAAAGTGCGACGGGAGGCGGAGTGGACGCCAGAAAGCCCCGTAGGCCTTCGAGTTCCGGGCTCGCGGCGCTCCTCCGCGGGGTGTCCCTGGGCTGCGTCGCGCTCGGTGCCGCGCTCGCGCTCGCCTGCGCCAGCGCGCAGCCCCAGGACGCCCCGGCGCCGCGCCTGCCCGAGCCCCCTTCCGAGCCGGCTCCCGACCGCACCAGCGGCAGCTCCGGCAAGCTGCTGGTCTACAGCGCCATCACCGGACACCAGCCGGTCCAGCAGCAGCAGCCCGGCGTGGCCGGGCTCTCCGACGCGGGCCGCGAGGCCGTGCGAGCCGCCCAGCTGGAGGCGGAGATCGAGCAGGAGCTGGCCCGCACCGAGGGGCTGCGCGACGGCGCAGACGACGCGCCGCCCCCGGCGGGTGGCAGCGCGGCAGCGGCCGCCTCCGACCCCGCCCAGCCCGCGGCGGCGGCGCCGCCC
>CAZYOL010000115.1:0-13720 GCA_964649065.1 uncultured Spirochaetales bacterium
CCGCCCGCCCCCCCCCCCCCCGGGGGGTCCTGGGTCGTTGCCCGCGGCCCCGCGGTCTCGGGCGCGGGCGCCGGCGCGGGCGCCGGCGCCGGCGCCGCCTGGGGCTCACGGGCCTCGGGCTCACGGCCCTCCCGCTCCGGGGCCGCCGTGGCGGGCGCATCCCCCGGCTGGATCCAGGCCAGCCGGGTGCCGACCTCCACGGTCTCCCCCTCGGCGACCAGGATCTTCTCCACCACACCGCTCGCCGGGGCCGGAATCTCGGCGTCGACCTTGTCGGTCGTGACCTCCACGATCGGCTGATCGGTCTCGACCGAGTCACCCTCCTTGACCAGCCACTGGGAGACGGTCCCCTCGACCACGCTCTCCCCGAGCTGGGGCAGCTCAACCGCAATGGACGACATGGCGTCGGCTTCCTCACTCGGCATCCCCCCGAGGCCCCCGAATCCGACCGGGCCCGAGCCGCGCGGTTCCGCGACCCGTCTCCCGAAATCGGCGGGATCGCGGCGCTCCTTTAAGCGGGCCGGGCCTCAGGCGACGGGCTTCTCGACGACCGGCAGGGGCAGCTCCTCGGTCTCCCGGTGGCGCCCCTCGTCCGGGATCCGCTCGGCCTGCACGCGAGCCTGGAGCTTCATCAGGCCGTCCAGCACTGCCTCGGGGCGCGGCGGGCAGCCGGGGATGTAGATGTCGACCGGGATGATGGTATCGATGCCCTGGACGGTGGCGTAGTTGTTGTAGGGCCCGCCGGAGCAGGTGCAGGCCCCGAAGGCCACGACCCACTTGGGCTCGGCCATCTGGTCATAGACCTTCTTCAGGACCGGGGCCTGCCGGTGCGTGATGGTACCCACGACCATCAGGAGGTCGGCCTGGCGCGGCGAGAAGCGCGGAAGCGCGCAGCCGAAGCGGTCGAGGTCGTAGCGCGGGCCGGCCACCGACATGAACTCCATCCCGCAGCAGGCCGTCACGAAGGGGTAGAGGAACATCGAGTACTTGCGGCCCCAGTTGAGCACCGCCTCGACGCTGGTCGTGAGGAAGGAGTCGCCTCCCTGCCGGAGGAATTCGATGGCGCGCTCGCGGTTGCGGCGCATCAGCGCCTCGCCATCGTGACCGGGAACGACCCGGTTGCGCCCCCCGGTCGTGCCGTCCGTCGCCGCGCCGTGCTGCCTGCTGGCCATGCTCCCTCCTCCCTCGGGAAGGTAGCAACCCTGGTATCTTGGGCCCTTCTGGCCGAGGAGGAGTCGATGGCCGCACAGCCCGTGGATGCCTCACGAGCCCGCGTCGCGGCCGCCTGGGGCGTCCACGCCTTCACCGCCAGCGGCGCGGTGGTGGGGGCCCTGGCGCTGATCGCCATCTGGGCCGGAGACCTGCCGCGCGCCGCCATCCTGCTGCTGATCGGTCTCTGGATCGACTCGGTGGACGGCACCCTGGCCCGCAAGGTGGGCGTGTCCTGGGTGCTGCCCCAGGTCGACGGCCGGCGCCTCGACGACATGGTCGACTACCTGAACTACGTGATCGTTCCGGCGGTCTTCCTGGTCGCGGCCGGCAGCCTGGTGCACTGGGCCTTCGCCGCCCTGCCCCCGCTGGCGTCGGCCTACGGCTTCTCCCACACGGAGGCCAAGACCGAGGACGACTACTTCCTGGGCTGGCCCTCCTACTGGAACGTGGTAGCGCTCTACCTGTGGCTGCTCGAGACGCCGGCCCTCGTCGGCACGCTCTGTGTCTGCCTCTTCGCCGCCCTGGTCTTCGTCCCCATCAAGTACCTCTACATCTCGCGCATGCCGGTGCTGCGTCGCTCGAGCGCCCTGCTCGCGGCCCTGTGGCTGGCCGCGATGGCGATCGCCGTGCTGTGGCCGGAGGTCGCCCGCAGCTATCACCTCGTCCACCTCTCGCTGGCCTTCCCGGTCTACTATCTGGTGCTCTCCCTGTGGCAGGGCGGGATCCACCGGCGCAGCGACGGCACGCCGCCGGCGTGACGCCACCGGCCCCGGGGATACCTTCGTCGCCATGCCTTCGGCCCGATCGGGCGCACTGCTCGTCAATCTGGGGACGCCGGCCTCCACGAGCGTGGCCGACGTGCGGCACTACCTCCGGGAGTTCCTCTCGGATCCGCGCGTGATCGACATCCCGGCTCCGGCCCGCTTCCTGCTCCTCGAGGGCCTCATCCTGCCCTTCCGGCCGCGTCGCTCGGCCGAGGCCTACGCGAAGATCTGGGGCCCCGAGGGCTCGCCGCTGCTGGTCCACGGTCGGGCCCTGCGCGATGGCCTGGCCAAGTCGCTCGGCGAGGGCTGGGTGGTCGAGCTGGGCATGCGCTACGGGGAGCCCTCCATCGAGGCAGCCCTCGATGCGCTCCTCAGCGCCGACGTCGAGCGCCTGATCGTGCTGCCCCTCTTCCCGCAGTACGCGTCGGCCTCCGGCGGCTCGGCGGCCCAGCGAAGCCTCGAGCTGCTGGCGCGCCGCCAGAACGTCCCGGAGCTGCAGCTGCTGGGCGCCTTCTACGACGACCCGGGCTTCGTGGGCGCCATCGCCTCGCTGGCGGCGCCGCGGCTGGCCGCCTTCCGACCGGATTTCACTCTGTTTAGCTACCACGGTCTCCCGGAGCGGCAGATCCGGCGTGGCGATGCCAGCGGCCGCCACTGCCTGGCGTCGGCCGAGTGCTGCGCCCGGATCGGGCCCGAGAATCGCAGCTGCTACCGGGCCCAGTGCTTCGCCACCAGCCGCGCCCTGGTCTCCGCCCTGGGCCTGGCCGAAGGGCGCAGCGCGACGGCCTTCCAGTCGCGCCTGGGCCGCACGCCCTGGATCCGGCCCTACACCGACCAGGAGCTGCCGCGCCTGGCCGAGCGGGGCGTGCGCAGGCTGGCGGTCCTGTGTCCCTCCTTCGTCGCCGACTGCCTGGAGACACTCGAGGAGGTCGGGATCCGGGCCCGCGAGCAGTGGGCCGAGCTGGGCGGCGAGGAGCTGCTGCTGCTGCCCTGCCTCAATGCGGAGACCCCCTGGGTGGAGACGGTCGCGGCCTGGCTGCGCACGGCCGCCCACGGGGGCCCGCGCTCCTGAGACCGCGCTCCCGACGCCCCTGAGGCTTCCCGTCTCAGCGCCCCGTCGGTGTATCCCAAGCGGCCCCAGGCCCCGCCCATCCGGGCAGCTCCGGGCGCGCGTCGCGCTGGCCACGCTCTTGCAACGCATCGGGTGCACGACATCCACCGTTGCGAGGAGGAAGCGATGCCGACGCACACGGGCCTGTGTGCAGCCCAACGAGCCAGCTGGCTGGCGGCGCTGCTGATGGTGGCCCAGCCCGCCGCCGCCACCACCGAGGACGACTGCCCGATCTGGTTCCCGGACTTCCGCTGCGAGCGCGAAGCCAGACCGCCCGGATCCAGCCTGCCGATGTCCTTCCCCTTCTATTTCGAGGATCCCTACATCACCTCCGGGATCAACTTCATTGGCATCTGGCACGACTACCCGGCCACGGTGGCTTCGACGCCCCCGCTCCCCTGGGGCGGCCAGATCGGCGCCTTGGCCCTGCAGATCCGGCTGGCCATCACCGACCGGCTCGCCTTCATCGCCACCAAGGACGGGGTCGGCTTCCACGATCCCGCCTCCCTCCCGGACGCGACCGGCGCCTTCAACCTGGCGCTGGGCTTCAAGTACGCCCTGTGGAAGACCGCCGGGGAGAACTGGAGTGCGATCGTCACGCCGAGCCTGCGCTACGAGATCCCGATCCCCCAGGGCCAGATCTTCCAGGGCGGGGATCCGGGCGTGTTCATCCCGGCCATCGCGACCGGCTTCCAGCACGGCAACTGGCACCTGATCGGCTCCTTCGGCGGCTTCGCCCCCATCAGTGGCCAGCTCAGCAGCTCGAACTTCTTCTACAACTTCCGCGTGGACCACGCCTTCCCGGTCGGCCGGGAGAGCTGGTGGATCACGCACATCGCGCCCTTCATCGAGCTGAACGGCATCCACTGGATCACCTCGGGCGACGGCAGCCGCACCATCCGGGTGGGGGGCACGGTAGACACCGTGGCGAATCTGCTGCCGCCGGGCTTCGAGGGGGTCGACGTGGTGAACCTCGGCAACCCGGGCGTGGCGGGCAACGACTACGTGACCATGGCCTGGGGTGTGCGCATCCCGTTCCGGACCGGCCTGAACCTGGGCTTCGCCTACGAGCGACCGCTCTCGAATACGCGGGACATCACCGAGCAGCGCGTCACCGTGAACGCGACCTTCGAGTTCTGAGCGCGCTCAGGCCGGGCGAGAAGAGCTCTCGTCCGGCCCGAGCTCCCGGGCCGCGCGCAGGCCCGAGGCCAGGGAGTCGGCCACCGACACGCCGTCGAGATAGGCGCCGGCCAGGGCCAGGCCCGGGGCCTCCGCGCCGAGCCGCGCCCGGACCGCACGGATCCTGGCGGCGTGGCTGCGATCGGGCTGGGGGATCGCCCGGGGCCAGCGCGTCACCGCGAGCCTCTGCGGGGCCGCGTCCAGGCCGAGCACGCGGTCCAGGTCTTCCCGCACGCGCGCCTCCAGATCCTCGTCCGAGAGCTCCAGGGCCTGGGGCCAGCGCTCGCCGCCGATCATGCACTGGAGCAGCTCGCGCCCGGCGGGCGCGCGATCGGCGAAGAGCTGGCTCATGTAAAGACAGCCGAGCAGCCGGAGGCCGGCGGCCCGCGGCACCAGGAAGCCGAAGCCCTCGATGCGAGTCCGCACGGCGCCCGGGTCGACCCCCAGCGCCAGGCTGGCGATCGGCGCGTAGCGGATTCCGGAGAGGAGCTCGGCGGCCTCCGGGCAGGCCCCGGAGAGCAGCTGGGCCGACTCGGGAGCGGAGCCGGCCAGCACCAGCAGGCGGCTGCGCAGAACGCTCTGCCCGCCCTCGCTCTCCACCTCCACGCGCCAGGCCCCGGCCTCGCGCCCCAGGGCCACCACCCGGGAGCCGAGGGCCATGGGCTCCTTCAGCCGCGCGGCCAGCTCGCGCGCGAAGGGCCCCAGACCCTCCGGAGCCGACCAGCTTCCGGGCAGCCCTCGCGGGCGCCCGCGTCGCAGGGCCTGGCGCAGAGCCCCCCAGGCCAGCGAGCGGTGGGCGCGCTCCAGCTCCACCAGCGAGCCGAAGACCGACTCGGCCCCCAGCTCGCGCTCGTCGCCCGCGTAGACTCCGGTGAGGAAGGGCCCCACCAGGTGCTCCGTCACCTCGCGACCCAGCCGACGCGTGGTGAACTCGGCCACCGACTCCTCGCCCCCCGGGCCACGACCCACGAAGGGCTCGAGCAGCAGGCGCAGCTTGGCACGCGGCGAGAGCAGCGAGCTGCCCGCGAAGGCCCAGGGAGAGAGCGGCACGGGCTGCAGGGCACCGTGGTGGTAGACGAAGCGCAATCGGCTGGCGGGTCGGGCCCGAACCAGACGGCTCTCCAGGCTCCACCGGCGCAGGAAGGACAGCATCGGCGCCTTGATCTGCACGGTGTTGGGGCCGCGCTCGATCACGTAGCCCGAGACGTGGTCGGTGCGGAGCACGCCGCCGGGGCGATCGCCCGCCTCGATTACCACCACCTCGCCCACGCGTTGCTGCAGGTCCAGCGCGGCGGCCAGCCCGGCGATGCCGCCGCCGACGACGGTCGCCGCGACCTCGGCGGCGCTCATACGGTCTTGCTGAAGAGCTGGCGCCCGGCCTTCTTCTGTTCGGCCAGGTAGGCGTCGAAGGCCATCGCCAGGTTGCGCGCGAAGAGGCGACCCACGGAAGTGACGCGCAGGCTGCCGTCGGCGTCGCGCTCGATCAGGCCGTCCTCCTCGGCGGGGGCCAACGCGCCGAGCTCGGCGGCGAAGCGCTGCGAGAGCTCACCGCCGAAGCGCTCCCGATGCTCCTCGGCCCGCAGCTCCCCCAGGCACAGGATCCGGTTGATGATCCAGCGCCGCTCCACGTCGTCGGCGGAGAGTCGGTGTCCGCGCAGCGTGGCCAGGCCTCCTTCTCCGACGGCCTCCGCCCAGGCCCGGGGCTCGCGATGGCTCTGGGCGTAGGCGCCGCGCAGCTCGCTGATGGCGCTCGGCCCGAAGCCCAGCAGATCGACTCCGGCCTGGGTCGTATGGCCCATGAAGTTCCGGCGCAGGCTCCGGTCGGCCAGCGCCTGGGCCAGCTCGTCGTCGGGCTTGGCGAAGTGGTCGAGACCGACGAAGACGTAGCCCTCGGCCAGGAAGCGGCGGATCGCCGCCAGCATGATCCGCAGCTTGGTGCGGGCCTCCGGCAGGTGGATGCGCTCGAAGCCGCGCTGCTGCTTGGCCACCCAGGTGACGTGGGCGTAGGAGTAGAGGGCGATGCGATCCGGGGAGATCTCGATCACCGCGTCCAGGGTGCGGCGGAAGCTCTCCTCGCTCTGGTGGGGAAGGCCGTAGATCAGGTCGAAGCCCACGCTCCGGAAGCCGGCGGAGCGGGCCTGCTCGACGAGGCGCGCCGTCTGCTCGGCGGGCTGGATGCGGTGGATGGCCTCCTGGACGGCCGGGTCGAAGTCCTGCACGCCCATCGAGAGGCGGTTCCAGCCGCACTCGGCCAGCGCCGCAACGTGCTCGTCCCGGGTCACGCGCGGGTCGACCTCGATCGAGATCTCGGCTTCCGGTCGGAAGGGGAAGGCCGCGGAGAGGGCGCCCTGCAGCCGACGGATGTCCGCGGGCTCGAGATAGGTGGGAGTCCCGCCTCCCCAGTGCACCTGGGTGGCGCTGCGCGGGACGCCCACGGCCACCCGCAGGGCCTCGATCTCCCGCTCGATGGCATCGAGATAGCGGCGGGCCTCGCCGTAGTCCCGGGTGATCTTCTTGTTGCAGGCGCAGAAGTGGCAGAGACTACGGCAGAAGGGAACGTGCACGTAGAGGGAGAGGCCGTCGCTCTCGCGCACGTCGTCGCGGGCCAGCTCGGCGCGCTGCTCCTCGGGGCCGAAGCGCTCGGTCCAGACGGGCGCGGTCGGATAGCTCGTGTAGCGCGGACCCTCGGTGGTGTAGCGCGGCAGGATCTCCTCGATGTGCTCGAGGTCCAGGGCGAAGGGGTCAGGGGACACGGCGCGTATCCAGGCGGTGCACGACGGCGCCGGGGCTGGGGCCGAGGTCACGCGCCGCATCGGTGAAGGCGCGCACCCCCTCGACCGGGGTGCTGGGCAGGCAGCCGTGGCCCAGATTGAGGATCAGGCCACGGGCGGCCTCGGCCGCCCGCGCGATCTCGCGCACGCGCTCGAAGATCGCCTCGCGCGGAAGCTCCAGGGCGTAGGGATCGAGGTTGCCCTGCAGGCTGACCCGGTTGCCGGCCCGCGCGGCGGCGGCGGCCATGTCCATGCGCCAGTCCAGGGAGAGCACGTCGGCACCCGACTCGAGCATGGCGTCGAAGACGTGGGCCCCTCCGCCGACGTAGAGCACGAGGGGCGCCCGCTCGCGGTCCAGCTTGGCGGCGATCTCCCGGTGCACGGGAAGCACCCACTCCCGGTAGTCCGCCGGCGAGAGCAGCCCCGCCCAGGTGTCGAAGAGCTGCACCACCTGGGCTCCGGCCTCGACCTGGGCCCGCAGGTAGCTGGCCACCAGCTCGGCCAGGCGGGCCTGCAGGCCGCGCAGCACCTCGGGCGCGGTGTACATGAGCTGCTTCAGCCGGCCGAAGTCCTTGGAGCCGCCTCCCTCCACCAGGTAGGCGGCCAGGGTGAAGGGCGCCCCGGAGAAGCCGATCAGCGGCACCTGCGGCCCCTCGAGCTCACGACGCAGCCGGCGCAGGATCTCGAAGACGAAGGGCACGCTCTCGCGCGGGTCGGGGACGACCAGGGCCTCGACCTGCTCCAGGCTGCGGATCGGCTCGCGGAGCACCGGCCCCGGCGCGAAGTCGAGATCGACGCCCATGCCCGGCACCGGGACGAAGATGTCGGAGAAGAGGATCACCGCCTCGGTGCCGACCAGGCGCAGTGGCTGCAGCGACACCTCGACGGCGCGCTCCACGTCGCGACACATCTCGAGGAAGGTCACGCCCTCTCGAACCCGCCGATAGGCGGCCAGGTAGCGCCCCGCCTGGCGCATCAACCAGACGGGCGGTCGGTCGACCGGCTCGCCGCGACAGGCGCGGAGCAGCCGCTCGGTCGCTGTCAGCTCGCCCGTGATCGGTGCTCCCCCGCGCTCAGTAGCCCGCCAGGCGGGCCCAGCGGTCCCGGTGCCAGGCGGCATCCCCAAAGCTCAGCTCCGCCACCCGGGCACGCTTGTAGAAGAGCCCGATGTCGTGCTCGTCGGTCATGCCGATGCCGCCGTGCATCTGGATCGCCTCGGCGGTGACGTGCATGACCGCATCCGAGCAGCGCGCCTTGGCCAGGGAGACGAGGGCCGGGGCCTCGGCCTCTCCGGCGTCCATGGCACGGGCGGCCGCCATCACACAGGAACGAGACAGCTCGATCTCGATGAAGGCCTCGGCCGCCCGGTGTTTGAGGGCCTGGAAGCTGCCGATCGGAACCCCGAACTGCTGACGATCCTTGAGGTAGCGGAGTGTGCGCTCGAAGGCCTCGGACATCAGCCCGAGCATCTCGGCGCAGAGGCCCACGGTGGCGCCGTCCACCACCGTCTCCAGCAGCTCGGCCACGGCGTCGCCGCCGACCCGCTGCTCGGCCGGGACCGGCACCGCCTCGAGGTGGACGAGGCCGACCGGCCGCGAGTCGACCCGCTGCTGGGCCTCGATCCGCAGACCCGCCGCGCCCGCGGGCACCAGGAAGAGGCCGAGGCCCTCCGGATCCCCCGCCTCTCCGGAGAATCGCGCGCTCACCAAGAGGGCATCGGCGCGTCCGGCATCGGGCACCTGGATCTTCTGCCCCGAGAGACGCCAGCCCTCGCCGTCGGCCTCCGCCCGGGTCTCGACGTGGCACCGCGCGTAGCGACTGCGCGGCTCCTGGTGGGCCAGGCTCAGGAGCTTCTCGCCGGCAGCCAGCGCCGGCAGCCAATGCTCCTGCTGGGCCTTGCTGCCGCCGAGCAGGAGCGCGCGGCCGCCCAACAGCACGCTCGAGAGGAAGGGCTCCGGCGCCAGCGTCCGGCCCAGGGCCTCCAGCACCACCGCCAGCTCCGCGAGGCCCATGTCGGCTCCGCCGAGCGGCTCCGGGAAGGGAATGCCTACCCAGCCGAGCTCGGCCATCTCCTTCCACAGCTCCGGCGAGAAGCCGATCGGGTCGCCGGAGTCGCGCAGGGCGCGCACGCGGGAGAGGGGCAGCTTCTGGGCCGCGAAGTCGGCTGCGGTCTTGGCCAGGAGCTCCTGGTCTTCGCTGAGGACGAGCTGCACGCGACCCTCCTAGTCCGGGAGACCGAGCACGCGCTTGGCGATGATGTTGAGCTGGATCTCCGAGGTGCCCCCCTCGATCGAGTTGCCCCGGGCACGCAGCCAGTCGCGGGTGCGCTGCAGATCGTCCGCCTCGAAGCCCGGCCCCTCCCAGCCCAGGCCCTGGGGGCCGCTGATCGAGACGGCCAGGTCGGTGCGGCGCTTGTTCAGCTCGGTGGCGTAGACCTTGAAGAGGGAGCTCTCGGGCCCGGGCGCGTGACCGGCCTTGGCCGCATCCCGGGAGCGCTGCACCGTGAGCGCGAAGGCGCGGGTGTCCATGTCGCTCTGGGCGATCCGGTCGCGCAGCAGCGGATCGGCCAGCCGTCCCTCGGGCGGGCCGGTGTGCTCGCGGGCCAGGCCCACCAGCGGATTGCCCGAGGGCCCCCGGCGCCGCCCGCCGCCGAAGGCCTCGGCGATCATGTTGCGCTCGAAGCCCAGCAGCGCCTTGGCCACGGTCCAGCCGCCGTGGATCTCCCCGATCACGTTGGCGACCGGCACGCGCACCTGATCGAAGTGCGTCTCGCAGAAGGGCGACTTGCCGGAGATCAGCCGGATCGGCCGCACCGAGACGCCGGGCGAATCCATGTCGATCAACAGGAAGGTGATCCCCTCCTGCTTCTTGGCATGGGGATCGGTGCGCACCAGCGCGAAGATCCAGTCCGAGAGATCGCCGTAGGAGGTCCAGACCTTGCTGCCGTCCACGACGAAGTGGTCGCCGTCGCGCACGGCCCGGGTCTGCAGCGAGGCGAGGTCCGAACCGGCGTCCGGCTCCGAGTAGCCCTGGCACCAGCGGATCTCCCCGCGGCAGATGGCGGGCAGGTGCCGGAGCTTCTGCTCCTCGCTTCCGTAGCGGAGCAGGGTCGGCCCGATCATGCTCAGCCCGAAGCCGGTCAGCGGCGGCGGCACCTTGGCCAGCGCCAGCTCCTGCTGGAGCACCTTGGCGTGGGCCTGGGACAGCCCGCCGCCTCCGTACTCGGCCGGCCAGCTCGGCGCGGTGAAGCCGTGCTCCGCCGCCACGTCGAGCCACTGCTTCATCTCGGGCGGGTCGTAGGTGGCCTTGCGCCCGCCCCAGTTGCCCGCCCCCTCCACGTCGCTGGGGATACCGCGGATCGCCGCCGGTGCGTGGCTCTCGATCCAGTCGCGGGCCTCGGCACGGAAGCGATCCAGCTCGTCGCTCAGGGGTCGGGGGGTATGGGCCATCGGCGCTCCTCGCTCTGGAGCCGCCAGTCTAGCCACGCCCCGCGGGAGTCGCCTGCTACCCTCGGCCGGATGGAGGTCCTGCTGGCCAACCCCCGCGGCTTCTGCGCCGGCGTCGATCGCGCCATCGAGATCGTCGAGACGGCGCTCGAGCGCTTCGGCGCGCCGGTCTACGTCCGCCACGAGATCGTCCACAACCGCCACGTGGTGGACTCGCTGCGCGCGCGGGGCGCCCGCTTCGTCGACGACCCCGCCGAGGTTCCGCGCGGCTCGCTGCTGGTCCTCAGTGCGCACGGCGTCTCCCCGGCCGTGCGGCGGGCCGCAGAGGAGCGCGGGCTGCACGTCATCGACGCCACCTGCCCCCTGGTCACCAAGGTGCACGTGGAGGCTCGGCGCATGGCGGAGAGCGGGCTCGAGATCGTGCTGATCGGTCACGCCGGCCACGTCGAGGTCGAGGGCACCCTGGGCCAGGCCCCCCACGCCATGCACCTCGTGCAGAACGTGGAAGACGTCGAGCGGCTGCGCGTGCGAGACCCGAGGCGGCTCGGCTGCGTGACCCAGACGACCCTCTCGGTGGACGACACGCGCGACATCATGGAGGCGCTGCGGCGGCGCTTCCCCCAGATCCGGCTGCCGCGCAAGGACGACATCTGCTACGCGACCCAGAACCGGCAGAACGCGGTCAAGGAGCTGACCGGGAGCTGCCAGGTGGTGATCGTGGTGGGCGCCCCGGAGTCCTCCAACTCGACGCGGCTGGTCGAGCTGGCCGCCAAGCGGGGAGCGCGGGCCTATCTGGTCCAGACCGCCGAGGACATCGAGCCGGACTGGCTCCGGGGAGCCCGCTCGGTGGGGGTCACGGCCGGGGCCTCGGCGCCCGAGTTGCTGGTCCGGCAGGTCATCGACCGCCTGCGCGGGCTCGGGGCGACGGAGCCGGTGCGCGAGCTGGCGGGCGTCGACGAGGGGGTCGTCTTCCAGATTCCCTCCGAGCTCCGGTAGGTGTCCGAAGGGGCCTCCGACGCAGAGCCGTCCGCAGACAGCGAAGATCCCGACGGCTTAGCCGACCAGCCCTCCGCGAAGTCCGCGAGCCCGGGGGCGCGGCGGCGCCCCGGCTCCCGCCACGACGGCTACGGCGCGATCTGGTCGCTGGCCTGGCCCTTCATGCTGAACCTGGTGCTGGTCAACGCCGTGGGCCTGATCGACGCGGCGATGGTGGCCCGGCTCTCCTCGGAGGCCTTGGCCGCCCAGGGCTACGCCCATCAGTACTTCTTCCTGGTGCAGTCCGTGCTGCTCGCGGTGGGCGCGTCCTGCGTCGCACTCATGGCCCGCGCCATCGGCGGCGGCTCTCCGGAGCAGAGCCGCGCCGCCCTGGCGGCCTCGCTGGAGGTGGCCGGCGCCACCTCGCTGCTCTCGGCCGCCGGGCTGATCGCGACGCCGCAGCTCTGGGTCGAGCTGCTGGGCGCCGGGGCCAGCACCGCAGAGCTGGCCGCGCCCTACCTGAGGCTCTTGGTGGCCTCCTCGGTGCCCATGGCCATCGCCATCGTCCTGGAGAGCGGGCTGCGCGCCGACCGCGACACGCTGAGCCCCCTGCTGGCCTCGGCGCTGATGATGGCCGTGAAGACGCTCCTCAATCTGGGTCTGATCTTCGGGCTGGCGGGCCTTCCCCGCCTCGAGCTGCTGGGCGCCGGCATCGCCACGCTGGTGGCCCAGCTCGCAAGCCTGGGACTGCTGGTCGCCGTGGTGGCGCGCGCTCCTCGCAGCGGCCCGCTGGCCCTGGTCCGCAGCGATCGCCGGCTCGCCGGCCGCCTGCGCGCGGACGTCGTGCGCATCGCGCTGCCCGGGGTGGGCGAGCGCCTGGCCATGAACCTCGCGCTGCTCCTCTACTTCCGGATTCTCTCGGACTACGGGACCCTGGCCGTCGCCGCCTACTCGGTCGGCATCCGCATGCTCTCCTTCTCCTGGATTCCGGGCATCGCCTTCGGGGTGGCGGCCTCGACCCTGGTGGGGCAGGCGCTCGGGGCCGGGCGCGGCGATGCCGCGCGTCGGGCAGGCTGGAGGGCCAGCGGCCTCGCGCTGATCGTGGCCGTCGTGCTGGGCGCCGCCTGCGCGGTGGCTCGGGAGCCCCTGGCCCGTCTGTTCAGCGACGAGCAGGCTCTGGTCGCGGAGCTCACGCCCTTCCTGCTGGCGCTGGCGGTGGTCCAGCCCTTCCTCCAGTCTCACTTCGCGCTGGGCGGCGCCCACCGGGGCGCGGGCGACACCACGACGCCCTTCGTCGCCTCCGCCCTCGGCAACTGGGCCCTGCGCATGCCCCTGGCGGCGCTCTTCGCCTGGGTGCTGGAGCTGCCGGTGGTCTGGGTCTGGTACGCGATCGTCTTCGATCACCTGACCCGGGCCGCCTGGCTGACCTGGTCCTTCCGACGGGGGCGCTGGGCCCACGCCATCCGGGCGGGGCCCCGCGCAGAGGCGGCCGGCCGGCGGGCGCGCCGCTGAGGCGAATCAGGCGCCGGAGATCTCGAAGCGCAGCGCGTCGCCCTCGCCGAGGTCGACCCGGACCTCGCCCCCCTTGGCGAGCGGCCCGAAGAGGATGTCGTCGACCAGGCGATCCTTGAGCTCGGTCTGGATCACCCGCGCCATGGGACGCGCCCCGAAGAGGGGGTCGTATCCCTTCACGGCGAGCCAGCGGCGGGCCTCCGCGCCGAGCCGGATGCGCACGCGGCGCTCGGCGAGCTGCGCCTCGACCTCGCGCACGAACTTGTCGACGACCCGCTCCATCACCTCGCGGGGCAGCTCGTCGAAGGTCACGATGGCGTCCAGGCGGTTGCGGAATTCGGGGCTGAAGAGCCGCTCGATCTCCTTGCTGCCGTCCCCGGCGCGCCCGCCGCCGAAGCCGATGGCCCGGGCGCTCATCTCCCGCGCACCGGCGTTCGAGGTCATGATCAGGGTCACGTGACGGAAGTCCGCCTCGCGGCCCTGGTTGTCGGTCAGGGTGGCGTGGTCCATCACCTGGAGCAGCACGTCGAAGACGTCCGGGTGGGCCTTCTCGATCTCGTCGAGCAGCAGCACGGTGTAGGGCTGCTTGCGGATCCGCTCGACGAGCTGCCCGCCCTGGTCGTAGCCGACGTAGCCGGGCGGAGCCCCGATCAGGCGCGAGACGGCGTGCTTCTCCATGTACTCGCTCATGTCGAAGCGCGCGAAGGGAACGCCGAGGCAGCGGGCCAGCTGCTTGGAGAGCTCGGTCTT
>CAZYOL010000116.1:0-13600 GCA_964649065.1 uncultured Spirochaetales bacterium
CAGCACCTGCTGGGGCCGGCCGCGGAAGGGCCCCGGCCCCGGCCCCCTCCGGCCGAGGCGGCCCGACGGGGGCGCTACTCGCCGTAGCCGAGTCGCCGGTTCAGGGGCCCCGCGAGGCGCTCGAAGTCGGCGAGCATCTCCCCCGTCAGCCGCTGCCGCCAGCGCTCGTCGAGGCGAAAGCCCGGCCGGCCCTCCCGGTAGTAGCGCTGGTTCTCGGTCGAAGTGGTATCGAGGAACTCCAGGTCCGGACGGGCGCGGCCCAGGTGCGAGCGGACCTGGTAGGTCGGGCCCGGATTGCCGCCGATCACGTGCTGCGGGCTCTTGTAGTAGTCGAGCATGGCCGGGTCGAAGGCGAGACCCAGCTCGCCGCTCAGCTCCCCGACGACCTCCTCGGGACGGGTGACCAGATCCTCGTAGCGGATCGAGAGTCGGTCGCCTGCCTCCACCCCTTCCAGGAGTCGCAGGATGCGCCGCGTGTGGGCGACCAGGCTGCGCGTGGTGGCGGTCGCCGAGGCCGGCCGGTCGCGTGCCAGGTGCGAGGCCAGCACCCCGCGCAGGTCGCGGCGCAGGTGCAGCCACACCACGCGCAGCTCCCGGCCTCCCCCGCGGTTCCAGCGCGCCCAGGCCAGCGTCTTGGAGCTGTCGACCACCAGCCGCGTCCGGGGCAGGGCGTCGAAGACGCGCCGGTGCAAGGCGCAGCGCAGGTCGCCGCCGCCGAGGCCGTGGAGCGGCGCCGGGAGCCAGCGCTCGCGTCGGAAGCGGCGCAGCGCGGCGCGCACCAGGGGCTCGGGCAGGGCGCCGCCCCAGATCGGGCAGGCCGCGCCCTCGCAGACGCGACACAGGAAGGGGCGCCCGCGGCGCAGCGGCGTCGGGATCTCCCCGACGTGGACGGCCTGCGGATGGGCGCCCAGTACGTGACCGAGCAGCGTGCTTCCCGAGTGGCCGGGACACAGCACGAAGAGCACGGTGCGTCGCTCGCTCACCGCCCGCCGACCCGCCGCCAGGCGGAGAAGTCCTCGCCGAGCAGCTGCTCCAGCTCTGCGATCTCCGGCTCGACGATCTCCTGCAAGAGCTCGCGGAGCCTCGGAGGGACGCCGCGGTCGTACTCGGCCCGCCAGTCGAGGGCCGGCACCTGGCGCCGGGCCCAGTCGAAGGGCGCCGGCGGCACGCCCAGGCGTCCCAGAGCCCGCTGCGAACGCCACAGCCAATAGGCGGGCGAGAGGGGATCCTGCTCGGCGCCCGCCTCGGAGAACCGCGTCCGCAGCGCACGGGGCTCGAAGTCGGGCTCGAGTTGCGCGAAGCCGAGGAGCTCGCCGAGGAAGGCGGCCGGGTCGGCGCCCAGCCGCTCGAAGCGCTGGAGCAGCAGCTGCTCGCGGGGGAAGTGGTCCAGGAAGCGCCGCAGGTGGCGGGCGTAGAGGCCCGGCTCGATCCAGGAGGCGAAGAGGTCGTAGTGGCCCAGCACGTCGGCGAAGCCGTAGCGGATGCTTCGCTTCTTCTTCTCGTGCCAGTAGTGGGAGAAGGCCCGCTCGATCGGGTGGCGCAGGCACACGGCGATGCGCGCCGATGGGTTGTGACGGGCGATGCGCGCCGGGGCCCACGGCGAGCGCAGGTAGGTGTAGGTGGGATCGAAGCCCCTCTGTCCGGGGCGCGCCGAGCGGAAGTGCTCGGCGTACCAGTCCTCTCCCCGGGCGTAGAACATGTCGAAGTAGTGGATCGTGTCGCGGGGCGGGGCCGCGATCTGCGGATGCTCGCGCAGGCAGCGGTAGAGCCAGGTGGTCGCCGACTTCTGCGGGCCGACGTGGAAGAGCTCGACGGGCTTCACGGGCGCTCCTGGAGCCAGCCGCCGAGCTGCGTCGACCACTGCCGGTAGTGGCGCAGCCCGAAGAGGGCCAGCAGCGTGCCCAGGCCCAGTCCGACCGCCGGGCGCGGCAGCGATGCCGCGGCTCCCGCCAGCAGCAGGGACACGCCCACGGCGGCCAGGCCGGCGATCTCGAGCGAATAGGTGGGGAAGCGGTCGAGCCTCCACACCACCCAGCTCGTGGCGCCCCGCACTCCGGCGATCGAGACCAGCGTTGCGAGGGCGGCGCCCACGCCCCCGAGGCCCGGGATCCAGAGCAGGCCCAGCACGATGTTGCAGGTCAGCAGCAGCGCCGAGACGGCGAGCGTCCAGCTTCCGTAGCCCGCCAGCCCCAGGTAGGAGCGGTTCATGCCGAAGCTGGCCTGGGCCAGCCCGGTGGCGGCGAGGATCCACAGCACCGGCGTCGCCGCTTCGAAGTCTCCGAAGAGAGCCAGGATCTCGGGTCCGAGCAGCCCGAAGCCGCAGGCTACCGCCAGGGCCCCGAGAAGGGCGGCGTTGCGGGTCTGGTCGTACTCGCGGGCCAGCTCCTCGAGCTGCCCGCGCCCGTGCAGATAGCCGATCCGGGCCGCGAAGATCGGCAGCAGCATGGTGAAGACCAGCAGCGTCAGGTGGGCCACGCGCGAGGCCACCCCGTACTGGCCCGTGACCGCGCTCGTCGACAGCAGACCCAGCAGCAGCACATCCGAGTGGTTGAGCCCCTGGGCCAGCAGGCGGTTCAGCGAGAGCTTCGCCGCGTAGCGCAGGTCCCAGGCCTCGAGCACGCCCGCCCAGCGCGGGCGCAGCGGCGCCGTCGCGAACCACGGCAGCAGGACCAGCAGGGGCCCGGCGATCAGCGCGGTCTTGACGCCGAGGTGTGTCGGCCACAGCAGCGCGACCGCGGCCAGGCAAGCGGCCGAGCCGAGGCGCGGCAGCGCGTAGCCGAGCAGCACGGCCTGGGGAATGCGCTGGCGCGCCCGGTGCCAGCTCGCGTAGATCGTGCGCAGGGTGTAGATCGGAACGAGCGCTGCGAAGCCGCGGATCCAGGGAGCCGCCCGGGCGTCGTCGAAGAGCTCGGCGAGCTCCGGGGCCGCGAGGGCCAGCAGGGCCGCGGCCGCGCTCGCGATCAGCAGGCCCCAGCCCAGTGCGGCCGAGGCCACGCGCCCGTCGTCCAGGGTGCCGGGCGGGGCCTCGCTGCGGGACGAGCGGTAGAGCACCAGGGCCTCCAGGCCCCCGGCGCTGGCCAGCGCGCACAGCTCCGCCAGGGTCAGCCCGATCAGCAGACGGCCGTAGCCGGCCACGTCGAGCACGCGGGTCAGCAGCCAGACGATGGCGAAGCCCGAGCCGAGCTCGAGGGTGCGGCCCAGCAGGCCCGCCCCGGCGCTGAAGGCGTAGAGGCGGAGCTTCGAGGGGGGGCTCAAGACGTGCTTCCGGTGCGGAGCTTGCGCCAGACCTCGAGGGGCAGGGCGGCCGCGGCGCGGGGTGCCACGCGGCTCCAGTAGTCGCGGGCGGCGCCGCCGGTGGGGCCCCAGCGCGGCCCCAGCTGCGCTCGCAGCGCGGCGGCGTCGAGCGCCTCGCTCTCGGCGAGCAGCACTGCGTAGGCGTCCCGCTTCTGCTCGACCCCGGCCTCGGAGACGCGGCCGCGCAGCACCTGGTCGGCCCCCCAGATCGCCAGGCCGAGCCGCCGATCGCCGCTGCGCAGGAAGTGGTCCCAGGTCCGCTGCAGGATCTGCCACTGCCCTCGGGAGAGTCCGATCGAGAAGCGGCTCACCGTGCGCTCGCGCTGCAGGGCCTTCAGGGCCCGGTGCAGGCCGAAGAAGAAGGCCTGGTGCGGGCTCGGGTCGGGGCAGTGGCTGGCGAAGGGGGCGGGCTCGCTCATCAGGATCTGCCGCAGGCCGGGGTAGACCGGATGTTCGTCGACGAAGAGCCTCTCGTCGCTGGTCTCGAAGCGCACGCGCGAGGACCACAGGTGCAGGCCCATGATGAGCGAGTCCGAGAACCAGTCGTGGACCGCCGTGCTCAGGTGATCGAGCCGCGGGTCCGCGCGGAAGAAGGCCACCAGGCGCTCGAGGGCCCGCGCGTCGCGCAGCACCATGTCGGCATCGAGCTTGAGGAAGAGGTCGAAGTCCGAGAGGCTCGCCATCACCTCCCGCTGCAGCGCCTGGTGGGCCCGCTTGTTCGGGAGGAACTCGAAGACGCGCTGCTCCCAGGATCCGAGGCTCTGCGCGCGCAGCGAGGCCCGGCCCTGCTCCAGCTCCTGCTCCCCGGAGTAGAGGGTCAGGACCAGCACCCGGGGCCGCTCGCGCACCGTCTCAGGCCTCGGACCGACGGATGTCGATGCGCGGAATCGTCAGTCGGCGCGCACGTGGCCCCACCGGCTCGGGACGGGTCGTGAAGGCGTAGCCGAAGCCGGCCCGCCGCACGGCGCTGCGCTCGCGTCGTCCCTGGGCCCCGTAGGGATAGGCGAAGCAGTCGACGGCGCGGCCCAGCAGCTCCTCCAGATCGCGCTTCGATCCCTGCACCTCGTCGCGCAGCTCGTCGCGCGACAGCGAGGTCAGCAGCTGGTGGCTCCTGCCATGGGCTCCGAGCGTCACGAGCGGATGCCGATCCAGCAGGCGCAGCTCGTCGGCGTCCAGGAACTCGCGCTCGCCCGGGCCGGGGGCCCCGCCGTTGGCCTCCAGACAGCGTGCCAGCGCGTGCCGGCGCCACGCCGCCGGTCGGCTGCGCAGGCCGAGGTAGAGGTCGCGATAGACCTGGCGCTTGCTCGCGAGGGTCCCCGTGTCGCGCTCCGCGCCGCCGGGAACGCGGATGCGCGCCCGCCGCGCCACCAGCTCGGCCAGCACGCTCTCGAAGGGCCGTGCACGACCCGTGGCCAGCCCCGGAACCGCGAAGAGCAGGCACGGCGTCCGCGTCTCCACCAGAATCGGCAGCGCCTCGGTCAGGAAGTCGCGGTAGCCGTCGTCGAAGCTCAGCAGGTAGCTGGGTCGCTCGCAGCCGCGCCCGGCCAGCAGCTCCCGGGCTTCCCGCCAGTGCGGGCGATCCCAGTCGCGGCGCTTCTCGAGGAAGTCGCGCAGCGCCGCCGGCGCCACGGCGTGGTCGCAGCGCGGACCGAGGGGAAGCGGTGTCCGCTCCGTGACGCTGTGCGCCACGATCACCTGGAAGGGAGCCGTCACGAGGCGCGCAGCGCCTCCAGGGTGGCCAGGTAGTGCCCGGCCACCGCGGACCAGTCGAAGCGCTCCGCCGTCTCGGCGCTGGCACGCGCGAGCGGGGAGCTGGCGGGCTCCTCCAGGCCGGTCAGGATCTTCTCGGCCAGGTCCTCCGGATCCCGGGGCCGACACAGCCAGCCGTTCTCGCCGTGACGGATCACGTCCGGGATGCCGTCCACCGCACTGCCCACCACGCGGGCCCCGGCGGCCATGGCCTCGATCACCACGGTGGGCATCCCCTCCGTCTCGCCGTAGCGGTCGATGATCGAGGGCACGACCGCCAGACGCGCGCCGCGCAGCCAGCGGGCCACCTCGGCGTGGGGCTTGCGGCCGAGGAAGCGCACCGAGCCAGCCACGCCCAGGCGGGAGCTCTCCTCGCGCAGCTCGGCCTCGAGGGTCCCGTAGCCGATCACCACCAGGCCGAGCTTCGGATGCCGCTCGAGGACCCGCGGCAGGGCCCGCAGCAGGTAGGAGACCCCCTTCTTCTCGGCCAGTCGTCCGGTGAAGAGCAGGTAGCCGCCCTCGAAGGGGGACTCCACCGGCTCGGGCCCGGCCTCCCGGAAGAGCGCCAGGCGCACCCCGTTCGGCTGCAGCCGTGCGCCGGAGCGGCGGCCGGCCAGCGCGTCGAGGCTGTCGCGCACGTGGCTGCCGTCGGCGAAGACCGCGTCGGAGCGATCCAGCACGAAGCGGGTCAGCGCTCGGCCGAAGGGGAGCCGCTGCAGCAGGTAGACGTCGGCTGCGTGCACCGTGAGCAGATGACCGAAGCGCGGCCGCGCGCCCCGGGCCAGCGCGGTGGCGAGGCCCGAGGGGACCAGCCAATGCGAGTTCACGTGGTCGATGCCTTCCTCGCGCGCGAGGCGGTGGGTCGCGAGAGCCTGGGCCAGCAGCAGGCTCGGAGGCTGCAGGCGCGCCAGCCAGGATGCGCGCAGGTTGTCCCGCATGCCGTGGCCGTAGGCCAGGCGCTGGGCGCTGGGCGGCCAGAAGTAGCGGAAGCGCCTCACCTCGACCCGCCCCAGCCGCTGCCGCCTCGGTACGCCGGGGGCGTCGGGGGCCAGCGCGAAGACCGGGCAACGCTCGGCGAGCGCCTCGGCGAGGTCGTGGACGAAGCGCGGAATGCCGTCGTCGGGCCGGAGCGGGTAGGTGCTGGAGCTGACCAGGAGACGCATGGCGGTCGCGGCGCCGGTCTAGGGCGCCTCGTCGCCTCCGTCGCGCAGCCGGCTCCGCTCACGGTACAGCAGCTCCTCGAGGTAGATCCGGTGGCGATTCAACATGTCACCGACCACTCCGATCTGGAGCACCAGCACTGCGAGTGCAGTGAGACCCAGTGCGCCGAAGGCCGCCCACTTGTGGGGCGAGAAGCCGCCGCTCCTCAGGTAGTGGATTCCTAGGAAGCCAGCCATGGCCACGGCGGGCAGCACCAGCGCCAGGGCCAGGCTCCCGAAGAAGCGAAGCGGGTAGTAGTCCCGGTAGCAGCGGAAGATGATCTGGGCCGTCCGCCAGCCGTAGCGCCACAGGTTGCCGGCGACGCGGCTCTCCCCGAACTCGCGCTCGCCCCGCACGCGGATCGGGACCTCCACGATCCTCAGGTTCTTGAAGGCGAGGTTCAGGAAGACCTCCTGGGTGTAGGTGAAGCGCGCCAGGAGGTGGAGGCGCAGCATGGCCTGCCGGCTGTAGCAGCGCATGCCGCAGGAGACGTCGTGGAAGGTCTGGCCGGCGATGCCCGAGACCAGGCGACTCATCATGCGGTTGCCCCACAGCTTGAGCGCCGGCATCTCGGGCACCAGCTTCGGGTCGACGAAGCGCGAGGCGGTGCTGAAATCGGCCTGGCCGGCGACGACGGGGGCGACCAGGGCGGGGAGGTCCCGTGGATCGAACTGCCCGTCCGAGTCCAGCGTGGCGACGAAGTCGGCGCCGCGCTCGAGACCGTAGGCCAGCAGGGTGTGGAAGGCGCCGCCCACGCCCTGGCGACGGGGATGCCGGATCACGCGGGCTCCGGCCTGCTCCGCGCGCTGCGCGGTGGCGTCGCGGCTGCCGTCGTCCACGACCAGCACCTCGACGCTGCCGACCCCGGGAATCCGGCGCGGGACGCCGCTCACCACGCTCGCAACGGTGTCCTGCTCGTCCAGAGCGGGCAGCGCCACCAGCAGCAGCGGCCGTTCCGCGACGCCAGGCGGAGCGTCGACGCTCTGGGCGGTCGGAGGGGTTACTGCGCGCATGGTCCTCGTCCGCGACCGGAGCCGGGCCCGAGCAGCCCTTCCCGCGAGCGAGAACGATCGCGACGAGGGCGGGAGCGACGCGTAGATCTCCCGCCGGACCCGGCCGCAGCCGTCGTCCCGATGCGTCCTCGGATTGGCGGGGGAGTATATCCGGCTGAGGGCCTAATCGGCCTCGTCGCCGGCCTCATCCTCGATCTCGAAGCCGTAGCCCGCGAGATCATCCGCGGTCGCGACCCGCGCGCCCCCTTCGTCCTGATTGGGGCGCGTCTCGCGCTTCTCGCGCTTGGCCGCGGCGCGCTCGGCCTTCTTGACCTCGCGCTGCCGCTTCAACACGCCCATTCGGCCCCTCTTCGCCATGCGGAATCTCCTCGCGGGCCGCAGATTACAACGCGGTGGAGGTCCTTTCACCGGCCCGTGTGTCCCCCGGGGGATCGCGCCGGCCGACGCCGCGTGACGCCTTGCGGGGTCGGGTCGCCACGTTCGAGCCGGAGCGGGCACGCCTGGGCGAGTCGCCTGTCGGTCCTCCCCAGCCTCGGCTCGGCCCGAGCTCCAGCCGGCACGGAAGCCGGCCGGCGACGCAGCATCGATGTCCCACGACTGCCTCAGGCGTGCGGCTTCCCTGCGACCAAGCACTGCTCGAGGACAGGGCTTGCAGCAGGTCGTATTCGCCATCGATTCTGGAGCGGCTCTTCGAGCTTTGGTATGGTCGCGGCCAGCGACGACCTGCGCGGCCTATCGCAGTCCCAGTCGGCAGCCCACCTCACCGACCGGACGCTGACCCCGGAGCCGATCATCCGGGCCCCGAGATTTCGGGCCCTGGGACACCGGAATTCGAGAGACCGAAGTCGAACCGAGACTGGATGCTGGAGCTGGAATCCCGGGCTGAGACGGCAGTAGGTTTCGAAACAGGATGGATCGCTCACTGGCCGAGGCCCGACGAGCAGCTGCAGAAGCCGCCGGGGCTCGGCACCGCTGTGCGGGCTCGAGGCGAGCGGCCGGTATCGTTCGGGACGCGGAGGGGAGACCGATGACGACGCGCAGACGGCAGAAGTCGGCTGAAGAGTTCTGGGGCAGCGTGCTCTCGGGCCCCAAGGTCAAGCGCATCTTGGAGCGACGGGGCTTCAGCCCCGACGCATTTCGCAAGGACTACGAGGCGGACACCAGCCGCGCGCCGCGCCGCGTCAAAGCTCCCAGCGGCGCGGAGATCGACGCCGTCGAGGCCTTCCAGCGCACGGGTGACTTCGAGGAGCTCAAGCGCTCCCTGGGCACCACCAGTGCCGCCGCCGCAAACGGGACCCTGCGCCGCGTGCTGCAGTACAAGGCCCAGGGCGGGGTGAAGACGATCCGACGGAGCCGCTCCTCGGCGGCCCCCTAGGCGCGGGCCGGAGCCATCCGGCCGATCCTCACTCCGTCCCGCCGCTGCTCGCCGAGAGCAGCCCCTCTCGGACCTCGATCCCCAGCTCGCGCATCTCGTCCCGGGCCCGCTCCGACACGCGACCCGACACCAGGAAGCGTGTACCCGCGGCGCCTGGCTCCTGCGCCGAGGCCTGGGACATCGAGCGCGCGAAGTTCTCGACGCGCTGGCTCCAGAAGGCGTTGTCCGCGGGAACCGGAACGACCAGGGTGCCGTCGGCGGCATAGGCGGCGACGCGACCCTCCATGGTGACGATCTTGGCCAGCTCGCCCTCGGAGTCGCCGTACTGCCGGATCAGCCTCGCCATGTGCTCGAAGCTGCGCGCCTCGTGCTCCGAGCGGGCAGCCAAGGCGGCGGCGATGAAGGCCGCGCGGTCTTCGGTGCCCTCCATGGCCGAGAGCGAGTCCACCAGCGAGGTGCCGGTCCGCGTCGAGTAGGAGGGGTGCTCGAGGAACTTCTCCCGCAGCGACTCCTCGACGCCCATGGCCGCGAGCTCGATGCGGTTGAGCCGCTCGAGATCGTCTTCGGACCAGCTGCGCAGCAGCTCGCTGCTGCGCCCGCTGGCTCCCGGCAGGGGCTCGCTCTCCGCCGCCGCCTCTCCCGGGAGGCTCAACGAGGCCATGCCGCCCGCCGCCGCGACCCAGGCGGTCCGCTCGAGCTCGGCCTGTAGGGCGGCGTTCGTCGTGTAGGGATCGATGCCCAGTTCGGACGCGATGCGTCGCTTCAGCGTGTCCACGTCCAGGTAGCGCGCCGGGCCGGCCGGGCTCGGCCGCGCCCCGACCGGCAGGCCGGGCACCGCGACCAGCTCCTTCTGCCGCGCCGCGTCGGCCCGCTGGGCCGCCGCGGCGAAGTCCTCGGAGCTGCGCGAGGCCTCCAGGGCGGCCAGGGCTTCGATCTCGTGAATGCGCTCGCGCAGCTCGGCCTCGTCGCTCGCCTGAAAGGTCCCGAAGTCGGAGCTGACGGTGTAGGTTCGAGCCAGCCCGTCGCTGGCGACCTGCTCCTCGACCCGGTGGTGCGGGCCCTGCAGCAGCTCGGGAGGCAGGATCTCGCTGGCGCGCAGCGACTCGTCGCTCTCGTAGGGCGCCGTTTCCGAGCCCGTGGCGCAGCCCAGCGCCAGCGCCAGCAGGATTCCGCCGAGCAGGCCGGGGCTCGGCAGGGCCCGGGTCCAGTCGCGCGGGGCGGCGTGGTGCATGGGCGCAGGCTAACGCAACGGCTCCCGCCCGAGCACCGCAGGGCTCCCTCCCGGCCGGCGCGGGGCTGGGCGTTTGATCCCCCCTGCGCTCCAGGCTACACCCGGCCTCCATCGCCAGGCGTCACCGGCCCGCGCTCCCGCGCAGACCGGCTCAACACCGGAGGAACTCCCCATGCGCCGCCTCGTCTCTGGCCTGATCGGCTCGATCCTGGCCCTGACCGCACTCGTCGCCCTGGCTGGAACGGCCGCGGCTCAGGGGTCGAAGAATCTCTCCCGGATCGTCGAGAGCGGAGAGCTGAGAGTGGGTCTCTCGGCGAACCAGCCCCCCCTGAACGTGCGCAGCAAGAGCGGCGACATCATCGGCCTGGAGCCCGACCTGGCCCGCCTGCTGGCCGGCTCGATGGGGGTGAAGGTCAAGTTCGTCGCGCGGCCCTTCTCCGAGCTGATTCCGGCCCTCGAGAAGGGCGAGCTGGACCTCGTCATGTCCGGCATGACGATCACGCCCGAGCGCAACCTGCGCGTGGCCTTCGTCGGCCCCTACTTCATCTCCGGCAAGTCGATCCTCACCCGCTCCAGCAGCCTGGCCGCCTCGGACGAGCCCGGGGACATCGACTCCGAGGACGTCACCCTGGCCGCCCTGGAGGGCTCCACCAGCCAGACCTTTGTCGAGGTCTTCGTGCCGAAGGCCAAGCTCGTCAAGGTGGTGGACTACGACGGCGGCGTCTCGCTCCTGCGCGACGGCAAGGTCGACGCCCTGGTCGCCGACTTCCCGATCACCGTGCTCTCGGTGCTGCGCTACGGCGACGAGGGCCTGGTGACCCTGTCCTCGCCGCTCACCATCGAGCCGATCGGCATCGCCCTGCCGCCCGACGACTTCCTCTTCGTGAATCTGGTCGAGAATCTGATGGCCAGCCTCGAGGCGACCGGCGACCTCGAGCGGCTGCGCAGCACGTGGTTCGAGAGCGGGGCCTGGCTGGCCGACCTGCCCTGACGGCCCGGTGGTGGCCGTCCGACCCCCGAGCGCTGCAGAGATCCAGGCGATCGCGGTCGAGCTGGGTCTCTCGCTCGAGCCCGACGAGGTCGCCGCCTACCGCGAGCTGACCTCGCCCTTGCTGGCCGGGCTGTCCCTGCTCGATGCGGCTCCCGACGGCCGGCCGCTGCCCCGCGCCCCGCGCACGCCCGGGGCGCGGCCGCCCGAGGCGGAGAACCCCCTGGGCGCCTGGGCGGTGAAGACGCGGATCCAAGGCGCCCGCGAGGGCCCGCTGGCCGGTCGCTCGGTGGTGCTCAAGGACAACGTGATGCTCGCCGGAGTGCCGCTCAGCAACGGCTCGGCCCTCCACGAGGGCTATGTGCCGAGCGTCGACGCGACCGTCGTCACGCGCCTGCTCGACGCCGGCGCGGTGATCGTCGGCAAGGCGGTCTGCGAGGCCTTCTGCCTCTCCGCGGGGAGCCACACCAGCGAGTCGGGGCCGGTCCGCAACCCGCACGATCCGCGCCGCTCCGCCGGCGGCTCCTCGTCGGGCAGTGCCGCGCTCGTCGCGGCGGGCGAGGTGGAGCTGGCGATCGGCGGCGACCAGGCCGGCTCGATTCGCATTCCCGCCTCCTTCTGCGGCTGCGTCGGGATGAAGCCCACCCACGGGCTGGTGCCCTACACGGGAGTGCTGTCCCTCGAGCCCACCCTCGATCACGTCGGGCCGATCACGGCCCGCGTCGAGGACAATGCGCGCATGCTCCAGGTGCTCGCCGGGGCCGACGGCTGGGACAGCCGCCAGGGGCAGGCGCGCACCGACGACTACGTCGCGGCGCTGGACCGCGGCGCCGAGGGGCTCAAGGTCGGTCTGCTGCGAGAGGGCTTCGGCGGCCCGGGCGCCGAGGCCGACGTCGAGGACTGCGTGCGCCAGGCGGCGGCGCGGCTCGCCGAGCAGGGCTGCGAGCTGCGCGAGGTCTCGGTTCCCCTGCACCGCACCGCGGCGGCGTGGCTGCTGCCGATCTACCAGTCGGCCTTCGTGAACGGGCTCTACGCCGACGGCTGCGTGCTGGGCCGCGAGGAGCTGATGTCCCCGGACTGGCTGGACCGCAGCCGCCTCTGGCGCCAGCGTCCCGACGACCTCCCGGCCAGCGTCAAGGTCCTGCTCTTCGCCACCGAGGTCCTGCGGCGTCGCTACGGCTTCCGCTACTACGCCAAGGCGGTCAACGCCGTGCGCCGGGTGCGGGAGGCCTACGACGCGGCCCTGCGGGAGGTCGATCTGCTGCTCCTGCCGACGACCCCGATGAAGGCGCCGCTGCTGCCCGGTCCGCAGGCCTCCCTGCGCGAGAGCGTGCAGGCCTCCTTCGCGCCTCCGGTGAACACCCTGATCTTCGATCACACCCACCACCCGGCGCTCTCGGTGCCCTGCGGGCGCAGCCAGGGCCTGCCGGTGGGGCTGATGCTGGTGGGTCGCGCCTGGCAGGAGGCCGTGCTCTACCGGGTCGCGGCGAGCGTGGAGCGCGCAGCGGGCTGAGCGCGGCAGCCGTGGCCCGAAGACGAGCGCCCCGGACCGCGAGGGTCCGGGGCGCCCGATCGAGGCCGAGAGCTCGGTGAGCTCTAGCGGCGGCGTCCCGCGAAGGCGAGAGCGCCGAGGCCGAGGCCGACCAGCGCGAAGGTGCCCGGCTCCGGAATGATCGACGCACCGGAGACGGCCGGGAAGAACAGGTTCCCGCCCGCCGAAGGCACGATGCCGTCGACGCCCGTCCGGTAGAAGCCGTCCACCGTGGTGGCGCTGGCGGCGAGCACGTTGAACTTGATCCGCGCCACCGTGAAGGTCACGTTCGACGAGTTGCCGACGCCGAGGCCGACGCCGATCGCAGCGACGGTCTGCACCTCACCGAGGTCGTTCCTGACATCGAAGGCGTCCACCGCGCCCAGCGACGCATCGCCGGGGACCGGCGGGAAGCCGCAGAAGCCGGCGAAGCCGTTGCCGGGCGCCGCGGGGCACTCGACCACGGAGACGGCCTCGAGCAGGCTGTTGTCGAAGGCCGCCGACACCGACGCCAGGTTGACGCCGCTGAAGTTCGGATCGGCGTCGGGCATGGCCGTCACGCGGACGTCCAGGAAGAGCATGCTGCCCACCTGGCCGAGCGTGAGGGTCTGACCGAGGTCCACACCGGCGGTAACCGACGGAGTGGCACCGCCCACCCACACGAACGAGACGCTGGTCGCGCTCGCCGTGCTCGCGAAGCCCAACGCTGCCAGAGCTCCGAGCAGCGCAACTGTTCGCTTTACGCGCATCCTTTGTTCCCCTTCTTCCAGCTTTGCTGGCAGTCACAACTTTTGTGCCCGAAGGGGAGCGCGGAACGGTCCACGGATCCCCTTCGACCACCCCGTTTTCGCTGCAAGCTCTGGGCCAGTCTGGGAAGAATTCACAAATGCTGGATTCTACGTAGTAATTCTGGTTCCACTCGCGCGCTCGTGCGTCCTGGACGGAAAGCGAGTTCGTCAAATTGGGAAGGCGGTTTCCGTTGCCGGCCCCCGGGCGCTGTAATTTTCCCGCGGGGGTGAAGGGCCACGCTCGCGCCGAGGTGGGCGATCGAGGCTGGATGGGCCGGGAAGCGTCACGGCGCTCGAGACAGGTGTGCCTCGCGCCCAGTGGTGGACCGGGGCTCGTGCCCGGTCGGGCGGCGGGCTCGCTGGTGGCCCAGGGCGGAATCGAACCGCCGACACCATGATTTTCAGTCATGTGCTCTACCAACTGAGCTACC
>CAZYOL010000117.1:0-13506 GCA_964649065.1 uncultured Spirochaetales bacterium
AGGGAATCAACTATCTGCGCCCGCTGAACCTGCGCGACGTGGCCGAGGACATCGAGATGCACGAGTCCACGGTCTCGCGGGTGACCACCAACAAGTACGCGCACACGCCCCAGGGAATCTTCGAGTTGAAGTTCTTCTTCAACTCCAGCATCAACCGCGTCGATGGCGAGGCCGTCGCCAGCGAGTCGGTGAAGGAGCGGATCCTTCGCCTGATCAAGAACGAGGATCCGGCCCGGCCCCTCTCGGATCAGCGGATCGCCGAGATGCTCCGGGTCGCCAACATCAACATCGCGCGCCGCACCGTGACGAAGTACAGGGAATCGATGAGCATCCTGTCGTCGACCAAACGCCGTCAGGTCGGCTAGCTTTTCGCCCGCGTTCGGGAGTCCGCGATGCGCATCATGGACAGCCTGGTCAGGGACGCCGTCGTCATGAACCTCGGCGTGCGCAGCAAGCGCGAGGCCCTGGAAGAGATGGCCAACGCGCTGGCCAAGTGCGAGCCGCAGATCGAGGCGGATCGCCTGCTCGAGGTGCTGCTCGAGCGCGAGGCCCTGCAGTCCACCGGGATCGGGGAGGGCGTGGCCATTCCCCACGGGAAGCTGGCCGGCCTGGACCGCCTGGTCGCCAGCTTCGCACGGGCGCCGGACGGCATCGACTTCGAGTCCATCGACGGCCAGCCCACCCACCACTTCTTCCTGCTGGTGGTTCCCGAGCACTCCGGGGGCCAGTACCTCAAGGCCCTGGCCCGCATCTCCCGCTTCTTCCGGGACGCTACCTTCCGGGAGCGGCTGAGCGCCGCCGAGACCCTCGACGACGTGATCCGGGCCATCGAAGAGGAAGACGCCAAGCTCTGAGGGGCGGCGCTACCCTGCCGCCGGGAATGAGCATCCACGGCGCGCTGGTGGACGTCTACGGGGTGGGCGTCCTGCTGCTCGGCCCCAGTGGCATCGGCAAGAGCGAGTGCGCCCTCGAGCTGGTGGGACGCGGCCACCGGCTGGTCGCCGACGACGTGGTCGAGATCCGGCCCGACGAGAGCGGTCGCGTGGTCGGCAGGGCTCCCGAGGCCGTCCGCCACTACATGGAGATCCGGGGCCTCGGAATCGTCTCGATCCCCGATCTCTACGGCGCGGGCTCGGTGCGGGAGCAGATGAAGGTCGACCTGGTGTGCGTGCTCGAGCACTGGAGAGAGGGCCGGAGCTACGAGCGGGTGGGGCTCGAGCGCGACAGCCAGGATCTGGCCGGCGTCGCGGTGCCGCGACTCACCCTGCCGGCCCGACCGGCCGGCAGCATGGCCACGGTGATCGAGGTCGCGGCCCGCGACCACCAGCAGCGACGGGTCGGGGTGAACGCCGCGCGTCGACTCGACGCGCGGGTGCGTCGCGAGATGCGCGAGCCGTGACCGGGGAGGGCCCTCGCATCCTCTTCGTGGCGGGCCTCTCCGGCAGCGGCCGCACCACCGCGACCGCCGCCCTGGAGGATCTCTCCTTCTACTGCGTCGACAACCTTCCGGTCCAGCTGGCGGACCAGTTCCTCGACCTCTGCGCCAAGGCCTCGCCGCCCATCGAGAAGGTGGCGCTGGTCGTCGATGCGCGGGAGACGCCTTTCCTGTCCGAGGTTCCGGGCGTGGTGCGCTCGCTGCGCGAGCGGGGCGCCCGGGTGGAGCTGATCTTCCTGGAGTGCTCGAACCAGGTCCTGGTGAACCGTTACCGCGAGACCCGCCGGGTCCACCCCCTGGCTCCGGCCGGCACCGTGGAGGAGGGCATTGCCCGGGAGCGGGAGGTCCTCACCGAGGTGGCGGGGCTGGCCGACACGGTCATCGACACCTCGGATCTGAACGTCCACGAGCTGCGCGCCACCATCGTGCGGCAGGTCTCGGGCGAGACCCGGGACACCGTCCTCAACCTGATCTCCTTCGGCTTCCGCTACGGCACGCCCCAGGGAGTCGAGCTGCAGTTCGACGTCCGCCTGCTGCCGAACCCCTTCTTCGAGGAGGAGCTGCGGGCCGGCACGGGCCGCGAGCTCGAGGTGGCGGACTACGTGCTGAGGAGCGAGCGGGCCACGGCCCTGATCGAGCGCATCCGCGGGCTCCTCGAGCTCGTGCTGCCGGCCTACGATGCCGAGGGCAAGGCCTACCTGAGCGTCGGCGTCGGCTGCACGGGGGGGCGCCACCGCTCGGTGGCCGTGGCGGAGGCCCTGGCCGAGGGGCTGCGCCGTGCCGGGAGAGAGGTCAATCTCACGCATCGCGACGTGGAGAGGGTGGCATGAGCGTCGGAGTCCTGATCGTGACCCACTACCGCCTCGGAGAGGAGTTCCTGCAGGCGCTGCGGCTGATCGTGCCCGCGGGACCCGCCTTCCACGCAGTGGGGATCGATCCCTCCCAGTCGGTGGAGGAGATGCGCAGCAGCATCGCCGCGGCCCTGGCGCAGGCCGACTCCGGCGAGGGCGTCCTGGTGCTGACGGACATGTTCGGAGGCACGCCCTCGAACATCAGCCTCTCCTTCCTCAAGGAGCACCGCGTCGAGGTCGTCACCGGCGTCAACCTGCCCATGCTGATCAAGCTGGCGACGCTCAAGAAGAGCAAGTCCCTCGAGGAGCTGGCCGGCTTCATCAAGAGCTACGGCCGCCGGAACATCTCGGTCGCCAGCGAGATCCTCCCGGAAGGAGCCGAAGAGGAAGCGTGAGCGACAGCTCCACCAGCTACGAAGAGGATTTCGTGGTGGCCGCAGAGCTCGGCCTCCACGCGCGACCGGCCGGCCAGTTCGTGAGCCTGGCCGGGCGCTTCGAGTCCGAGATCCAGGTGGGTCGCGGCCGCGAGTGGGTGGACGGCCGCAGCATCCTCTCGCTGCTCTCGCTGGCGGCCTCCCGCGGGACGCGCCTGCGCATCCGCGCCGTCGGCCCGGACGCCAAGGCCGCGGTCCAGGCCCTGGGGCACCTGCTGGAGGCGGTCGATGTCACGGATTGATGGCCCCGGGGCGCTCCCCTAGAGTGCCCCCTTTCACGGGAGACCGACCATGGCCAACCTGTTCACGTCCGAGTCCGTTTCGATGGGCCACCCGGACAAGATGTGCGACCAGATCTCCGATGCGATCCTCGACGCCATGCTGTCGCAGGATCCGCGCTCGCGGGTCGCCTGCGAGACCCTGACCACCACCGGCCTCGTGATGGTGGCCGGAGAGGTGACGACCAGCGCCATCGTCGACATTCCCTCGCTGGTCCGACAGGTGGTGCACGACATCGGCTACACCGGCTCGGAGATGGGCTTCGACCACGAGACCTGCGCGGTGACGGTCGCGCTGGGCAAGCAGTCGGCGGACATCTCGCAGGGCGTGACCGAGGGCGAAGGCCTGCACAAGGAGCAGGGCGCCGGCGACCAGGGCATGATGTTCGGCTACGCCTGCGACGAGACGCCGGAGCTGATGCCGGCCCCGATTCGCCTCTCGCACCGCATCATCGAGCGCCACCGCGCCTGCCTCGAGTCCGGGGAGCTCGACTACCTGCGTCCCGACGCGAAGAGCCAGGTCACCATCGAGTACCAGGGAGATCGGCCGAAGCGCATCTCCGCGGTGGTGCTGTCGACGCAGCACGCCCCCGAGGTCTCCTACGACCAGCTCCGCAAGGACGCCGTGCGCGAGATCCTCAAGCCGTCGCTGCCCGCCGAGCTGCTGGACGACGACACCGTCTTCCACATCAACCCGACCGGCCGCTTCGTGGTGGGCGGGCCGCTGGGCGACGCAGGCCTGACCGGCCGCAAGATCATCGTGGACACCTACGGCGGCATGGGACGGCACGGCGGCGGGGCCTTCTCGGGCAAGGATCCCTCCAAGGTCGACCGCAGTGCGGCCTACGCGGCGCGCTGGGTGGCGAAGAACCTGGTGGCGGCGGGCCTGGCGCGGCGCTGCGAGGTGCAGCTGGCCTACGCGATCGGCGTCGCCGCGCCGGACTCGATCGGCGTCGCCGCCTTCGGCACCAGCGATCACGACGCGGCTTCCCTCGAGCGCGTGGTGCGCAAGCACTTCGCCCTGACGCCGCGAGGCATCATCGAGGGCCTCGACCTGCTGCGCCCGATCTACCGGGCCACCTCCTTCCACGGCCATTTCGGCCGGGAGGACGCGGGCTTCCCCTGGGAGAGCACGGACAAGGCCGAGGCCCTGCGCCGAGACGCCTGAGCCATACTCCGGGCCCATGGGGGGAGCGCGGAGCGCGGCGGCGCTGGCTGCGGCCTGGGGGCTGCTGGCCGCGACGGCGGCCGCAGCCGAGCCGGCGCTGCGCGTGCTGGTCGCGGAGAGCCGCGGACCGCTCGTGGTCGGGGGCGAGCGCGTCGCGCCGGCCGGTGTCGGCCTGCGCGTCGCCGGGCGGAGCCTCGGCGGCCTCTGGCAGAGTCCGTCTCCCGGGCCCACCCGGGTCGGGGCGCTGCGGCTGCGCGGCGCGGTGCGCGTGCTGCGGGTGGCGGAGGGTCTCCAGGTCGTGAACGAGGCGCCGCTGGAGGCCTACGTCGCGGCCACCGTGGGCCGCGAGGTCTACGCGCACTGGCACCCGGAGACCCACAAGGCCCAGGCGGTGGTGGCCCGCACCTACGGCCTCCACCAGGCCGAGCGGCGGCGTGGCGAGGCCTGGCACCTGCGGGCCGACACCGCGGGCCAGGTCTACGGCGGGATCGACGCCGAGAGCCCCTGGGCGCTGGCGGCGGCCCGCGCCACCCGCGGCGAGCGTCTGCTCTGGGGGAGGCGCCCCATCCTGGCCGTCTACCACTCCTCCTCGGGCGGCCGCACGGCGAGCGCCGAGGAGGTGTGGGGGGAGGCGATCCCCTATCTGGCCAGCCGGCCCGTGGAGAACGAGGAAGATTCGCCGGACACCTACTGGCGGGCCTCCATCTCAGGCCCCACACTCAGGCGCGCCCTCGATCCCCTCGGGATCCGCGTCGGTCGCATCCGAGAGCTGCACGTCCTCGATCGCTCGGCGAGTGGCCGGGCCCGTCGGATTCTGATTGCCGGATCCGGGGGGCGGCGGGAGGTTTCGGCGCGTGCCCTGCGCACGGCCCTGGGAGCCGACGTGATCCGCAGCACGCTCTTCGAGATTCGACGCGACGCCGATGCCGTGGTCTTCGTCGGCTCCGGCCACGGGCACGGCGTGGGCATGAGCCAGTGGGGCGCCGAGGCCATGGCCCGCCGCGGCGCGAGCTACCGGGAGATCCTGGCCGCCTTCTACCCGGGGACGCAGATCGCCCGCCCCGGGAGCGAGGGCCCGTGACGGGGCTGCTCGCCGCGCCCCCCCTGCTGTGGCTGCAGGCCGCACCGCCGGCCGGCGGCGAGCCCGTGTCCTTCTTCCAGAGCCCGATGTTCCTGATCCTCGCGCTGATGCTGATCTGGATCTACTTCCTCACCATCCGGCCGCAGCAGCGCCAGCGCCGCGAACACGAGAACATGATCAAGAGCATCGAGAAGGGTGACACGGTCGTGACCAGCGGCGGTCTCTACGGCAAGGTGACGGGCATGACCGACGACGTGCTGACCCTGGAGATCGCGAACTTCAAGGGCGAGCGGGTGCGCATCAAGCAGCAGCGGGGCCGGATCGACAGCGTCGAGAAGGCCAAGAAGGCGGAGGAGTCCGAATCGTGAACCGGCTGGGCGTCCGCATCGGTCTGGTCTGGGGCCTGGTGGCCGTGCTCGGCTTCCTGGCCCTGTCGAACTTCGTGCCCGCCGCGACCCGCGAGGCCAGCGGCCTGCTCCCCGACGGAGGGCTGCGCCTCGGCCTCGACCTGAAGGGGGGCCTGCACTGGGTGCTGGGCGTGAAGCTCGGGGTGGCGGAGGAGCACGAGCTGCGCGTGCTGGGCCAGCAGCTGCAGGACGTGGCCGAAGACGAGGGCTGGTCGCCGCTCGCCTTCGAGGTGGAGGCAGGCCAGCTGCGTCTCGAGACCGCCGCCGCCGACGCCGACGCGGTCCGCTCCTACCTCGGCGAGGGCTACCAGCTGGACGCCGTCTCCGCGCAGGAGGGCAGCCTCGTCTACCGCCTCTCCGAGGAGCGCACCCGCGAGATCCGCGACGCCACCATGAATCAGGTGCTCGAGGTGCTGCGCCGCCGCATCGACGACCCGATCGAGGGCATCCCGGACTCGGTCGTCACCCGGCAGGGCGACGACCAGGTGATGGTGCAGATTCCGGGGGGCGAGGTGGATCGGGCCCGGGTGGGGGATCTGCTCAAGACCACGGGCTTCCTGGAGTTCAAGATCGTGCAGCGCGTGGCCCAGAGCCAGGAGCTGCTCGAGGCCGACTTCCCGGAGGGCCTGCCCGAGGGCACGGTGGTGGTTCCGCAGATCGAGCGCGACTCGGATCGCGTGGTCAGCGTCTTCCTGGTGCCGGAGACGCCGGCCATCACCGGGCAGTACCTCGACGACGCCCGGGTCGGATTCGATCGCCAGCAGCGGCCGATCGTCAACTTCCAGTGGAACACCCAGGGCGGCGAGATCTTCCAGGAGCTGACCGGTGAGAACATCGGCGCGAGCCTGGCCATCATCCTGGACGACCGGGTCTACAGTGCGCCCACGATCCGCAGCCGCATCTCGATGCGGGGCCAGATCGAGGGCTCCTTCACGCCCCAGGAGGCCGCCGATCTGGCGGTGGTGCTGCGCGCCGGCTCGCTCTCGGTGCCCGTCGTGATCGAGGAAGAGCGCAGCGTCGGGCCGGCCCTGGGAGAGGACTCGATTGCCTCGGGCGTGCTGGCCTCGGCGATCGCCCTGGGCCTCGTCGTCGCCTTCGTCGGTGTCTACTACCGGACCTCTGGGCTCTACGCGAGCCTCGCCCTGGCGGCGAATCTGCTGCTGATCCTGGGCGTGATGTCGATCCCGCCCTACGCCACGCTGACGCTGCCCGGCATCGCCGGCATCGTCCTCACGGTGGGCATGGCCGTCGATGCCAACGTCATCATCTTCGAGCGCATCCGCGAGGAGCTGCGGGGGGGCAAGACTCCCCGGGCCTCCATTGCGACCGGCTTCCAGAAGGCCTTCTGGACGATCTTCGACGCCAATGCCACGACCTTCATCACCGCCATCGTCCTGCACGAGCTGGGCTCCGGCCCGATCAAGGGCTTCGCGGTGACCCTGATGATCGGCATCCTCACCAGCGTCTTCGCGGCGCTGGTGATCACCCGGCTCTTCTACGCCATCTATCCCGGCCAGCGCTACGTCGAGAGCCTGTCCATCTGACGTTCCGAGGAGCGAGACCCCAGTGATCGAGCTGGTTCCCCCGGGAACACACATCGACTTCATCGGCAAGAGCCGCATCACCGTGGCCCTGTCGGTCACCCTGCTGCTGGCCGGGCTGGTGGCGGCCCTCACCGTCGGCCCGAAGTGGGGCATCGACTTCGCGGGCGGCACCGAGATCCAGATCGCCTTCCCGGAGACCCCGGATGCCCAGGAGGGGCCGATTCGGGAGATCGCCAGCCAGTGCGGCATCCAGGATCCCTCGGTGATCCGCTACGGACGCAGCGAGCCGCCCGAGTTCCTGATCAAGTTCCGCGGCACGGAGCAGGGCACCCTCGCCGAGGACAGTGTCTGTCCGGTGCGTCCGGAGCAGCGCGCCGAGCTGGCGGCCATCGCCGAGTCGGTCGATGCGGAAGAGGGAGAGCAGAACCAGGCCGAGATCGTCGAGCGCCTGCGCATGGCGATCGGCAATGCCGTGGGCCCGGTCGAGGTGCTGCGCGTCGACTTCGTCGGCCCGCGGGTCGGGGCCGAGCTCCGGGCGGATGGCCTGCGCGCCATCCTCGGCGCCTGCGTGCTGATCCTGGCCTACATCGGGGTCCGCTTCAGCGTGCGCTACGCGCCGGGCGCGGTGATCGCGCTGATCCACGACGTGGGCATCACAGCGGGCATCTTCGTCCTCTTCGGCCTCGAGTTCGACTTGCGCGTGCTGGCCGCCCTGCTGGCCATCATCGGCTACAGCCTGAACGACACCATCGTCATCTACGACCGCATCCGCGAGAACCTTCAGCTCCACACCAAGGCGGAGCTCCCCGAGGTGCTGAACCGGAGCGTCAACCAGACGCTCTCGCGCACCGTGCTGACCTCGGGCACCACCCTGGCGGCGCTCCTGTCCCTGCTCTTCGTGGGAGGCGCGGTGATCTGGCCCTTCGCCCTGGCCATGACCATCGGAGTGGTGGTGGGCACCTACTCCTCGGTCTTCATCGCGGCACCCACGCTGCTCTTCCTGGAGCGCCAGCTCGGGGGCGAGCAGGCCCAGCCCCGCAAGGGGGGCTCGAAGCGGACGCCGCGGGCGGCGAGCCTCTAGGCTCCGGCGCCGGGCCCTGCGCCGCCGGCCGCCGCCGCGGCGGGTCGGCTGCTGCGGGCCGTCTCTCCCTGGCTCATCTTGATCGAGCCGTTGATCACGGCGCCCTCGGCGACCACGAGCTTCGGCGACTGGACGTCGCCCTCGACCCGTCCGGTGGCCTGGATCTCGACGCGCTCGCTGCCGTTCACGTTTCCCTTGCAGCGCCCGATCACGATCACGCTCTTGGCGTTCACCTCGCCGAGCACGCTGCCGTCGCCGCCGATGGTCAGCTCTCCGTTCGGGAGGTCGACCTTGCCGTCGACGGTGCCGTCGATCGCGATGTCCTCGTTGCCCGTCAGATCGCCCTTGATCGAGATCGACTTTCCGATGTTCGCCATGCTGGATCTCCCCTTCCGAGACGGAGCGGCGGAGGCGGGCGCGGCGGCCGGCGCTCCAGGGGCGGGCGTCCGGCTCTCGGTGCTGTCCGTCTCCGCGGCCTCGTTGCGTCTTCCACCGGGCTTGAACAGCGCCAATGCTGGCCCCCCTCCCGCTGCGGCCGGGAGACTACCGCACATCCAGGCGCAGGTCGCTGACCTGGTCGATGCGGATGTTGCGGTTGGCCAGGATGGTCCCCTGCGCACGATCGAGCTCGGTGACGGAGTTCCGGTAGACCTGCAGGGCGCCGATCTTCTGGTTCTCGGCCTCGACCAGGTCGCGCTCGCGCAGCAGCACGTCGAAGGGCGTGGACTCGCCGTACTCGAGGCGGATGCGCTCGGCGCGCAGCTGTTCCTCCGCCGCGATGCGGCGCCGCTCGGCGGCCTCGATGCCCTCCTGGGCGGCCTCCAGGTTGCGAGCGCGCTCGCGCACCTCGATGACGATGTTCTGCTCCACGCGCCGGGCCAGGGTCTTGGCGCGGCGCAGCTCGAGCTCCGTCTTGCTCACGGTGCCGCGGGCCGAGCGGTTCGGGATCGGCACCGAGAGACGTCCTCCCACGGTCAGGCTCTGGGCGGCGCCCCAGGTGTCGAAGGTGTCGCCGAAGCCGGTGGCGGGCGGCGGAATGTCGAAGCACTCCGCCGGCGGGGGGCCGAAGGTCCCCTGGCAGAGCGCGGAATTCGGATTCAGCGCGCCCGCGATGCCCTGCGGGCCCCAGTCGACCACGAAGTCCAGGGCGGGCAGGCGCTGGTTCTTGGCGAACTTGAGCTGCACCTGCTGGCGCTCGATCTCGCGGCGCGCCTCGGCCAGCTCCGGCCGAGACTCGAAGGCCTTGGCGACGGCCGCCTGCACGTCGATCTCGTAGGGGATGTAGTCGTCGGGGCGCTCGGTGGGGGTGATCTCCAGGCTCGACTCGGCTCGCAGGCCGGCGCCGAGCACCAGGTCGATGAGGACGTCCTGGGAATTGCGGTAGGTGTTGCGGGCCTGGATCAGGCTGAACTCGCGCTCGGCCACGCCGGCCTCGGACTCCACCACCTCCACCTTGGAGACGACGCCCACCTCGTACTGGGTCTGGGTCTGCTCGAGCAGGGCCTGGCTGGTCTCCAGGCTCTTCTCGGCCACGCGCACCTGGTCGTCGTTGGCGACCAGGTCCCAGTAGGCCTTCTCGATCGACTCGACCACGTCCATCACCTCGGTGCGGAAGCCCTCGAGAGAGGCCTGTGCCGAGATCTTGTTCGACTGCACGGTGGTCCAGGAGCGGTTCCAGATCAGGTCGCGCAGCAGGGGCTGGGTCACGCTCAGGCTGAGACCCGAGGCGTTCTGGGGCAGCAGGGTCGCCGCGAAGGCGTTGTTGGTGGTCGTCTCGTTGCCGCTGAAGCCCAGGCTGTACTCGGTGCCCAGCAGCGGCAGCTCGCCGCGCAGGCCCCCCTCGCCCTCGGGAAGGCTGCGGTCGATGCGGATGGCCACCGTGCCCCCGGTCCCGCCGGCCAGCAGCGGATTGGCTTCCGGGGTCCTGCGGTCGACGTAGAAGAGCTCCGAGAAGAACTCGGGGTCGAAGACGCCCCAGGCGATGTCCACGTCCTCGCCGGCGATCAGCGGCTCGTGGCGCTGCACCTCCACGTCGAGGTTGTTCTCGAGGCCCATCTTGATCGCATCGCCGAGGGAGAGCGCCAGCTCCCCGTGCAGGGTCGGGGCCGCGCCGGTGCGCCGGCCGTCCTCGGCCAGGGCGACTCCGCTCGCCAGGGCCAGGCTCACCAGGGCCATCGGGATCGTGCGCGCCTGCATCGGTAGCTTCCTCCCTTCGAATTCCTCGATCCGACGCGGAATGTAGCGGCAGGCGGGGTCGCGGCAGGACCCCCGCGAGCCACGTCGCTACCCTCCTCGGCGATGAGCCTCGTCGCCCTCGTCCTGGCCGCCGGGCGCGGCGAGCGCCTCCGGCAGCCCCTTCCCAAGGCCTGGGTTCCCCTGGCGGGTCGGCCGCTCTTGCAGTGGACCCTGGAGGCGCTGCTGGCGGTGCCGGAGCTGGATCGCGTCGTGCCGGTGCTCCCGCCCGGCGCCGACTCGGCCTGGGCGGCGCTGGAGGCCGGGATCGAGGAGCGCGCGCGGCTGGCCCCGCCCGTGGTGGGCGGCGCGCAGCGCCAGGACTCGCTGCGCGCCGGCATGGCGGCCCTGCCGCCCGCCGCGGACTGGGTGCTGGTCCACGACGCGGCGCGCCCCTGGGTGCGCGCCGAGGCCGTGCGGCGGGTCGTGGCCGCGGCGCGGGCCGGCGGTGCCGCGCTGCTCGCGACCCCGGTGCGCGACACCATCAAGCGCGTGCGCGACGGTCGCGTGGTGGAGACCCCGGACCGCGCCGAGTGCTGGGCCGCCCAGACGCCCCAGGTCTTCGCGACCGCGCTGCTGCGCGAGGCCCTGGCCAAGGCGGAGGCCGAGGGCTTCCTGGGCACCGACGATGCTCAGCTCGTCGAGCGCCTGGGCGCCCCGGTGACGGTGGTGCCGGGAGACGCCGACAACTGGAAGATCACCGGTCCGGAGGATCTGCCGGCGGCCGAGGAGCGGCTGCGCAAGCGAGCCGCCGGCAGAGCCGTGCCTTGAGGATCGGCCAGGGCGTCGACGCCCACCGCCTGGTCGAGGGTCGGCCGCTCTGGCTCGGGGGCGTCGAGGTCCCCTACGAGCGCGGTCTCGAGGGGCACTCGGACGGCGACGTGCTGCTGCACGCCGTGGCCAGCGCGCTGCTCGGAGCGCTGGGAGAGGGAGACCTCGGCCGCCACTTCCCGAGCTCCGACCCGGGCCTGGCCGGCATCGCCAGCGGCGAGATCCTGGCCCGGGTGGTGGAGCGGCTGCCCGCCGCGGGCCTGGGCGTGGCGCACCTGGACGCGACCCTGGTCGCCCAGGCGCCGCGGCTCGGGCCCTACCTGGACGAGATGCGCAAGGGCATCGCCGGCCGGCTCGGGGTGGAGCCCGGCCGGGTGAACGTGAAGGTCACCAGCAGCGACGGCCTCGGCTTCATCGGCCGCGGGGAGGGCATCGCCGCCCTGGCCGTGGTGCTGCTCGAGGCCGCCGCGTGAGCGGGCTGCGCTTCTACAACACGCGATCGCGTCGCAAGGAGCCCTTCGAGCCGCTCCAGCCCGGACGCGTCGGCATCTACAGCTGCGGCCCCACGGTCTACTCGCCCCAGCACATCGGCAACCTGCGGCCCTATCTCTTCGCCGACCTGCTGCGGCGCACCCTGGAGTCCGAAGGCCTGCGCGTGACCCACGTGATCAACGTGACCGACGTCGGACACCTGACCGACGACGCCGACGCAGGCGAGGACAAGATGGAGCTGGCGGCCCGCAGGACGGGCCGCCGGGCCTCGGAGATCGCTGCCGAGTTCGAGGCCCAGTGGCGGCGCGACTGCCGGCGGGTGGGCTGCCTGGAGGCCCACCACTACCCGCGCGCCAGCGAGCACATCCCGCAGCAGATCGACCTGATCCAGCGCCTGGAGGAGCGGGGCTACACCTACCGCATCGCGGACGGCATCTACTTCGACACCTCGAAGTTTCCCCGCTACGCGGAATTCGCGCGCCTCGACCTCTCGGGCCAGGAGGCGGGCGCCCGCATCGGCGACGTGGCGGGCAAGCGCAATCCGCCCGACTTCGCCCTCTGGAAGTTCGCCGCCGAGGGCGTGCGGCGCCAGCAGGAGTGGGACTCGCCCTGGGGCCGGGGCTTTCCGGGCTGGCACGTCGAGTGCTCGGCCATGAGCGTGGCCTACCTGGGCCTCAACTTCGACATCCACACCGGAGGCGTGGACCACGTGCCGGTGCACCACAGCAACGAGATCGCCCAGAGCGAGTGCGCCTTCGAGGTCCACCCCTGGGTGCCGCTCTGGATGCACGAGGAGTTCCTCGACTTTCGCGGGGAGAAGATGTCCAAGTCGAAGGGCAACCTCTACGTGCTCGACGACCTGGTCGACCAGGGGATTCCCCCGCTGGCCTACCGCTACTTCTTCCTCCAGGCCCACTACCGCCAGCAGCAGACCTTCACCGACGAGGCCGTCGAGGCGGCGGCCACCGGCTACGACCGCCTGCTGGGCCGTGCCGTCCAGCTGCGCCAGGCGCCCGGGGAGCCGAGTCCGGAGGCCGGGAAGGGGCCCCGGGAGGCCTTCCGCCAGGCCCTGCGCGACGACCTGAACGCGCCGCGCGCCCTGGCGCTCGCCTGGGAGGTGGCCCGGGACGAGTCGCTGGAGCCGGCCTCGCGCTGGGCCCTGCTGCGCGACTTCGATGCGGTGCTGGGCCTGGATCTGGCCGAGGCCCTGCCCCGCAGCGCCCGCACCGAGAGCGATCCGCGCATCGACGCCCTGGTGGCCGAGCGTCAGGAGGCCAAGGGCCGCCGCGATTTCGCGACTGCCGACCGCATCCGCCAGGAGCTGGCCGCCGAGGGCATCCTGGTGGAGGACACGCCGGAAGGTCCACGCTGGAGGCGGCGGTGAGCGAGCGCTTCGAGCTGGTCTCCGAGTTCTCGCCGCAGGGCGACCAGCCGCGGGCCATCGAGGCCCTGCTGGAGGGCGTGCAGCGGGGCGAGGCCCATCAGACCCTGCTGGGGGTCACCGGCAGCGGCAAGTCCTTCACCATGGCCTGCGTGATCGAACAGCTGAACCGGCCGAGCATCGTCATGGCACCCAACAAGACGCTGGCGGCCCAGCTCTACGCCGAGTTCAAGGAGCTCTTCCCGAACAATGCCGTGGAGTACTTCGTTTCCTACTACGACTACTACCAGCCCGAGGCCTACATCCCCTCGACGGATACCTACATCGAGAAGGACTCCTCGATCAACGAGG